>JBAXCK010000064.1:0-16824 GCA_037141465.1 Mycobacteriaceae bacterium | reverse complement strand
CCTCCAACCCAGCCGGCTCGGCCACTGAGCCGGCCCTCCAACCCAGCCGGCTCGGCCACTGAGCCGGCCCTCCAACCCAGCCGGCTCGGGGCGTTCTACGGCGTCAGCCCGATGTACTTGATGTCGAGGTACTCGTCGATGCCCTCGAAGCCGCCCTCACGCCCGAAACCGGACGCCTTGACACCGCCGAACGGCGCCGCCGGATCGGAGATCACCCCGCGGTTCACCCCGACCATGCCCGCATGCACCGCCTCGGCCACCCGCAGCGCGCGGTCCAGTGATTGCGTCCAGATGTAGGCCGCCAGACCGTATTCGGTGTCATTGGCCGCCGCGACGCCCTGCGCTTCGGTGTCGAACGCGACGATCGGAGCCACCGGGCCGAACACCTCCTCCTTGAGGATCCGGGCATTCGGCGGGACGTTGGTGAGCACAGTCGCCGGGTAGAAGTTGCCGGGTCCGCCCGGGGCCTGCCCGCCGAGGGCGACGGTGGCACCTTTGTCCACCGCGTCGTCGACGAGTTCCTGGACGGTCTTGACCTGGTTGGGGTTGACCATTGGACCGAGTTTGGAAGACGGGTCCAGACCGTTGCCTACTGTCAGCTCACCCATCCTCTTGACGAACTTGTCGGTGAAATCCTCGAGCAGCGGCGCGGCGATGTAGAGCCGGTTGGCCGCGGTGCAGGCCTCACCACCGTTGCGCATCTTGGCCAGCATGGCGCCCTCGACGGCGGCGTCGACGTCGGCGTCGTCGAACACCACGAAGGGGGCGTTGCCGCCGAGTTCCATCGAGGTGCGCAGCAGAGCGTCGGCGGACTGCTTCACCAGGGCCTTGCCGACTCCCGTCGAACCGGTGAAGGTCAGCTTGCGCAACCGGCCGTCGTCGATCAGCGCGGTCGTCACCTCGCGGGGCTGATTGCTCGGCAGCACCGACAGCACACCGGCGGGCAGACCCGCATCGGCCATCAGTTTGGCCAGCAGCAGCATCGTCAGCGGCGTCTCCTGCGCCGGCTTGACGATCATCGTGCAGCCGGCGGCCAGCGCGGGGCCGATCTTGCGGGTGCCCATCGCCAGCGGGAAGTTCCACGGCGTGATGGCATAGCAGGGGCCGACGGGCTGCTTGGTCACCACGATGCGTCCGGTTCCGGCCGGGCTCGGGGTGTAGCGGCCGTGGATGCGCACCGCCTCCTCGGCGAACCAGCGGAAGAACTCGGCGCCGTATTTCACCTCGCCCATGCTCTCCGGCAGCACCTTGCCCATTTCCAGCGTCATCAGGGTGGCGATGTCGTCGGCCTTGTCGATGATCGTCTCGAACACCGACCGCAGGATCTCCCCGCGCTCCCGCGCCGGGGTGGCCGCCCAGGAATCCCCGACCGCACAGGCGGCGTCCAGGGCGGCGATCGCGTCGGCGGCTCCGGCGTTGGCCACAGAGGTCAGCACCTCGTCGGTCGCCGGGTTCAGCACGTCGAATGTCGAGGTCGCCGATCGCTCCTCGCCGCCGATCCACAGCCCGGTGGGAACCGAGGACAACAGCCGGTGAATATCTGGAATAGCCATGGGTCAATCATCTACACCGTGTGGGCCGCCTGCGCATAGGGTCTGGGGAATGGATCTGTCATCAGCCTGGGAGGCGCTGAAACGCCACTACACCCAGATCGCCGGGGTGCACCTGCGCGAGTTCTTCGCCGAGGACCCGGCCCGCGGCCGGGAACTCACCCTGAGCGTCGGAGACCTCTACATCGACTACAGCAAGCACCGCCTCACCAGGGAGACGCTGACGCTGCTGGTCGCCCTGGCCCGGGCCGCCGGGCTCGAGCAGCGCCGCGACGCCATGTTCGCCGGCGAGCACATCAACACCTCCGAGGACCGCGCCGTCCTGCACACCGCGCTGCGACTGCCCCGGGGCGCGCAACTCGTCGTCGACGAACAGGACGTCGTGGCCGACGTCCACGCGGTGCTCGACGCGATGGGCGAGTTCACCAACCGGTTGCGCTCCGGTGAGTGGACCGGCGCGACCGGCAAGCGCATCGCCACGGTGGTGAACATCGGCATCGGCGGCTCAGATCTCGGCCCCGCGATGGCATACCAGGCGCTGCGCCATTACGCCGACGCCGGCATCTCCGCCCGCTTCGTCTCCAACGTCGACCCGGCCGACCTCGTCGCCAAACTCGACGGGCTGGACCCGGCCACCACCCTGTTCGTCGTCGCCTCCAAGACGTTCACGACACTGGAGACCCTGACCAACGCCACCGCGGCCCGCCGTTGGCTGACCGCCGCCCTCGGTGACGATGCGGTGGCCAAGCACTTCGTCGCGGTGTCGACCAACAAGAAACTGGTCGAGGGTTTCGGCATCGACAGTGCGAACATGTTCGGCTTCTGGGACTGGGTGGGGGGTCGCTACTCGGTGGACTCCGCGATCGGTCTATCGCTGATGGCGGTGATCGGCCGCGAGGCGTTCGCTGATTTCCTGTCCGGCTTCCACATCGTCGACCGGCATTTCGCCACCGCGCCACTGGAGTCCAACGCGCCGGCGCTGCTGGGCCTCATCGGACTGTGGTATTCGGACTTCTTCGGTGCCGAAACCCGGGCGGTGCTGCCGTACTCGAATGACATGGCGCGCTTCGCCGCCTATCTACAGCAGCTGACCATGGAGTCCAACGGCAAGTCGGTGCGCGCTGACGGCACGCCGGTGAGCGCCGCGACCGGTGAGATCTTCTGGGGTGAGCCGGGTACCAACGGACAGCACGCCTTCTATCAACTGCTGCATCAGGGCACCAGGTTGGTGCCGGCTGACTTCATCGGGTTCTCCCAGCCCACCGATGATCTGCCCACCGCCGATGGTTCGGGGAGCATGCACGACCTGCTGATGAGTAACTTCTTCGCCCAGACCCAGGTGCTGGCCTTCGGTAAGACCGCCGAGGAGATCGCCGCCGAGGGCACACCGCCGAGTGTGGTGCCGCACAAGGTGATGCCGGGCAACAAGCCGACAACGTCGATCCTGGCGACGCGGCTGACGCCGTCGGTGCTCGGTCAGCTGATCGCGCTCTACGAACATCAGGTGTTCACCGAGGGAGTGATCTGGGGTGTGGACTCCTTCGACCAGTGGGGTGTGGAACTGGGCAAGACGCAGGCGATGGCGCTGCTGCCGGTGATCACCGAGGACGCCTCGCCGCCGGAGCAGTCCGACTCCTCCACCGACGCCCTGGTGCGCCGCTACCGCACCCAACGGGGCCGGGCCGGCTGAGGTCTCACTTGAGCAGTCGCGACATCCGGCGGTCGGCGAGCACCTTGCCTCCGGTCTGACATCCGGGGCAGTACTGCAAGGACTTGTCGGCGAAGGACACCTCCCGCACGGTGTCGCCGCACACCGGGCACGGCAACCCCGTGCGCGCATGCACGCGCAGGCCGGATCGTTTCTCGCCCTTCAACATCGCCGCCTGCTGCCCCACCGAACGCACCACCGCATCGGTGAGGATCGACACCATCGCCTCGTGCAGCGCGGACATCTGCGACTCGGTGAGTTTGGACGCCGTTGCGAACGGCGAGATTCCCGCCGTGTGCAGGATCTCGTCGCTGTAGGCGTTGCCGATCCCGGCGATCACCTTCTGGTCGGTGATGACGGTCTTGATGCGTCCGCTGTGCCGTGCCAGCAACTCCTCGAGTTCCGCACCGGAGACGGCGAGCGCATCGGGTCCTAGTCCGGCGATGCCGGGAACCGCTCCGGGATCGGACACCAGCCACACCGCGAGGCGCTTCTGAGTGCCGGCCTCGGTGAGATCGAAACCGGAAGCGCCGTCAAGGTGCACCCGCAGCGCGATCGGCCCTTTACCGGGCTTGCGCGGCGCGGAACTCAGCGAATCCGACCAGCGCAACCAGCCGGCCCGCGACAGGTGCGCGATGAGGTAGACCTCGCCGGCCTGCACCCCGAGGTACTTGCCCCAGCGATGCGCGGCGGTGACGGTGCGGCCGTGCAACGCGGTCATCGGCGGATCGAAGGTCTTGCACACCGACAGCGATGCGACGTCGACGCGCGCGACGGTCCTGCCGACGGCATGCCGTCGAAGGTGGTCGGCGAGTGCCTCGACTTCGGGAAGCTCGGGCATCCGACCGGGGTCCGTTCAGCCCAGAGCGCGCTCGGCGCTGCGGAACGGGATCGAGAGCACCCAGCCAACGATCGAGAGCAGCAGTGCCGCCCAGATGGCCGTCCACCAGAATTTGTCGATGGTCAGACCCCAGTGGGTGGTGTGATCGGTGATCCATGACGTGATCCAGAGCATCAGGGCGTTGATCACGATGTGGAACAGTCCGAGCGTGAGGATGTACAGCGGAATGGACAGCACCTGGACGATCGGCTTGATGAAGGCATTCACCAGACCGAAGATCACCGCGACGACCAGCACAATGCCGATGCGCTGCAGTGTCGAACTGCCGCCGACGAATTTCATACCGGGAACGATGAGGGTCACCAGCCACAGGGCGAGTCCGGTGAACGAAGCGCGCAGGAGGAATCCCATACCTCCGATCATGTCACGCGCGCAGTAGGTAGGTATCCATGATCCAGCCGTGGCGGGCTCGGGCCTCGGCCCGGACCGCGGCGATGTGCTCTCCGACTTCCCCGACCGTGCCGGCCACCAGAAGTTCGTCCGGGGTGCCCAGGTAGGCGCCCCACCAGATCCGGGTCTGCGGCGGACAGTGCAGGAATGCGCAGTCACCGTCGAGCATCACCACCGCCGAACCCGATACGCCGGTGGCGCGCAGTTGGCGTCCGGTGGTGATCAGCACGGGTTCGCCGACGTCGTTGAGCGGGATGCGATGCCGCGCGGTCAGCGCCTGGATCGCGGTGATGCCGGGGATCACGTCGTAGCGCAGTCCGACATGTTCGGCCACCAGGTCCAGGATGCGCAAGGTGCTGTCGTAGAGCGACGGGTCACCCCAGGCGAGAAACGCACCGACGCCGTCGGGCGGCAGTTCGGTTTCGATCGCCTCCGCCCACAGCCGCGCCCGGGCGCCGTGCCAATCGGCGACCGCGGTGGTGTAATCGCCGTCGGTGGCGCGCTGCGGGTCGGGCAGTTCGACGAACCGGTAGTCGTTGTGGGTGATGAAACGACGGCAGATCCCGCGCCGCGACCCGATCAGATCGCTCTTTGCCTCACCCTTGTCCATCGCGAAGAACACAGCGGTGTCGTTGAGCGCCCGGACGGCCTGCGCGGTGACGTAGTCCGGATCGCCCGCCCCGATTCCGATGACGTGAATGGTGCGCACTAGACCATGCTCCGTCGCGATCCGGTCAGCGCCCACCGGCCCAACAGTCCCGCGGCGAAACACGCGCCGACGACACCGGAGACGACCAGTGGCAGTGTGCCGTCTGCACCCCAGAGCAGTCCGGCCCACAGACCGGCGACCAGGATCGCCAGACCGCTGCCGCCCTGGAACACACCCTGGGCGGTGGACTGGTGGCCGGCGTCGGCCAGCGAGGAGACCCACGCCTTGCCCACACCGTCGGTGCAGGCGGCGAAGATGCCGTACACCGCGATGAAGATCCATGCCAGCACGTGGTCGTGGGTGAGGCCGAGTCCGAGGTAGCCGATGGCGAAGAACGCGAGTCCGATGCCGAACACCGCGGGGCGCGGCAGACGGTCCGCGAGCAGTCCGGCCGGAAAACTTCCGAGCGCGTACACCAGGTTGTAGGTGACGTAGGCGAGGATGACCCCGACGACGCTGAAGCCGATCTCACTGAGTCGCAACAGTAGAAGAGCATCGGGGAAGTTGACCAGCCCGAAGGTGACGACGACGGCGGTCACCCGCCAGAAGCGCCGCGGCAGGTCCCGCATCCCCGCCATGATCGGCCGCCGCGCCGGACGTGGACCGACCCGGGGCTTCTCCCGCACCAGCGCGATCAGCAGTACCGACAGCACAGCAGGCACGATCGCCACGAAAAGCAGCGGTTTGATGCGGTGGTCGAGCAGCTCGTAGCCGGCCAGTCCGATCAGCGGTCCGATGACTGCGCCGAGGGTGTCCATGGTCCGGTGGAACCCGAAAACCCTTCCGCGCGCCTCGGGTTCGATGCCGTCAACCAGAAGGGCATCCCGCGGTGCTCCGCGCAGACCCTTGCCCAGGCGGTCGACGACACGGCCGGCCAGCACACCGGGCCAGGCGCCGGCCGCCGCGACCATAACTTTGCCAAGTGCGGCCATGCCGTACCCGGTGGCGATCAGAGGGCGTTTGGCGAAGCGGTCACCGAGTGGCCCGACGGCGATCTTGGTCAGCGATGCCGCACCCTCCGCCGCTCCCTCGATGGCGCCGACGACCGCCGCAGGCGCACCGAGGACCGCGGTGAGATAGACCGGCAGCAGCGGATAAAGCAACTCGCTTGCGGTGTCCTGAAGGAAGGAGATGGCCGACAGCACCCGCACGTTGCGGTTGAGCCACGTCACGACGTCTCGGAGGTGGGTGCGAGCACGAAGAAGTTCTCCTCCTCCTGCACGAAGTGCAGACACAGCAGCGCGTAGAGGCCGTACAGACAGGCAAGCAGATCGTCGGACTGCTCGGGCGTCAACTTACCGGCGTCATCGGCCATCTGGCGGTGGGTGTGCAATCGTTCGGCAAGCCGGTGGATCTCGGCATGCATCCGGCTCATGGTGGCGGTCGCCTCAGGGCTTCCCAGCGGCGCGGCCAGCGCCGGATACAGCACCGAGTCCTCGGCGTCCTCATGCGGCAGCAGCGTGTCCTGAAGGAAGCTGTCGGCGGCGCGCAGCGTCTGCAGTGCCGCCTGCCGATCGCCCGCGGCGAGCTGCGCGGCGGCGTCACGCAGGATCGACAGATCATCACGCATCCGGTCGTGCTCACCGGCGAACCGACGCACCAGGGCTTCGGCATCGGTGCTCAGGGGCGAGAATCCGTCATGGTCGGTTCGCAACGCGCGCAACGCGTTCAGGATCACCGCGAGGTCGATGCCCTCCTGCAGCAGCGCCCCGTACGCGGGTGGCAGCCAGCCGGCCGCAGCGAAGCCCATGGCCACCAGCGACAGACCCATGCCGATGACCGCGCTCTGGACAGCGATACGACGCGACCGGCGGGCGATCAGCTTGGCGTCGGCGAGCCGGTCCAGGCGATCGGCGGTCAACACGATGTCGGCCGCCTCGGAGCTCGCCGTCGATCCGCGCGCGCCCATGGCGATCCCGACGTCGGCCGCGGCCAGCGCCGGCGCGTCGTTCACCCCGTCGCCGACCATGGCCGTCACCGCGAGCGTGCGCTCGGCCCGCACCCGGGCCACCTTGTCCTCGGGCGTCTGCTGGGCGGCCACCTCGTCGAGCCCCAGGACGGTGCCGATCTCCCGGGCCGGCGCGGGGCGGTCACCGGTCAGCATCACGATCTTGGTGATCCCGGCCGCACGGAGCCGGCGCAGGGTGCGTGGGGCGTCAGCGCGCAGCGGGTCGCTCAGCATGATCGCCCCGGCAAGCTCGCCGTCGATGCGCACCCAGGCCACCACCGCGCCGTCCAGTGCGGCCCGGGCGAGCACCGATGCCGTCCAGTCGGCGATCTCGCCGTCGACTCCCAGATTGCCGACGTGCACCTGTCGCCCATCGACCAGCGCCGAGACGCCGGTGCCGGCCTCCTCCTCGACGACGCTGGGCACGATCAGGGTCAGACCGCGGGTCTTCGCTTCCTCGACGATCGCCGCCGCCAGGACGTGCGGTGAGAGCTGGTCGGCTGAGGCCGCCAGACCCAACACCTCGTCGACCGTGCGCCCCGGCGCCACCACCACATCGGTGCCTCGGGGTCGTCCGGACGTCAGCGTTCCCGTCTTGTCGAGGACGAGAGTCGTTGCCCGACCGAGGGCCTCAAGAGGGCCACCGCCGCGCACCAGCACACCGATCCTCGAGGAGCGTGAGAGCCCCGACACGATCGCGACCGGTGCGGCCAGTAGCAGCGGGCACGGCGTGGCGACGACGAGCACGGCGACGCCGCGGGTCGCCGAGCCGCTGAGCAACCACGCGCCACCGGCGATCAGTAGCGCGAGCGGCACGAACCAGGCGGCCACCCGGTCAGCGATGCGGACCAGGGGGGCGGTCTCGGCGGCGGCCTCTTTGGCCAACCGCACAATGCCCGCATAGGTGCTGTCCGCGGCGGTGGCGCAGGCCAGTATCTGGATGCCGGCGCCGGCGTTGACGGCGCCGCTTCGGACCGCTTGACCGTGGTCGTAACGCACCTGCAGCGGTTCGCCGGTGAGCGCGGAATCGTCGATGACCGCGTATTCGCAGTGCACCAGTCCGTCGACCGGCAGCACCTCGCCGGGCCCGACCGCCACCACGTCGTCGACGGCGATCGCCTCCAGTGCCACCGTCTCGACGCCGTCGGCAGTGAGCCGGCGGGCGGTGTGCGGCACCCGGTCCAGCAGGGCGCGCAGATCCTTGGTCGCCCGGCGCTCCGCAGCGGCGTCGAGAGCCTGGCCGGTGGCGAGCATGACCGCTATCAGAGCGCCGGCCAGGTACTCCCGCACCGCGAGCGCTCCCAACAACGAAATGACAGCCAGCACGTCAACACCGAAGCGCCCGGCGCGAAGGCCGGCGACCACCCACCAGAGCGCCGGCAGCAGGGCCGCCACCGTCCCGGCGATCCATAAGTAATCGGCCACCTGTGAAGCACCTGTCAGCCGGGCTGCGCCGCCGGCGATCAACGCCGTCGCCGAGACCCCGAGAAGAAGCCAGCGCGTATTCATCATGGTGTCACTAGTCTGCAGTGCGAGTCTGGACTGCGAATGCCCTACCCGGCTTGTAGCATTCGCCCAATGTCGACGTTCGCCGGACTTCCCGCCCACCCGCTGCTGGTGCACTTCATCGTCGTGCTGGCTTTACTGACCGCCCTGCTGGCCATCCTGTGCGCGGTGTGGCCCGCCGCCCGGCAGCGGCTGGTGTGGTTGGTGCTGGCGCTGGCGGTCGTCACCACAGCCATGACGCCACTGACCACCGAATCCGGTGAATGGCTGGAGCACCAGCTCGAGCATTCGGAGCTGATCGAGCAGCACGCGGCGCTGGGCGACACGATGATCTACTTCTCGCTGGCACTGCTTGTCGCCGCAATCCTGCTGGCGGTCCTGCACGTGCGCGCGGGGCGGGGCCGGCCGCTGTCGGCGGTGCTGTCCGGATTGATCGCGGCCTTAGTGGTCCTGGCCGGTGCCGCGACGACGTGGCAGGTCTACCGGATCGGTGACAGCGGCGCGCATTCGGTGTGGGGTGACGCACTCGTGGGCGCCGGCGCGGAGAAGGAAGCAGGCGAATAGCTGACCGGTCGGCCTAAACCGCCGACACGAATTAGAACACGTTCTACTATCGGCGGGTGAGATTCACCTTCGCCGAAGCGATGACCGACCCGAGCTACTACATCCCACTCGCCAAAGCTGCTGAGGCCGCGGGCTATCACGCGATGACCATTCCCGACAGCATCGCCTACCCGTTCGAGTCCGATTCGAAGTACCCCTACACCCCGGACGGCAATCGGGAATTCCTCGACGGCAAGCCCTTCATCGAGAGCTTCGTGATCGCTGCCGCTATCGGCGCGGTGACCGAGAGGCTGCACTTCAACTTCTTCGTCCTGAAACTCCCGATCCGCCCGCCTGCCCTGGTGGCCAAACAGGCCGGATCGCTGGCCGCCCTGTTCAACAACCGGCTGGGCCTGGGCGTGGGGACCAGTCCGTGGCCGGAGGACTACGAAATCATGGGTGTGCCCTTCGCCAAACGCGGTAAGCGGATGGACGAATGCATCGACATCATCCGTGGCCTGACCTCTGGGGACTACTTCGAATACCACGGGGAGTTCTACGACATCCCGAAGATCAAGATGACGCCGGCACCCACCAAACCGGTGCCGATCCTGATCGGCGGCCATGCGGACGCCGCGCTACGCCGCGCGGCCCGCAACGACGGCTGGATGCACGGCGGCGGCGAGGAGGATCTCGACGAGCTTCTGGCCACGCTGAACCGCTATCGCGAAGAAGAAGGCACCGCCGACAAGGATTTCGAGATCCACGTCATCTCGCTGGACGCGTACACACCCGACGGCATCAAACGGCTCGAGGACAAGGGCGTCACCGACGTGATGGTCGGATTCCGGATTCCCTACGTCAACGGGCCGGACACCGAACCTCTGGACGCCAAGATCCGCAACCTGGAGATGTTCGCCGAGCACGTCATGAGCAAGGTGAATACCTAAGGTTCAGAGCGGATCCCAGCGCGGCGCCCGCTTCTCGCGGTGGGCCATCGCCGCCTCCCGAGGGTTGTTGGTGAATCCGCTGAGAACCTGGGTGCGGTTCTCGATCTCCTTGGCATGCCGCAGACTCGGCGCGTCGAGAGCGGCGTTGAGGCCGATCTTGGTCTGCCACACGCCGTAGGCATTGTTGGCGGCGATGCAGCGGGCCATCGCCAGTGCGGCATCCATCAGGTTCTCAGCCGCGGTGACCTCGTGCACGAGATGGATCCGGTACGCCTCGTCGGCGTCGATGATCCTCCCGGTGAGCATGAGTTCGCGGGCTACGCCGGCTCCGACGATGCGCGGCAACAGATAGGAGGTTCCCATGTCCATCGAGGAGAACCCCGCTTTGATGAATACCGAACCGAACCGGGCGCCCTGTGCGGCGATGCGGACGTCGCAGTGCAGCGCGTAAGCCAGCCCACCACCGACTGCGACTCCGTTGACGGCGGCCAGAACCGGGATGGGCAGTTCGTAGAGCCGGGTCATCTGGTCGGCCAGCCGGACCTGACCGTCGTAGGTGGTCTTGAACGCAGTGGCCGCCGGCGGAGTCCACGGTTCACCGGTGCCGGACAGGTCGGCGCCGGCGCAGAAACCGCGGCCGGCACCGGTCAGGATACCCACCCGGTAGGCGCCGGCCTCCAGGCGCGTCAGAGCCTCATCCAGCCCGTCGAGCAGGGCGCCGTCGATGGCGTTGAGTAGCGGTGGACGGTTGAGCGTGACGACGGCGATCCCGTCGCCGGTGTCATCGAAGAGCACTGGGGATTGAACGGCGGGCATGCGACGACGATAACGGCGAGTCCGCGTTACCGTGCTATCCGTGCCGCTATCCGTGCCGCGATATGACGAGGTGTTCCAGGCCAGCCTGGCCGATCCGGATATGTTCTGGCGCGAGGCGGCCGAGGCGGTGACGTGGACCCGGGCCCCGCAGCGGATCCTCGACGACGACAACCCGCCGTTCTACCGCTGGTTCACCGGAGCCGAACTGAACACCTGTGCCAATGCCCTCGACCGGCACATCGCCGCACGCGGTGACCAGACCGCCCTGATCTACGACTCCCCTCTCACAGCCACCAGAGGACGTTTCACCTACCGCGAGTTGCTTGCCGAGACAGCCCGTTTCGCCGGTGCGCTGCGCGGGCTGGGAGTGGACAAGGGCGATCGGGTGGTGCTGTACATGCCGATGATCCCCGAAGCGGTGATCGCCATGCTGGCCTGCGCACGCCTGGGCGCGGTGCACTCGGTGGTGTTCGGCGGATTCGCCGCCCATGAGCTGGCGACCCGGATCGACGACGCGCAGCCGACGGTGATCGTGTCGGCGTCGTGCGGGATCGAACCGTCGCGCGTGATCGAGTACAAGCCGATACTGGATCACGCGCTGGAGTTAGCCGAGCATCAACCCCGCGCCTGCGTGATAGTCCAGCGTGATCGGCACCGCTGCGACCTGACCGAGGGCCGCGATGTGGACTGGGCGGAGGTGATGGCCGGGGCCGAGCCCGCCGGCCCGGTGCCGGTGGCCGCCACCGATCCGCTCTACATCCTCTACACCTCCGGCACCACCGGAAAGCCGAAGGGCATCGTGCGCGACAACGGCGGCCACGCCGTCGCACTGATGTGGAGCATGCGCAACATCTACGACGTCGGGCCCGGTGAGGTCTTCTGGGCCGCTTCCGACGTCGGCTGGGTAGTGGGCCACTCCTACATCGTGTACGGACCGCTGCTGGCGGGCGCGACCACGGTGCTCTACGAAGGCAAGCCGGTCGGCACGCCCGACCCGGGGGCGTTCTGGCGGGTGGTGTCCGATCACGGCGTGAAGGTGCTCTTCAGCGCCCCGACGGCGATCCGGGCGATCCGGAAGGAAGATCCCGACGGCACCCACATCGCACGGTATGACCTGTCGTCGTTGCGGTATCTGTTCCAGGCCGGTGAGCGGCTGGATCCCGACACCTACACCTGGGCTTCGCAGAAGCTGGCCATCCCGGTGATCGACCACTGGTGGCAGACCGAGACCGGCTGGGCCATCGCGGCCAACCCGGTGGGCATCGACACGCTGCCGCTGAAGGCGGGGTCCCCCACGGTGCCGATGCCCGGCTACGACGTCACGATCCTCTCGGCCGACGGATCGCCCCGCGAACCCGGCGAAGAGGGCTCGATCTGCATCGGTCTGCCGCTGCCGCCGGGAACGCTTCCCACACTGTGGGGAGACGATGCCCGCTTCGAAGCCTCCTACCTCTGCGAACATCCGGGCTACTACCTCACCGGCGACGGCGGCTACATCGATGACGATGGCTACCTGTTCGTGATGGGCCGCATCGACGACGTCATCAACGTCGCCGGGCACCGGCTCTCCACCGGCTCCATCGAGGCGGTGCTGGCGAGCCATCCGGCGGTCGCCGAGTGCGCGGTGATCGGGGTCGCCGATGAGATCAAGGGTCAGGTTCCGCGCGGGCTGGTGGTGCTCAAGGCCGGCGCCTCGGCCGACGGTCTGGCCGAGGAACTGATAGCCGCCGTCCGAGAAGAGATCGGCGCACTGGCCTGCCTCGGGCAGGTCGACGTGGTGGCGGCGCTACCGAAGACCAGGTCGGGAAAGATCCTGCGCAAGACGATGCGCGGTATCGCCGGCGGTCGCGACGAGCCGGTGCCCTCGACGATCGAGGACGCCGACGTGCTCGATGCGCTGCGGGAGATCCTGCGCGGGTGAGCCCGGACGGCCCCGAACGGCCCCGGATGGCCCGGATGGCCCGGATGGCTCAGCCCGCCTCAGGCTTTCGCCAGCGCTTCTCGTACTCGGATTTGTTCGCGGCATCCTCG
This sequence comes from Mycobacteriaceae bacterium, assembly GCA_037141465.1. Lineage (GTDB taxonomy): Bacteria > Actinomycetota > Actinomycetes > Mycobacteriales > Mycobacteriaceae > Mycobacterium. The sequence continues at coordinate 3,772 of JBAXCK010000064.1, read as the reverse complement.
CGCTGCCGGATCATGGCGCGGTCGCGCAGGATCACCGAGCGCATGGTGAGCGCCATCAAGACGATGAACACCAGACCGATGACGACGAGTTGACCGATGCTAAGGGTGATCATGAATACTCCCCGCTCCCCCTCGGCGCGGTGGCGTTACGCCGAGAATCCACATGCTTGTCGCCACGGCACAGCCGGGTCCGACATTTGACGATTACGTATTTGTGACGGCGCCCGTCTCATCGAGCACGTCGTTCGGTTGCATGTCCGGCCGCAACCCACGCCAGCTCGGGTGCCGCAACCGGCCGTCGGACGTCAGTTCGCCGTAGCGCACCTCTCCCACCAGTTCGGGACGGACATAGGTGACACCGGTGCCCTCAGCCTTGGGCAGCGGGGCGGCGAACGGCGAGGTGTCGCTGTGCAGGGGCGCCAGCATCGTCTTCAGGTGCGCGAGATCCTTCTCGGTGAAACCGGTGCCGACGCGACCGAGGAACGTCAAGCCCCGCTCTGAGGGAATGCCCACCAGCAGAGCCCCGATGCCCGATGAGCGCCCGCCCTCGCCCCGGCGCCAGCCGCCGATCACCACCTCCTGGGTGTTCCAGTTCTTGTCCTTGATCCATGAGTTCGATCGCCGGCCTAACCGGTAGGTCGAGTCCCATTTCTTGGCGACCACGCCCTCCCACTTGCGCGCGCGGGAGTAGGCCAGCGCGGCGGATCCCTCGGACTCGATCAGCGGCGGCACGATGAGTCCCGTCGCGGCGGCCAGGGTTTCCAGAACGCGCCGCCGGTCGCGGTACTTCACCCGCAACAACGAGCGACCGTCGAGGTGTAGGACGTCGAAGGCCCAGAACTCGATCCGGGTGGCACGGGCCCGGTTCTGCATCTCGTGGAAGCTGGGCACCCCGTGGGAGTCCAGGGCGACCGCCTCGCCGTCGAGGATGACGTGGTGGGTTGCCAGCACCTCGGCGAGCGGCTCGAGCTGGGGGTACTCGGCGGTGACGTCACGGCCGCTGCGGGATTGCAGGCGCAACCGTCCGTGGTCGGCTTCGGCGAGCATGCGGTAGCCGTCGAATTTGCCCTCGAACGCCCATTGCGCGCCGGTCAGCCGGTCCACTGATCCCAGCGTGGCCAGCATCGGGGAGAAGTCTGTGACGTGGGCGCCGGCGGCAGGCGTCTGCTCCTTCATCCGGTGTGCCAGCCACTGATCACCGTTGGTGCGGATCAGCGCGTAGCGCCCGGAGACCCGCCGGCCGGAAAGATCGACGATGACCTCCGCGTCGGTGAACTTCTCAGCGACATAGGTGCCGGAGTCCCAGATGCTCACCTCGCCGGCGCCGTACTCGCCCTTGGGGATGGTTCCGGAGAAAGTGGCGTATTCCAGCGGGTGGTCCTCGGTGTGTACCGCGAGGTGGTTCTCCGACGGCGACTCCGGCAGGTTCTTCGGCACCGCCCACGACACCAGCACGCCGTCGCGCTCAAGCCTGAAGTCGTAGTGCAGACGCCGTGCGCGGTGCTCCTGGATGACGAAACGGTTGCCATCACCGGATCGCCGTGGCGCATCGGGCACCGGCTCCGCTGTCTTCGCCGCATGACGCTTACGCCGGTAGGTGGTGAGCCGGTCGCCGCGCGGCGGATCGTCGTCGAGACCTTCCAGCAGATCGCCGAGCCGGGTCACCCGTTCGAGCACCTCGTCATAGCGAAGCTGACGAAGGCCCGGGTCGGCGATCTCGTCCCAGGTGCGCGGAGCGGCGACCGTGGGGAATTCGCGGCCACGCAGTGAATAGGGCGCGATGGTGGTCTTGGCGGCGTTGTTCTGGCTCCAGTCGAGAAACACCTTGCCGGTGCGCACCCTGCGGGCCATGGTGGCGGTCACCCGGTCGGGCATGCTGCGCTCAAGCTGCTCGGCGATCCGGCGGGCCACAGTAGCGGCACCTGCGCTGCCGATCGGGTCGCGCAGCGGGGCGTAGAGATGCAGACCCTTGCTGCCGCTGGTGACCGGATAAAGACTCAGACCCATGTCATCGACCAACTCGCGCACCGCGACGGCGACATCGCACAGCTGACTCATCGTCACCCCCTCACCCGGGTCGAGATCGAACACCAACCGAGTGGCCGGGCCGGGAGTGCCGTCCAGGCCGAAACGCCATTGCGGCACATGAACTTCCAAGGCTGCCTGTTGTGCGATCCACGCCAGGCCCTCCGCACTGTCGATGATCGGGTACACCGTGGCACCCGAGCGGTGCACCAGCGTGCCGCGGCTCAGCCAGGCCGGTGCCGACTTCGCGAGTTTCTTCTCGAAAAACGCGGTCCCCTCCACACCGTTGGGCCATCGCTTGCGGGTCGCCGGGCGGCCGGCGATGTGCGGCAGCATCACGTCGGCGATGTGTGTGTAGTAGCGGAAAACCTCCGACTTGGGTGTGCCAGTTGCCGGGTAGAGCACCTTGTCGGGGTTGGTCAGTGTCACCAGTGCGCCACTCGTCGCTCCCGGCGGCCACACCTCGTTCACCATGACAACGTATTACCCGTTGCTACGCTGGCCCAATGATTCGAACCGCGATCGCTGCGCCGTTGGCGTTCATCGCGTTGATCTGTGCGCCGGCGGCTCACGCCGATCCGCAGATACTGGTTCCCGGTTGCGGTGAGGGCGAGGCCCAGACCGGCGAGTGCGCCCCCGAATCGCTGGACACCGAGGGGGCCAACGCATCGAAAGGGGACCTCTTCCCGGGCGGCCTGATTCCCGGCGCGTTCCCCGGCGCGAATCCGGGCCTGCCGCCCGGGCCGATGCCTCGGAACTTCCCCGTCGTCATCGCCCTTGGGCTGACTCCCTTCGACGTACCCATCAACCTTCCCCTCGGACCCACCCCGCCCGTTGGATTCCCGTTACCCAACTAGCGGAAGCGTGATGTCCGCCGGTGGCTGGGCTTACTGAGGCTGGGCATACTGTGCTGATGCGGTCGATCTGGAAGGGCTCCGTCGCCTTCGGCTTGGTCAACGTCCCGGTGAAGGTCTACAGCGCCACCGAGGATCACGATCTGAAGTTCCATCAGGTGCACGCCAAAGACCACGGCCGCATCCGCTATCAGCGGGTGTGTGAGGAATGCGGTGAGGTGGTGGAGTACCGCGACATCGCCAAGGCCTACGAGGCCGACAGTGGGCAGACCGTGGTGATCACCGACGAGGACATCGCCACCCTCCCCGAGGAGCGCAGCCACGAGATCGAGGTCCTCGAATTCGTGCCGGCAGGCGAGATCGACCCCATGTGGTACGACCGCAGCTACTACCTCGAACCCGACGGGAAGTCGCCGAAATCGTATGTGCTGCTGGCCAAAGCGCTGACCGAGACCGACCGGGTGGCGATCGTCCATTTCGCCCTGCGCAACAAGACCCGCCTGGCGGCACTGCGGGTACGGGAGTTCTCCAAGCGCAACATCATGGTGGTCCACACCCTGCTGTGGCCCGATGAGATCCGCGACCCCGACTTCCCGTCGCTGGACGCCAAGGTGGACGTCCGCCCGGCGGAGCTGAAGATGGCCGGTCAGGTGGTGGACTCCATGGCCGGGGACTTCAAGCCCGAGGAGTTCACCGACACCTACCAGGAGCAGTTGCGCGAACTGGTGGAGGCCAAACTGGCCGGTGGCGAGGCGTTCGTCACCGCGGAGAAGCCCGCACGTCTGGATGAGACCGACGACGTCTCGGATCTGCTGGCCAAACTCGAGGCCAGTGTTCGCAGACGCCGCGAGGAGGCCGCCGCGAAAGCCCCCGCCAAGCAAGCCCCCGCCAAG
>JBAXCK010000063.1:0-17247 GCA_037141465.1 Mycobacteriaceae bacterium | reverse complement strand
CCGGTGTCGATCCCACCGAACCGATTCCCCCGATCGCCGCCCGGGCGCCCGAGGGTGCCGACCCGACCGAGGTGCGGCTCACCGTGCTGATCGGGTCGGTCTTCGGACTCGGCGCGGCGCTGACGGCGGGCCGGCTTGCCGCCGGCCTCGCCGCGGGCTGGACATCGGCCGGGGCCGCGGTGGTCGGCCTCGGGCTCGCACTCGGGGTGATCCACTCCCGCCGGCTGCTCTCGGAGCGGGCGGCGATGCTGCGGTGGGTGGCCGATGTGCTCACCGGCGCCCGCCAGGTGCTCGAGGAGCGGGCCGCGTCCCGGGCGCTGGCGGCGGAGGTCGCCCTCGGCCTGGCACATGCTGCCGATTGACGACCGGGCTGCCGATTAACGACCGGGTAGAGGCCTGCGTTAATCTGCTCCAGCAGGGAACACCTAGGCGGGAGATACGAATGACTTCTGCGACCGTCCCCGGTCTGGACGATGCGCCCACCAAGCACGCCGGCCTGTTGGCCTGGGTCCGCGAGGTCGCCGAACTCACCCAGCCCGACCGGGTCGTGTTTGCCGACGGCTCCGAGGACGAGTACCGGCGGCTGTGCCGCAAGCTGGTCGACGCAGGCACCTTCACCCCGCTCACCGACACCGGGGAACCCACTTCCTACCTGGCGCGCTCGGAGCCTTCCGATGTCGCGCGGGTCGAGTCGCGCACCTTCATCTGCTCGCAGCGGGAGGTCGACGCCGGTCCCACCAACAACTGGATGGCGCCCGAGGAGATGCGCGCCGTCATGACCGACCTGTACCGCGGATGCATGCGCGGCCGCACCATGTATGTGGTGCCGTTCTGCATGGGGCCGCTGGGCGCCGAGGACCCCAAACTCGGTGTCGAGATCACCGACTCCGAGTACGTCGTGGTCTCGATGCGCACCATGACCCGGATGGGCACCGCTGCGCTGAAGAAGATCGGCGACGACGGTTTCTACGTGAAAGCGCTGCATTCGCTGGGGTCGCCGCTGGAGCCCGGCCAAGCCGATGTGCCCTGGCCCTGCAGCGACACCAAGTACATCTCCCACTTCCCGGAGACCCGGGAGATCTGGAGCTACGGATCCGGCTACGGCGGCAACGCCCTGCTGGGCAAGAAGTGCTACTCGCTGCGGATCGCCTCGGTGATGGCCCGCGACGAGGGATGGCTCGCCGAGCACATGCTGATCCTCAAGCTGATCTCACCGGAGAACAAGGCCTACTACATCGCCGCGGCCTTCCCGTCCGCCTGCGGCAAGACCAATCTCGCGATGATTCAGCCGACCATCCCGGGCTGGCGCGCGGAGACCCTCGGCGACGACATCGCCTGGATGCGGTTCGGCAAGGACGGCCGCCTCTATGCGGTCAATCCCGAGTTCGGCTTCTTCGGGGTGGCGCCGGGAACCAACTGGAGTTCCAACCCCAACGCCATGAGGACCATCGCCGCCGGCAACACCGTCTTCACCAACGTCGCGCTGACCGACGAGGGTGGTGTGTGGTGGGAGGGCCTGGAAGGTGAGCCCCAGCACCTCGTGGACTGGAAGGGCAACGACTGGACCCCGGCCTCCAAAGAGCCTGCTGCCCATCCGAACTCGCGGTACTGCACGCCGATGGCGCAGTGCCCCACCCTGGCGCCGGAGTGGGACGACCCCCAGGGTGTGCCGATCTCGGCGATCCTGTTCGGCGGGCGACGCAAGACCACCGTCCCGCTCGTGACGCAGGCCCGTGACTGGCAACACGGCGTGTTCATCGGCGCCACCCTCGGCAGCGAGCAGACCGCCGCCGCCGAAGGCACGGTCGGCGCGATCCGCCGCGACCCGATGGCGATGCTCCCGTTCATGGGCTACAACGCCGGCGACTACTGCCAGCACTGGCTGGACCTCGGCAAGAACGCCGACGAGTCGAAACTTCCGAAGATCTTCTTCGTCAACTGGTTCCGCCGGGGAGACGACGGCCGGTTCCTGTGGCCGGGATTCGGTGAGAACAGCCGCGTGCTGAAGTGGATCGTCGAACGGGTGGAGGGCAGGGCCGATGGGCGCTCCACGCCCATCGGGATCGTCCCGAGCGCCGAAGACCTCGACGTCACCGGCTTGGACGTCGAGCCGCAGGACGTCGCCGACGCGCTCGCGGTGCACGCCGAGGAGTGGCGCGCCGAACTTCCCGACATCGAGGAGTGGTTCGCCTTCCTCGGCGAGAAGCTGCCCACCGGGGTCCGCGACGAGTTCGACGCTCTCAAGCAGCGCCTCTCCGACGCCTGACCCTGTCCGCGATGCAGATTCGCGAACACGCGGTGGCGACGCCGGACAAACCCGCCGTCATCGTCCACCCCTCCGGTGAGGTGGTCACCTTCGGCGAGATGGAGGCCCGCGCCAACCAACTCGCGCACGCCTTCCGGGCGGCCGGCCTGCGTGAAGGTGACGTGGTGGCGGTGCTCATGGAGAACAACGCCCACTTCCACACCGTCATGTGGGCCGCCCGCCGCTGCGGCCTGTACTACGTGCCGATCAACAGCCATCTGACCGCGGCCGAAGCCGCCTACATCCTCGACAACAGCGGGGCCAAGGCGATCCTCGGCTCGGCGAAGCTTGCCCCGGTGTGCGAGCAACTCGCCGAGCATCTGCCCGGTGCGCTGCCCGGCTTGAGGATGATGGCCGATGCCGGCCTGGACGGCTGGCAACGCTATCCCGAATGCGTCGCCGATCAGCCGAGAACACCGATCGATGACGAGATCGAAGGCGACCTGCTGCAGTACTCGTCGGGAACCACCGGCCGGCCCAAGGGCATCAGGCGGGAGCTCCGCGGTGTCAAACCCTCCGACGCGCCGGTTCCGCTGGGGGCGATCGTCGATTTCTGGGCCAACCGCGACGGGGTCTACCTCAGCCCTGCGCCGCTGTATCACACCGCACCCAACGTGTGGTCGATGTGCATGCAGGCCGCCGGGATCCCGGTCGTCGTCCTGGAGCGCTTCGACGCCGAAGGAACCCTCGAGGCGATCCAGCGGCACCGGGTGACGCACGGGCAGTTCGTTCCGGTGATGTTCACCCGGATGCTGAAACTTCCTGAGGCCGTTCGTAACTCGTACGACGTCTCGAGCCTGCAGCGGGTGATTCACGCCGCGGCTCCATGCCCGGTCGACATCAAGAAACAGATGATCGGGTGGTGGGGTGCGATCGTCGACGAGTACTACGCGTCCTCGGAAGGGCACGGTTTCACGCTGATCACCGCCGAGGACTGGCTGTCGCATCCGGGTTCGGTCGGCAAGTCCCTGATCGGCACGGTGCACATCCTCGACGAGGACGGCAACGAACTACCCGCGGGCGAGTCGGGTGAGATCTACTTCGAATCCACCGTCGAGTTCGAGTACCTCAACGATCCGGAGAAGACGGCCGCCTCCACGAGCCGGCACGGCTGGCGAACCGTCGGCGATATCGGCTACCTCGACGACGACGGTTATCTCTTCCTCACCGACCGCAGGCATCACATGATCATCTCCGGCGGGGTGAACATCTACCCGCAGGAGGCCGAGAACCTTCTCGTCACCCATCCGAGGGTGATGGATGCCGCGGTGTTCGGCATCCCGGACGAGGAGATGGGGCAGTCGGTCAAGGGCGTGGTGCAACTCGTCGACCACGCCGAGGCCGCGGACGAACTCGCCGAGGAGTTGATGGCCTGGCTGCGCGAGCGGCTGGCGCACTACAAGTGTCCGCGGTCGATCTCCTTCGAGGCGGCGCTTCCGCGTACGGAGACGGGCAAGATGCTCAAGGCGCCGCTCATCGAGAGGTACTCGGCGACCTGAATCCTCACAGACCGCCGCGCGCCACCAACTGCGCGGCGATGACGTTGCGCTGGATCTCGTTGGTGCCCTCCCCGACGATCATCAGCGGAGCGTCGCGAAAGTAGCGTTCCACGTCGTACTCGGTGGAGTAGCCATAGCCGCCGTGGATGCGTACCGCGTCCAGCGCGATCTCCATCGCCACCTCGGAGGCGAACAGTTTCGCCATCCCCGCCTCCATATCGCAGCGCTGTCCGCTGTCGTAGCGCTCGGCGGCATACCGGGTCAGCTGGCGGGCGGCGGTCAGCTTGGTGGCCATATCCGCCAGGTAGTGCCCGATTGCCTGGTGGCGCCAGATGGGCTGGCCGAAGCTCTCCCGGGTCTGGGCGTAGGCGAGCGCGTCGTCGAAGGCCGCCGTGGCTACCCCGAGTGCGCGGGCCGCCACCTGAATACGGCCTGTTTCAAGGCCTTTCATCATCTGGGCGAAACCCTGCCCCCCGACACCGCCGAGCACCGCGGACGCGGGCACCCGACAGCCGTCGAACACCAGCTCGCAGGACTCGACCCCCTTGTAGCCGAGTTTCGGCAGATCTCGGGAGATGGTCAGACCCGCCGCAGGTGACTCGACGAGGACGACAGAGATACCGGCGTGGCGCGGCTGTGCGGCCGGATCGGTCTTGCACAGCAGTGCGATGAGTCCGGATCGCCGGGCATTGCTGATCCAGGTCTTCGATCCCGTGATCACCACGTCGTCGCCGTCGGCGCGCGCGACGCAGGCCATGTTCTGCAGATCCGAGCCGCCGCCCGGCTCGGTCAGCGCCATCGTCGCCCGCAGTTCCCCGGTTGCCATCGGCGGAAGATAGGCCTGCTTCTGCTGCTCGGTTCCGAACGTCTCCAGGAGTTTGGCCACCACGGTGTGGCCGCCCATCGCACCGGCCAGACTCATCCAGCCGCGGGCCAGTTCCTCGGTCACCTCGACGTAGCAGGGCATCGACACCGGCATGCCGCCGTAGCGTTCGCTGATCGCCAGACCGTAGATCCCGATTCGCTTCATCTGCTCGATCCACGCCTCGGGGTAGGTGTTGGCGTGCTCGATGTCGCGCACCGACGGCCTGACCTCGCGGTCGATGAATGTCCGCACGGTCGACACCAGCAGCGTCTCTTCGGCATTGAGTCCGGTCATCGCTGACAGACTGACACACTGGTCAACTGTGAGTCAGCACGGCCAGAGCATCCGACCCGGCGGTCCCTTCTTCGACGACCTCGCGCGGGGCCAGGTCTTCGACTCCGCGCCGTCGATGACGCTGACCTCGGGCGCAGCCGCCGTCCATCAGTCGATCGTCGGCGACCGGATGCGTCTGAGCCTGGACGCCGGATTGGCGCACGCGGTGACCGGGGTGCCGGGCGCGCTGGCGCATCCGGCACTGGTGTGCGATGTGGCGATCGGGCAGTCGACGCTGGTGACCCAGCGGGTGAAGGCCAACCTGTTCTACCGAGGCCTGAGGTTCCACCGGTTCCCGTTGATCGGCGACACCCTGTTCACCCGCACCGAGGTGGTGGCGCTGAAGGAGAACAGCGTAAAACCCGGACGCGCGCCGACCGGCCTCGCCGCACTGCGCATGACGACCATCGACCAGCTTGGCCGGCTGGTCTTGGACTTCCACCGCTGCGCCATGCTGCCGCTGAGCCCGGACGCCGCACCCACCGGAGACGACGACGACCTCTCGCAGATCGGCGCGACGCCACCGGCCGTCCCGGAACCCACCGCGGACTGGCGGGCCGCGGCGTTCCGCGAACGGATCCCGGGTCCCTACTTCCGCACCGCCATGGTCGGCACCGTCTTGGTCAGCAGTGCCGATGTGGTCAGTTCGGCGCCGGAGCTGGCACGGCTGACGCTCAACATCGCTGCGGTGCATCATGGCCCCTCGGGTGGCGACAGGCTTGTCTACGGCGGCCACACCATCGGACTGGCGCTGGCGCAGGCCACCCGGCTGTTGCCCAACCTGGTGACGGTGCTGGGTTGGCATTCCTGCGAGCACACCGGCCCGGTCGCCGAAGGTGACACGCTTCACAGCGAGCTGCACATCGAGAGTGCCGATACGCTGCCGTCGGACCGCGGCGCGGTGCTGACACTGCGTTCACTGGTGTTCGCCGTGGACGGACAGGCGCAAGACCCCCGTGGGCGGCCTGTGCTGGACTGGCGGTTCACCGCACTGCACTTCTAGTGCGGGTAATCTCAGGAGGGACCGACGAGGAGGACGGCGATGAAACGCGTTGTTGCGGAGACCATCTACGGCCCTGTGAGCGGCCGCGATGACGGAACCGCGATGTCGTGGAAGGGTATGCGCTACGCGGCCGCACCCGTGGGCGAGTTGAGGTTCCGCGCTCCCCAGCCGCCCGCGCCGTGGACCGAGCCGCTCGACGCCCTCGAGTACGGAAACGTCTGCCCGCAGCCTCAGGTGCCGAACTTCCCGATCAACCTCGGTGCCCGACCGGACGAGGACTGCCTTCGGATCAACGTCTGGTCGCCGTCGGGGACCGAGCCCGGTGCGGGTAAACCGGTGATGGTGTGGGTGCACGGCGGCGCCTACGTTCTCGGTTCGGGCAGCCAGCCCTACTACAACGGCGCCCGGCTGTCCTCCAGCGGCGACGTCGTCGTCGTCACCTTCAACTACCGGCTCGGCGCCCTCGGATTCCTCGACCTTCCCGGCTTCGACACCAACGTCGGACTGCGCGACGTGCTCGCCGCGCTGCGCTGGGTGCGCGACAACATCGCCGCCTTCGGTGGTGACCCCGACCGGGTTACCCTCTTCGGTGAGTCCGCCGGAGCGGGCATCGTGACGACCCTGCTGGCCGTTCCGGCGGCGCGCGGTCTGTTCTCCGGCGCGATCGCCCAAAGCTCACCGGTGACCTCGGTCTACGACCGCAGCCGTGCCCGGATCGTCGCCGATGAGGTGCTGGGTCATCTCGACATCCCGGCGGGCCAGGAACGCCGGCTCATCGATCTGCCGGTGCCCGCCCTGATCGAGGTGACCAACAAGCTGTTCAACGAGGTCCCGGTGCGCAACCCCGGAACCCTGGCGTTCGTGCCGATCGTCGATGGTGAACTGCTGCTTGACTATCCGGTGCAGCAGGCCCGCAACGGACGCACCCATCCCGTGCCGCTGATCATCGGGACGAATCGCAACGAGGCCAATCTGTTCCGGTTGATGCGTTCCCCGCTGATGCCCATCACCCCCCGGGCCATCACGTCGATGTTCAATCAGATCGCCGGCGAACAGCCCGACCTGCAGCTGCCCACCGAGGAGCAACTCGGTTCGGCCTACGGCGTCAAGCGCACGACGACCCGCGGGGTGAGTATCGCCAGCGACGTCGGATTCCGGATGCCGTCGGTGTGGTTCGCCGAGGGGCACAACAACGTCGCACCGGTGTACCTGTACCGGTTCGACTACGCGGCGCCGTTGATGAAGGTCCTGCTGGTCGGTGCCGCCCACGCCACCGAATTGCCGTACGTGTGGGGAACGCTGGGCGCCCCGCAGGACATGACGCTGAAGTTCGGCGGAGCCAAGACGGCCAAGGCGGTGTCAAAGCGCATCCGGACCCGGTGGATCAACTTCGCGTCGACGGCCAAGCCGGCCGGACTGCCCGGTGAGCCGGAGTGGACCCCGTATCAGGAGACCGATCGCGCGTGTCTGATCATCGACCACCGCGACCGGGTGGTCGCCGATATCGACGCCGACATCCGCAAGGCCTGGGGCAGCGACCCCGTGCACCTGCGGTAGAGCAGCCTTCAGCTCCCGCTGGGCAGGTCGCGGAACGGCGTGTCCCGGAAGGGTTCCGGCTCCTTGGGCAGACCGAGTATCCGCTCACCGACGATGTTGCGCTGAATCTGATCCGTCCCGCCGCCGATCGAGGTGAAGTAGGCGTTGAGTGTCCGGAAGGTCACCGCGTCGCCGACCGGGTGGTCTGCTCCGGAGAGCATCGACTCCGGTCCGACGATCTCGGTCGCAACCCGCGCGGTCTGATGCAGGATCCGCGACATCGCGATCTTGCCGAGTGCCAGCAGTGTCGCCGCCTCCACCCGGTCGGTGGTCGCCTTTGCGCGCTGGGTGTTCCAGCGGTTGACCGCGGCGTAGCCGTCCACCACGGCGATCTCCTGCCGGATATGGGAGTCGTTCAGTTTCCCGGCGGCGCGCGCCATCCCGATCAGGCTGTCGGCATCGGGTTTGAGATCTCGCCCGGCCTTCGACGTGCGCGCCAGGTCACCCATCAGCCGCCGTTCATAGGCCAGCGCCAGTTGCAGCACCGGCCAGCCGCCGCCGGGCTCGCCGATCAGGTTCGCGTTCGGCACGCGAGCGTCGGTGATGAACACCTCGTTGAACTCCGACTCACCGGTGATCTGGTGGATCGGGCGAACCTCGACCCCGGCCTGTCGCATCGGGAAGATGAAGAAGCTGATGCCCTTGTGCTTGGGCACGCCGGAGTCGGTGCGCGCCACCAGCAGGCCGTAATCGGCGATCGCGGCGAACGACGTCCACACCTTCTGGCCGTTGACGATCCAGTCCTCACCGTCGCGCTCGGCTCGGGTCCGCAGGCCTGCGAGGTCAGAGCCGGCACCCGGTTCGCTGTAGAGCAGGCACCACTTCGTCTCGCCTCGCACCGACGGCGGGATCAGCCTGCGCTTCTGTTCGTCGGTGCCCAGATCGTGAACCGTGCACGCCAGCATGTCGGCGCGGTCGGCCCCCGTGCCGCGCGCGCCGACGGATGCGAACTCTGCCGCCACGATGCGCGACTGGGAATCGCTGAGCTCGCGTCCACCGAAATCGGGCTCCCAACTCGGTGCCGCCCAGCCCGCGTCGAACACCCGCATCGCCCACTCGGCGCGATCGGTGTTCGGGTCCCAGTTCTCGGCCAGCCACGCCCGGACCTCGGCGCGCAGTTGATCGTCGGTCATGAGATCTCCTCTCGGATTCGCACGTAGCGTTCGCGGTGCCAGGCGGGATCGCCGAAGATCTGTGCATCGGTACGTGCCCGTCGCAGATACAGGTGAGCGGGATGCTCCCAGGTGAATCCGATGCCGCCGTGGGCCTGGATGTTGGCCGCCGCCACCGAGACGAACGCATCGGAGCAGTAGGCCTGGGCCAGCGCCAGATCCGCGTACCGGTCGACGTCGCCGGCGTCGAAGGCCGCGGCCACATGCCGGGCCGCCGACAGCGCGGACTGCGCCTCGAGCAGCATGTCGACGCACATGTGCTTGATCGCCTGGAAGCTGCCGATCGCCCGGCCGAACTGGTAGCGGGTCCGGGCGTAGTCGGCGGCCATCTGTGCGGCATGAAGGGCCCCGCCCGCCTGTTCGGCGGCCAGCGCGATCCCCGCGTGGTCCAACGCGGTCGGTAGGGCCGTCGCGGGACCGACGAGACGGGCGGGGGTGTCGCGCAGCGTCACGGTGGCCTGCCTGCGGGTCGCATCCACGGAGGTCAACGGTGAGACCGCCAGACCCGGTGCGCCGGATTGGACGGCGAAAACCGAGGTGCCCGAGGGTGATTCGGCCTGGATGTAGATCCGCTGCGCGGCGGCCGCGTCCAGGACGTAGGCCTTCTCCCCGGTGATCGCCCACCCACCGCCGGTCTGCTCCGCGATCGTCGACGGCTGCTCCGGCGGCCGGGCGCTCCCCGACTCGGCGAAGGCGACCGCGGTGAGCATCTCGCCGCGGGCGATCGTCGGCAGCACCTCGGCGCACTCGGTCGGGTTGTCCAGCGCCAGCAGCAGATGCGGAGTCAGAACGGCCGTGGACAGGTAGGGCCCGCACATCAACGTCCGCCCCATCTGCTCGCCGACCACGGCGAGTTCGGCGGCGCCGGCGCCCGCTCCGCCGTACTCCTCGGGAATGCACAGGCCGAGCAGTCCCATCTCGGCGAACTCGTCCCACAGCGACGGGTCGTGGCCGAGGTCGGAGTCCATCGCCCGGCGCACCGCCGGCTCCGGGCAACGTTTGGTGAGCAGATCGCCGACGGTCTGCCGGAGATCACTCTGTTCGTCGCTGAGCGCGGTGGACACGAGACTCAGCTTCCCATCGCGCGGGCCAGAGCGGAACACTTGCTGTCGAAGTACTTCTGAGACACTGCGGCGTGCGGGGCCAGTCCGTCGAAACCGTGGAAGGCACCCACTACTTCACGCACCTCGCAGTGCACCCCGGCGGCACTCAGCCGTGCCGCATAGGCCAGATCCTCGGCGTGGAAGAGATCCAGTGTGCCGACGCCGACCCATGCCGGCGCCAGGCCGGCCAGATCCTCACGCCGGGCCGGCACGGCGACGCCCGGATCCGCCCCGCCCAGATAGGACTGCCAGCCCAGGCGGTTACTCCGCGCGTTCCACAGCCGGAAGCCCGGCCGGTCCAGTGACTCATCGACGGTGCGGTCATCGAGCATCGGGTAGGACAGCAGTTGCAGAACCGGTTTCACCTCGCCGCGGTCACGTGCCCGGAAGGCCAGCGCCGCGGCGAGTCCGCCACCGGCACTCGCCCCGCCTATCGCGATCCGGGTCGCATCGACGCCGGGCAGCCCGGCCAGCCAGCCCAGCACCTCGACGCAGTCATCGAGTGCGGCGGGGTAGGGGTGCTCGGGTGCCAGCCGGTAGCGCACCGCGGCGACGACGATGCCCAGTCGTTCCACGAAGCGACGGCACATGGCGTCGTCCTGCTCGGGGCTGCCGATCATGTAGCCGCCGCCGTGAATCCAGAGCAGTGCCGGCGTGCCGGCGGTCGCGGTGGCCGGCCGGTACAGCCGCGCTCCCGCACCGGACGCCAGCGTCACCACGTCGACGCCGTCGTCGCGCACACCCCGCAGCGGTATCCGGCGCAGCAGTCTGACCGTCCACGGGCGGACCGCTGCCCGCGGAGCGAACCGTGCGACCCGTCGGAGGTCGGGGTGGATCTCGTCGTTGCCGCCGTCACGGGCCATGGGGCTCATTATTACGATGCCGTTCATGACCCAAGAGAGCAGTGCCGACGACGCCGTCCTGACCGAGAAGCGCGGCCGCATCCTGATCATCACCATCAATCGGCCGGAGGCCAAGAACGCCGCGAACGCCGCGGTGAGCCACGGTCTGGCGGCGGCCATGGACATCCTCGACGGCGACCCCGGACTCTCCGTCGGCGTGCTCACCGGCGCGGGCGGAACGTTCTGCGCGGGGATGGACCTCAAGGCGTTCGCCCGCGGCGAGAACGTCGCCGTCCCGGGCCGTGGTCTGGGCTTCACCGAACGCCCGCCGGTCAAGCCGCTGATCGCCGCCGTCGAGGGTTTCGCGCTGGCGGGCGGCACCGAACTCGCGCTGGCGACCGACCTCATCGTGGCGGCACGCAATTCCGCGTTCGGCATTCCGGAGGTCAAGCGTGGTCTGGTCGCCGCCGGCGGTGGACTGCTGCGGCTGCCGCAGCGCATCCCGCCGGCGATCGCGATGGAACTCGCGCTGACCGGCGATCAGCTCTCCGCCGAGCGCGCCCACGAACTGGGCATGGTCAACGTGCTGGCCGAACCCGGCCACGCACTCGACGCGGCGATCGAACTGGCGGAGCGGATCACCGCCAACGGACCGCTCGCGGTGGCGGCGACCAAGCGCATCATCGTCGAATCCCGCAGCTGGAGCCCGGCGGATCAGTGGTCCGAGCAGATGAAGATCATCGCGCCGGTGTTCGCCTCCAAGGATGCCCGGGAAGGGGCGGTCGCGTTCGCCGAGAAGCGCGCGCCGAACTGGACGGGCACCTGATCAGCGGGTGCCGATGCTCTCGGAGACGCTGCCCACCACGACATCCCACGGATCGGCCGTCGCCAGCGCCAGCCGGCCCAGCCGTCGCGCGTGGTGCGCGGTGTCGCCGAACTCCGAGATCCATGCGCGTGCCCGCATGGTCGCCAGCCACAGCCGGTGCTCGATCGTCACACCGATCGCCCCGTGCAATTGGTGGGCCGAGGTGATCACCGCCGGCACCACCCGGCCGAGTGTCACCTTCGCCACTGTCACGGCGTAATCCGTTGCGGCGTCGTCGAATCCGTGATCGACGGCGGCGGCGACGGCGAGGTTGGCGGCGGCTCGGCCGCGCTCGACCTCACCGGCCATGGCGGCCAGGGTGTGCTGCACCGCCTGGAAGGCGCTCAGCGGGCGGCCGAACTGCTCGCGGTCGCGGGTGTGCTCGACGGAGAACTCGACCGCGGCGTCCAGCGCGCCGATCACCTGCATGCAGCGTGCCCACGCGCCGCGGCGCATCAGCTCCGCGGCGGCACCGTCGACGCTGACGAACGAATCGGAGTCACGATCGAGGAGCACGGTGTCGCGCGGTTCACCGCCGCCGTTATGGCCCCTCTCGATCGACAGGCTGGCCGGATCGCAGACGGCCACCCGCAGTGCGTCGCCGTCCGGCAGGGCAACCACGGCGGCGGCGGCGTCCGCGGCGTACGGCACCGCGCCGAGGTCGGTGGCCAGTGTGAGCGCACCGGTGTCCGGGACGTCGAGTCCGGCCCGCCCGGCCAGCCAGCAGGCCAGCAGATCCGTCTCGGCCACCGGGACGGTGACCGCGTGGCGCGCCAGTGCGCGCAGCACGACGGCGGCCTCGGCGGGTCCGCCCCCGGAGTCGGGTGTGCTCGAGAGCCGGGTGAGTCCGGCCTCGTCGAGATGGCCCCACGCGGTGGCGTCGAAGGCGTCGGGAAGGGATCGGTGGCCGATGCGGGAGTCGAAGGATCGCCTCCCGATGTCGTCGACGAGTGAGCGCAGTTCGGTGAGATCGTCTGCGGCGCC
Organism: Mycobacteriaceae bacterium; assembly: GCA_037141465.1. GTDB lineage: Bacteria > Actinomycetota > Actinomycetes > Mycobacteriales > Mycobacteriaceae > Mycobacterium. The sequence goes on along the minus strand of JBAXCK010000063.1, from coordinate 4,680 downwards.
ACCGAAGACGCCGCCGCCCAGAACCGTCACCTAGCGCACCCCGATTCCCTTGGCGACCATTCCGCGCAGCACCTCATTGGTGCCGCCGCGCAGGGTGAACATCGGTGAGTGCAGACCCGCGATGTCGACGAGCTCGGCCACCTGCGCCCGGCCTGGCGCACCGGCGTGCGCGTAGTGCAGCAGATCGGCGGCCAGGTTCACCGACTCCTGTTCGAACCGCGTGCCGAGGTCCTTGACCAGGGCGGCCTCGTTGGTCTGCTGGCGGCCGTCGGCCAGTGCCCGCGCCACCGACACCGACAGCTGGCGAAGGGAGATCAGCCGGGCCAGCAGATCGCCCACCGCGGCGGCGGCGTGGTCGTCGAGATCGTCCTGATCGGCCAGCAGACGGATCAGTGCGGTGATCATCGGCGCCGTGCTGAGGATGCGTTCCGGGCCGCTGCGTTCGAAGGACAACTCGGCGGTGACCTGACGCCACCCGTCGCCCTCGACGCCGAGCAGGTTCTCGTCGGCGATGAACACCTCGTCGAAGGAGATCTCGTTGAAGTGGTGTTCACCGGTGAGCAGGACGATGGGACTGATGTCCAGACCGGGGGAGTCGGTGGGGACGATGAACTGACTGAAGCCGGCGTGCCGGTGTGCGGCATCCAGCGGGCGGGTGCGTGCCAGCACCACCACCTGGTGGGCCAGGTGCGCACCGCTGGTCCACACCTTTTTCCCGGAGAGGATCCAGCCGCCGTCGGTCTTGACCGCCTTCATCGCCGCCGCCGCAAGATCGGATCCGGCCTGCGGCTCACTCATGCCGATCGCTGAGAAGTACCGCCCCGCTGCGATTCTCGGCAGGATCCGCGTGCGCTGTTCCTCGGTTCCGTAGGACAGCAGACCCGGTCCGACCTGCCGGTCGGCGATCCAGTGCGCCGCGACCGGAGCACCGGCGGCGAGCAGTTCCTCGGTCACCACGTAGCGGTGCAGATGCCCCAGTCCGTGACCGCCGTACTTCTTGGGGATCGTCAGTCCGAGGAATCCGGCGGCGCCCAGCCGCGCGCTGAACGCTTCGTCCCACTTCGACAGCCAGGTGTCCACGCCGGGCTGCCAGCCGAACTCGGCGCGGTCGGCGGCCAGGAACTCCCGCAGCGAACCGCGAAGGGCGGCCAGTTCGGGGTCGTTGGCGCACAGCGCCGCGAAGCCGTCGGCAGCCCTGTCGGTGGCCCGGTCAGCGGTCTGAGTCATCGCCCGGCGCTACCGGTAGGCCGTGATGCGGGCGATGACGGCGGGCCTGCCGTCGGGCCCGATTGCGTGCGCATCGCCGACGGCGGATGTGCGGCCGACTCGCAGTGCTGTTCCCACATACACCGATTCTGCACGGACCGACTCTGCACCGCGCTCTGCCCCGGCGAAGAACGGGCGCAGGAAGTTGACCCGGATGGAGCCTGTGTGCAGCGGTTCGCTCTGCCCGTGGTTGACCGCCGCCGAGGCGACGACCTCCAGTCCGGCACTGCTGACGCCGCCGTGGACGATGCCGATCAGGTTGTTCACCATCGGGTCGGGGTGCTGGTGCAACCGGTATTCGCCGCCGTCGGACGGTTTCGGTTCGACCGCCATCAATTCGGCCAGCGTGGTGTGCGGCGTGCGCACCAGCGGGTCGTCGCCGCGGCGAAGCGGTTCTTCGGGGCCGCCGTCGAGGGGAACGGTGTGCACGGTGCCGCCACCGATGACGGTGCCCGCGTGGGTGAGGGTGCACACCGACAGCAGTGTCGGGCCGACGGGTCCCAGCGGTGTCGCGCGGGCGATGACGGGTTCGTCCGGTTCGGCCGCCAGGCTCGCCACCGCGCCCGGGGTGATCTCGACGGTCAGCTCACTGGAGACCGTCCACTGGCCGCGGCCGCGCCGGTAATAGTTCACCCGGCCGGCGACGTCGTCGACCAGCACGGCGAGGCCGGCCACCGACGGCTGTCCGGTGAACGGATTCGTCAAGCCGCGCAACGGCATTGCGGCCACCACGGTGAAGTCGGTCATGTCCTGTTCGAGGGTGACGATGCCGAACCGGCGCAGCACGCTCAGCGGGGTCTCGGGGTCCAGTCCCTCGGTCAGGGGGCCCTCGGTGGGGCGCAGTGATCTGGTCACGAGGCCGGGATTCCGGATCGGCAGACGAACTCGCGGGCCTTGATCAGGAACTCCATCTGCGCGGTGACGTCGTCGAGCGGTTGTGCCGTGCGCAGCGACCTCGACAGCGCCACCGCCCCCTCGAGCGCCGCGATGGTCGTGTGGGCCAATGAGGAGGCCTCCGCCGGATCGAAGCCCTCGCGGACGAAGGCCGCCACCGCGGCGTCGCGCCACCGCGCGAAGATGTCGGCGGCCACCGAGGTCAGCTGCTGCTCGTCGGGACCGGAGCCGACGGCCGCGGCGAGCACGGGGCTGCCGGCGGTGTAGTCGCTGGCGACCAGGGCGTCGCGCCAGAGGGCGGCGAACTCGCGCAGCAGCGCCGTGCCGTCACCGCTGATCGCCTCATCGATGGTCGCGGTGATCTCGCCGCCGGCGAACTGCAGTGCTTCGCGGAGGATCTGGGCGCGTCCGCCGGGGAAGTGGTGGTAGACCGAGCCGCGGGGGCAGCCGCTTCGGGCCAGGACCGCGTCGATGGTGACCCCGGCGGCGCCGGACTCACGCAGGAGTTCGGCGGCGGTGACCAGCATGGCGGTCCGCGTCGAGCCCCTAACCATCAGCAGGTGCCCATCAGGAGGCGCCCATCAGGAGGGGAGGGTGCGCGGACGCAGACCCAGCAGATGGCGCCGCTTCTGCGCCCACCGCCGGATCTGGCATCCGCCGATGTTCAACTCCACGACCCAGTGCTGCGGGCGAACAGCGGTTTCGGTGGCGATGAGGCTCTGCATGGGTTCCTCCATAACTATGGTTACCACCATAGAGTCGCCGGTTCCCGTCCGCAATCTCAGGCGGTGCGTGTCTGGTTACAGCCTGATCAACCCCCGCCGACCAGTGGAAATCGGCCCTTTGTATGATTTAGATCATAATTATCGAGCGAATCCGGAGGTCGTCATGAAGGTCATCTCATCCAACGCCGACGCTCAGGCGTTGATCGGCTCCGAACTCGGCGTCAGTGACTGGATGACGATCGACCAGGACCGCGTCAACTCCTTCGCCGAGGTCACCGGGGATCACCAGTGGATCCACGTCGACGTGGAGCGCGCGAAGAAGGAGAGCCCCTACCGCGCACCGATCGCGCACGGATTCCTCACCCTGTCGCTCATCCCGGCGCTGAGCAAGGACAACTTCCGGGTCCAGAACGCCAAGCTGGTCATCAACTACGGCCTGAACAAGGTGCGCTTCCTCAATGCCGTGCCGGTGGGCGCGCGCATCCGGGTGCGCTCGGAGTTGGCAGACGCGACCACCAAGGACGACGGCGCCACCGTCGACCTCACCGTGCGGCACACCATCGAGATCGACGGCGCCGAGAAGCCGGCCGCCGTCGCCGAGATGATCGCCCGGGTGCTGTTCTAGGGCACTACTTCTTCGGTGTGTAGCCGAAGGGCAGCAGCACGCTCTTGTGCTCGACGTACTCCTCGATACCCTCCGGCCCGTTCTCGCGTCCGATGCCGGAGTTCTTGTACCCACCGAACGGTGCACACGGATCGAAGGCGTACATGTTCACCGCGTAGGTGCCGGTGCGGATCTTCGAGGCGATCTCGAACGCCTTGTCGAAGTCGCTCGTCCACACGCTGCCGGCCAGACCGTAGTCCGAATCGTTGGCGATGCGGATCGCGTCCTCCTCGGTCTCATACGGAATGATCGACAGCACCGGCCCGAAGATCTCCTCCCGGGCGATGGTCATCGAGTTGTCGACGTCGGCGAACACCGTCGGCTGCACGTAGTGACCGCTGTCCAGACCTTCGGGACGGCCGCCGCCGGTCACCAGTCGTGCGCCCTCCTCGATGCCCTTCTTGATGTAGCCCTCGACCCGCTCGCGCTGCTTCTCGGTGATCAGTGCGCCGATCACCGCGCCCGGGTCGTCGGGGAGTCCGACGGGTGTGGCCGCCACGGCCGCGCCGATCTTCTCCACTATCTCCTCGTAGCGGGATCGCGGCGCGAGGATCCGGGTCTGCGCGACACAGGCCTGACCGGAGTTCATCAGACCGGCGAAGAGCAGCATCGGCAGCGTCGCGTCGAGGTCGGCGTCCTCGAGGATGATCGCTGCGGACTTGCCGCCCAGTTCCAGCGTGCACGGCTTGAGCCGCTCGGCGGCGATCTTGCCGACCTCCTTACCGACGGCCGAGGAGCCGGTGAACGTGTACTTGTCGACGTCGGGATTGGCGGTCAGTGCGCGCCCGGTCTCCGCACCGCCGGGCACCACCGACAGCACGCCCTCGGGCAGGCCGGCCTCGGCGAACACCTCCGCGAGCGCGTTGACGCTCAGCGGTGTCTCGGCCGCGGGCTTGAGCACCACGGTGCAGCCGGCCAGCAGTGCCGGGCCCAGCTTGTTGCACGCCAGGAACAGCGGCACGTTCCACGCCGCCACCGCTCCCACGACGCCGATCGGTTCGCGCAGCACCATCGTCTGGCCGTAGATGCCGTCGCGGATGTCCGACCAGGTGAACTTGTCGGCCGCCGTCGCGTAGTACTGCAGCCCCGACAGCGCGGCGCCGTACTGCATCATGTCGACGATCATCGCGG
>JBAXCK010000062.1:0-17378 GCA_037141465.1 Mycobacteriaceae bacterium | reverse complement strand
CTCCTCAGTCTCATCCTCGTCGGCTCCGGCATCCTCGTGCGACTCGTACACCACGACCGTCTCCGGTTCAGCCGAGTTCTCGTACATCACCACGGTCGCGTGAGAGTCCTCGTCGAGTTCGTCGGCGAGCTCGGCTTCCTCGTCGAGTTCGTCGGCGAGCTCGGCTTCCTCGTCGAGTTCGTCGGCGAGCTCGGCTTGAGCCTCGAGCTCTTCGCCCACGACGGCCGCAGCCACACCCGCCTCGTCTCGCTCGGCGTCTTCTGCGTCGTCGTCATCGGCTTCGTCACTCCAGGCGATCGGCGCATCTGGGGTGTCGCCGACAGCCTCGGCGTCCTCGGCTTCGTGTTCACCGGCCACCGTCGCCGCCGCGAGGATGCCAGTGCCCTTGGCGGCGGAGACGAGATCCTCCACGAACTCCTCGGTGACCGATTCCTCGTCATTCTCGAGGTCGTCCTCGCGTTCCGGCTCCTCGTCGAAGCCCTGCAGCGACGCCGGATCCTCGCGGCCCTTGGGTGCGAGCAGCATGTAGACCACAGCGCCGATGAAGACGAACGTCGCGGTGAACACGTTGATGCGGATACCGGCGATGTGCGTGGCGGTGTCATCGCGCATCAATTCGACCCAGAACCGTCCGACGCAGTAGGACGCCACGTAGAGCGCGAACAGCCGGCCATGGCCGAGCCGGAACCTGCGGTCGGCCCACAGCAGGAAGACGAACACCGCGAGGTTCCAGAGAAGTTCGTAGAGGAACGTCGGATGCACGACAGCGGCGACCTGGCCGGTGGACACCCCGTCGAGTGAGTGCACGTCGACCATGCCCGCCGCGTCGCGCCGGTAGAAGATCTCCATGCCCCACGGGACAGCCGTCTCGCGGCCGTAGAGTTCCTGATTGAAGTAGTTGCCGAGGCGCCCGATCGCCTGTGCCAGCACGATGCCGGGCGCGACCGCGTCACCGAAGGCAGGCAGCGGAATCCCCCTGCGGCGGCAGGCGATCCACGCCCCGACCCCACCGAGTGCGACGGCGCCCCAGATACCCAGGCCGCCCTCCCATATCCGCATCGCCGCGCCGATTCCGGCTCCCCCGGGCCCGAAGTAGGTGCGCCAGTCGGTGATCAGGTGATAGAGCCGGCCGCCGATGAGACCGAAGGGAACAGCCCACAGCGCGATGTCGTAGATGACGCCCCGCTCGCCGCCACGGGCCACCCAGCGGCGGTCACCGATCACCAGCGCGGCGATGATGCCGGCGATGATGCACAGCGCGTAGGCCCGGATCGGGACCGGTCCGAGGTGCCACACACCCTGGTCGGGGCTGGGAAAATAGGCCGGCATGGGGAAGTTGGCAAGCACCGTTGTCGTCACGTGGCAGGCACCTTCTCTCGCACCCCTTCGGCCAGTTCCTCGGTCAGCGTCCGTACCGATCCCACTCCGTCGTCCAGGGCGGAGACCAGTGCCGAGCCGACGATGACGCCGTCGGCGAATCGCGCGATCTCGGCCGCCTGCTCGCGCGAGCGCACCCCGAGACCCACTCCGACCGGGATGTCGGAGATCGCCTTGACCCGGCGCACCAGATCGGGTGCCGCCTGCGACACCGCGTCACGCGCGCCGGTGACGCCCATGGTGGAGGCGGCGTAGACGAATCCGCGGCAGGCGCTGATCGTCCGGGCCAGCCTCTCGGGTGTCGAGGACGGCGCCACCAGGAAGATCCGGTCGAGGTCGTGGGCCTCCGAGGCGGCGATCCACTCATCGGCTTCGTCGGGGATGAGATCCGGGGTGATCATGCCAACGCCGCCGGCGGCGGCCAGATCGCGGGCGAAGGCGTCCACGCCGTAATGCAGCACGGGGTTCCAGTAGGTCATCACTACCGCGTTACCGCCCGCCGAGCTGATGGCCTCGACCGCGCGCAGGGTGTCACTCACCCGTACACCGCGCTGCAGAGCGGTATCGGTGGCCGTCGCGATCACCGGACCGTCCATGCCGGGGTCCGAGTACGGCACACCCACTTCGATGATGTCGCAGTCGGCGCTCATCGAGACCATTGCGTCGATCGACGTCGACACATCGGGGTAGCCGGTCGGAAGGTAACCGATCAGTGCGGCGCGCCCCTCGGCCTGGCAGCGGTCGAAGACCGGGCCGAGGCGACCGGCCGGGCTGTGCTCGATGGTCATCGCCCGTCAGCCCCGTCGAGCAGGCCGAACCACCGTGCGGCGGTCTCGACATCCTTGTCGCCACGGCCGGACAGGTTGATCATCAGCACCGAATCGGGCCCCAGTTCGCGGGCCAGGTCTACCGTGCCGGCCACCGCGTGGGCGGTCTCGATGGCGGGGATGATGCCCTCCAGCCGGCACAGCAGGCGGAAGGCGTCCATCGCCTCGGTGTCGGTGATGGGCCGGTACTCGGTCCGGCCGATCTCCTTGAGGAAGGCGTGTTCGGGGCCCACACCCGGATAGTCCAGCCCGGCCGAGATCGAATGCGATTCGATGGTCTGGCCGTCGCGGTCCTGCAAGAGGTACGAGTAGGAGCCCTGAAACGCGCCGGGCGAGCCGCCGCTGAAGGTGGCGGCGTGTCTGCCGGTTTCCACACCGTCGCCGGCCGCCTCGAAGCCAACCAGTCGCACACCCGGGTCGTCGATGAAGGCGTGGAAGATACCGATGGCGTTGGAACCGCCGCCTACGCAGGCGGTGATCGCGTCGGGAAGCCGCCCGGCCTGGTCGAGGATCTGGGCGCGCGCCTCCATGCCGACGACCCGCTGGAAATCGCGCACCATCATCGGGAACGGGTGCGGGCCCGCTGCAGTGCCGAAGCAGTAGTAGGTGTGCTCGGCATTGGTCACCCAGTCCCGAAACGCGTCATTGATGGCGTCCTTGAGCGTCTTCGAACCAGACTGCACTGCAACGACTTTCGCACCCAGCAGCCGCATCCGGGCGACATTGAGCGCCTGGCGTGCGGTGTCCACCGCACCCATGTAGATGATGCACTCCAGACCCAGTAGCGCGCAGGCGGTCGCGGTCGCGACGCCGTGCTGGCCGGCCCCGGTCTCGGCGATCACCCGGGTCTTACCCATCTGCTTGGCCAGCAGTGCCTGGCCCAAAACGTTGTTGATCTTGTGTGAACCGGTGTGGTTGAGATCCTCGCGCTTGAGGAAGATCCGCGCTCCCCCGGCATACTCGCCGAGACGAGACGCCTCGTACAGCGGAGACGGGCGCCCGGCGTAGTGGCTCTGCAACCGGTCGAGTTCGTCGAGGAAACTCTGGTCGGTGCGGGCCTTCTCATATGCGGCGGTGACCTCTTCGATCACCGCCATCAGAGCCTCGGCGACGTACCGCCCACCGAATACGCCGAAGTGGCCGCGCGCGTCGGGGTCGTGACTCGTCGGCTCGGCGACCGCGGCGCTGGTGCGCGGCAGGTTCGGGGTGGAGATATCGGCCATCAGGTGAAGTCTGTCAGGAGCCGATGGCGATCAGCGAACCGGTTTGGGACACGACGGATGAGCACCGGCGGTCACCAGGTCGGCCACTGCTCCGCGGGGGTCGCCGCTGGTCACCAAACCCTCGCCGACCAGCACCGCGTCAGCGCCGGCGCCGGCGTAGGCCAGCAGGTCGGCGGGGCCGCGCACTCCGGACTCGGCGACCCGGATGACGTCGGACGGCAGCCCGGGCGCAATCCGGCCGAAGCAGTCGCGGTCGACGTCGAGGGTCTTCAGGTCGCGGGCGTTGACGCCGATCACCTTGGCGCCCGCCTGCAGCGCCCGGTCCGCCTCTTCTTCGGTGTGCACCTCGACCAGGGCCGTCATCCCGAGGGATTCGGTCCGATCGAGCATCGACGCCAGCGCGGGCTGGTCGAGGGCCGCCACGATCAGCAGGAGCATGTCCGCACCGTGCGCACGTGCCTCATGGATCTGGTACGGGCAGACGATGAAGTCCTTGCGCAACACCGGCACGTCCACTGCGGCGCGGACGGCGTCCAGGTCGGCGAGCGATCCGTTGAACCGGCGCCCTTCGGTGAGCACACTGATGACACGGGCGCCACCACTCTGGTACGAGCGGGCGAGTTCGGCAGGATCAGCGATCGGCGCCAGTTGGCCGCGTGACGGGCTGGCCCGCTTCACTTCCGCGATCACCCCGATGCCCGGACTGCGCAGCACCGCCAGAACGTCACGCGGAGCCGGTGCGGCCTCGGCGGCGGCTTTGACCTCCGCCATGCTCGCGACCTCCTCGCGAGCGGCAACGTCGGCACGGACTCCTTCGAGTATGGAGTCGAGCACGGTTGCCGAACTCATGACAGCCGAATCCCCTCTGGCGGTGTCTCGCGATGACGTCGATGTCGCTGAAAGGGTATCCGCCCGTCCCCCGGCATCCGTCACCGCCCCTCGGAGTCGACGTCGGTCGGGTCCCGGCCTTCGTCGAGGGCATCCCACATGCCGCGTTCGGACACGGCCGGAACATGATCCGGGTGGCTCGCCGACCCAGGCGCGTTGTATCTGCCGACCGACGCCGTCGCGGCACCGCGCATGAGAAGCACGGCCGCGACAAGCACGCACACTGCTGCCGCAATCGCGATGACGGCGCCGGTGATGTAGCGCTGACTGTCCACCAGAGTGGCCACCGGGACACCGGCCAGCGCGGCGCCGCGCGGCCCGACATCGGGGATCTCCAGCAGACCGACGCCGAGGTAGCCGATGGCCAGGCACACCACACCCAGGAGCACGGCCAGCAGTCGCAGCGGGCGCCCCCGGACGGCCAGCCCGGCCAGGGCTGCTGCGAGCAGCAGAACCGTCAGCGGCACAAGGGCATTCGACCACTGCGCGCCGGTCAGGACGATGTCTTTCGGAGGCCCGAGCTCGTCGAAGGATCGGATCGACACCCACGTCAGCCGGGACGCCGCCCACAGCGCGACCGCCGCCACGATGAGCAGTAGTTGCGCGATCCGGATCACGGCGCACTCAGGGTCTCGGCGGCGGCGATGGCGTTGAGAACCGCCTTGGCCTTGTTGGTCGCCTCGTTGTACTCATAGGGCCCGTTGGAGTCGGCGACCACCCCGCCGCCGGCTTGGACGTATGCGGTGCCCGCGCGCATGAGAGCAGTTCGGATCGCGATGGCGAAGTCGGCGTTGCCGGCGAAGTCCAGATAACCCACCACTCCGCCGTAGAGGCCGCGGCGGGTCTGCTCGACCTCCTCGATCAATTCCATCGCCCGCACCTTGGGAGCACCCGAGAGCGTCCCGGCTGGAAAGCACGCGGTGACCGCGTCGAGTGCGGTGCGTCCGTGCGCGAGCAACCCGGTGACGCTGGACACCAGGTGCATCACGTGGCTGTAACGCTCGATGTGGCTGTAGTCCTCGACCCGCACCGTTCCGGGCACGCAGACGCGGCCCAGATCGTTGCGGCCCAGATCCACCAGCATCAGATGTTCGGCGCGTTCCTTCTCATCGGAGAGCAGCTCCTTCTCCAGCAGTTGGTCCTCCTCCTCGGAGTTACCGCGCCACCGGGTGCCCGCGATGGGATGCGTGGTCGCCCACCCGTCGGCGACGGTCACCAAAGCCTCCGGGCTGGAGCCGACGATCGAGAACGCGGTAGTGCCGTCCTCATCGGGGATGTGCATCAGGTACATGTACGGACTCGGGTTCGACACCCGCAGCATCCGGTAGACGTCGATCGCCGCGGCGCCGGTCTCCATCTCGAAGCGCTGCGAGGGCACCACCTGGAACGCCTCGCCGGCTTCGATCTCCCCGACCAGCCGATCGACCATCGCGCTGTACTCCTCGAGGGTGCGCTGCGATCGGTGCCGCGGCTCCGCACGGGTGAATGTGGCCACCGTCGAGCCCAGCGGCTGGGCCAGCGCGCGGGTCATCACGTCGAGCCGGTCCACGGCGTCGTCGTAGGCGGCCTCGACGTTGTCGTCGGTGCCGTTCCAATCGACCGCGTTGGCGATCAGGGTGATGGTGCCCTCGTGGTGGTCGACGGCGGCGAGGTCGGTCGCCAGCATGAGCAGCATGTCCGGCAGCCGCAGGTCGTCGACAGCCAGTTCGGGCAGCCGTTCGAGCCGCCGCACGAAGTCGTAGGCGAAGTAACCGACCATGCCGCCGCAGAGCGGGGGCATATCGGGCGGAGCCGACCCGGTGGAGAGCAGTTCGAGGGTTGCCCGCAGGACCTCCAGCGGATCTCCGCCGGTGGGCGCGTCCAGCGGCGTGACGCCCAGCCACACCGCGTGGCCGTCGCGGACGGTCAGCGCCGACGGCGAGCCCGCCCCGATGAACGACCAGCGCGACCAGGACCGTCCGTTCTCGGCCGATTCCAGCAGGAAGGTGCCGGGCCGGTTGGCGGCCAGTTTGCGGTAGGCGGACAGCGGAGTCTCACTGTCGGCGAGCACCTTGCGCGTCACCGGGACCACGCGGTGTTCGGCCGCCAGGGCCCGGAACTCTTCGCGTGTAGTGGTGACGGCGAGGCTGGACTGCACGGCGTACATCCTCCCAGACCTGCTCCCCCACTGTTCTTCGGCGCTGGACGGGGGTTAGCGTGGCGGGCATGAAACGTGGCGACCGAGTGCCTGAGTTCGAACTGCCGGATCAGACCGGCACCGTACGTTCCCTGTCCGGCCTGCTGGCCGACGGGCCGATCGTGCTGTTCTTCTACCCCGCCGCGATGACGCCGGGGTGCACGAAGGAGGCCTGTCACTTCCGCGATCTGGCGACGGAGTTCAACGACGTCGGCGCCTCGCGGGTGGGCATCAGCACCGACGCGGTGGACAAACAGGCGAAATTCGCCGACTCGCAGCGGTTCGACTACCCGTTGCTCTCCGACTCCGACGGGAAGGTCGCCGAGATCTTCGGCGTCAAGCGCGGACTGCTCGGGAAGTTCCTGCCGGTCAAGCGGACCACCTTCGTCATCGACACCGACCGAACCGTGCTCGAGGTGATCGCGAGCGAGGTCAACATGGACACCCACGCGGACAAGGCGCTGGCGACACTGCGCTCTCGCTAGAGCAATCGGTCGGCGTCGAAGCAGCTGCGCTCCCCGGTGTGGCAGGCCGGCCCGGTCTGGTCCACTTCGAGCAGCACCGCGTCGCCGTCGCAGTCCAGCCGCACCGAGTGCACGTACTGGGTATGCCCGGAGGTCTCGCCCTTGATCCAGTACTCGCCGCGGGATCGTGAGTAGTAGGTGGCCTGACGGGTGGCCAGGGTGCGGGCCAGTGCCTCGTCGTCCATCCAGGCGACCATCAGCACCGCACCGGTGCCGCGCTCCTGGGCGACCGCGGTGAACAGCCCGTCGGCATTGCGCTTGAGGCGCTCAGCGATCTCCGGGTCGAGCATCATCTGACCCAAGCCCGATTTGGCCTCTTCGCTATCGCTCATCGGACCCAAGCCCGATTTGGCCTCTTCGCTATCGCTCATCGGACCCAAGCCCGATTTGGCCTCTTCGCTATCGCTCATCGGACGGTTATCCCCTCTGCGGCCATCGCGGCCTTCACGTCACCGATCGTCAGCTCGCCGAAGTGGAACACGCTGGCCGCCAGCACAGCGTCGGCGCCCGCTTTGACCGCGGGGGCGAAGTCCCCGGCCGCGCCGGCACCGCCGCTGGCGATCACCGGAACCGACACGGCGGCGCGCACCGCGCGCAGCATCGGCAGGTCGAAGCCGGCCCTGGTGCCGTCGGCGTCCATCGAGTTGAGCAGGATCTCGCCGACTCCGAGTTCGGCTCCGCGCCGCGCCCAGTCGATCGCATCGACGCCGGTGCCCTGACGGCCGCCGTGCGTGGTGACCTCCCAGCCCGACGGTGTGGGCTTGCCGCCCGCCGGCACGGTTCGGGCATCGACCGACAGCACGATGCACTGCGATCCGAACTTCCGGGACAACTCGCCCAGCAGTTCCGGGCGGGCGATCGCAGCGGTGTTCACCGACACCTTGTCCGCGCCCGCCCGCAGCAGGGCGTCGACGTCGGTCACCGAGCGCACGCCGCCACCGACCGTGAGCGGGATGAACACCTGCTCGGCGGTGCGGCGCACCACCTCCAGCATGGTGGCCCGCCCGGCTGACGAGGCGGTCACGTCCAGGAATGTCAGTTCGTCGGCGCCCTGGCCGTCGTAAAGCGCAGCCAATTCGACCGGATCGCCGGCGTCGCGCAGATTCTCGAAGTTGACACCCTTGACCACCCGGCCGTCGTCGACGTCCAGGCAGGGGATGACCCTCGTGGCGACGTCCACCCGCTACCCGCTCACCGCGGCGAGCGCCTCGGGCAGTGTGAATCGTCCGGCGTAGAGCGCCTTTCCGACGATCGCGCCTTCCACGCCGCTTCCGGTGAGCGTCGCGATCGCCCGCAGGTCATCCAGGCTCGACACCCCGCCGGAGGCGATCACCGGCGCGTCGGTGCATTCGGCCACACCTTCGAGCAGGTCGAGGTTGGGTCCGGCCAGGGTGCCGTCCTTGGTGACGTCGGTGACGACGAACCGTGAGCAACCCTCGCTGTCGAGACGTTCGAGAACCTGCCAGAGGTCGCCGCCGTCGCTCTCCCAGCCGCGACCGCGAAGCCGGTGGTCGCCGTCGACGATCTGAACGTCCAGACCCACGGCGACGCGGTCGCCGTACTGGCCGATGGCGCGCGCGCACCAGAGTGGATTCTCCAGCGCCGCGGTGCCGATGTTGACCCGCTCGCATCCGGTGGCCAACGCGGCCACCAGCGAATCGTCGTCCCGGATACCCCCGGAGAGTTCCACCTTCACCTCCAGCGACCGCACCACCTCGGCGAGCAGTTCGGCGTTGCTGCCGCGGCCGAACGCTGCATCAAGGTCCACCAGGTGGATCCACTCCGCCCCGTCACGCTGCCAGGTCAGTGCGGCGTCCAATGCGGATCCGTAGTCGGTCTCGCTGCCCGCCTTACCCTGGACGAGGCGCACGGCCTTGCCGTCGACGACGTCGACGGCGGGTAGCAGAATCAGTGAACTCACAGGCCCTCAACCCAATTCGCGAGTAGTGCCGCGCCGGCGTCGCCACTCTTCTCCGGATGAAACTGCGTCGCCGACAGGGGGCCGTCCTCGACGGCAGCCAGGAACCGGACGTGATGGGTGGCCCACGACAGCAGTGCGCCCGGATCCCCCTCCCAGTGCTGGGCGGCGTAGGAGTGCACGAAGTAGAAACGGGTGCCGGCCGCGATGCCCTTGAACAGTCTGCTGCCCGGGGCGGCCTCCACCACGTTCCACCCCATATGCGGGATCACCGGCGCGTCGAGTTTGGTCACCGATCCGGGCCACAGTGCGCAGCCGCGACTCTGCACGCCGAATTCGACGCCGCGGGAGAAAAGGATCTGCATGCCCACGCACACCCCGAGCACCGGCCGCCCGGCGGCGATCCGCTCGGCGATGATCTCGTCACCGCCGACGCCCCGCAGGCCTGTCATACAGGCCTCGAACGCCCCGACACCCGGTACCACAAGGCCGTCGGCCGACAGCGCGGCCGCGCGATCGGCGGTGACGGTGACGGCCGCGTCCGCGCGTTCCAGCGCACGCTGCGCCGAGCGGAGGTTGCCCGAACCGTAATCGAGCACCACAACCGATCGAGCTGTCACAGAACGCCTTTGGTGGACGGCACTCCGACCGCCCGCGGGTCCGGCTCGACCGCCTCACGTAGCGCGCGCGCGACGGCTTTGTACTGGGCCTCGGTGATGTGGTGCGGGTCGCGACCGTAGAGCGTCCGAACATGCAGCGCTATCCGCGCATTGGAGGCCAATGACTCGAACACGTGCCGGTTGATCACGGTGTGGTACGGCACGGCCGACCCGGCGATGGTGAAGTCCACCATGTAGTCCGGTTCGCCGGTGTGCACGAAGTACGGACGTCCCGAGACGTCGACAGCGGCGTGCGCAAGCGTCTCGTCCATCGGGATGTAGGCGTCGCCGAACCGGCGGATACCCGCCTTGTCACCGAGAGCCTGGCCGAGGGCGGTGCCGAGCACGATCGCGGTGTCCTCCACGGTGTGGTGTGCCTCGATGTCGACATCGCCGCGCGCGGTGACCGACAGGTCGAAGCTGCCGTGGCAGCCCAGTGCGGTGAGCATGTGGTCGAAGAACGGCACACCGGTGTCGACGGCGACCTGCCCCGTTCCGTCGAGATTGATCTCCACGACGATGTCGGACTCGCGGGTCTTGCGTTCGACCCGGGCTATCCGGTTCGCGGTTTTCGTCATTGTGCTCCTAACGGCTGTGCCAACTCGTGCGCGGCCAGTTTCTCGCTGGCGGCCAGGAAGGCATCGTTCTCGTGCGGCAGTCCGATGGTGACGCGCAGATGGCCGGGGACGCCGACATCGCGGATCAGCACGCCGTCGTCGAGGTAATGCTGCCAGGCGGCCGCGGCGTCACGGAACCGGCCGAACAGCACGAAGTTCGCGTCACTGGGCACCACATGGAAGCCGAGTGCGTTCAGTGCCGCGCTGACCCGTTCGCGTTGCGCCACCAGAGCGGTCACCGACGCCAGGGTCTCGTCGGCGTGCCGAAGTGCGGCGCGCGCGGAGACCTGCGTCAGCACCGAGAGGTGGTAGGGCAGCCGTACGAGCAGGATCGCGTCGATGACGGCCGGGGCGGCGATCAGGTAGCCCAGGCGGCCGCCGGCGAAGGCGAATGCCTTGCTCATGGTGCGGCTGACGATGAGCCGGTCCGGGTGTTCGTCGATCAGTCCGACCGCACTCTGCGACGAGGAGAACTCACCGTAGGCCTCGTCGACGATGAGCACGCCGCCGGTCATGGCGTCGAGCAGCCGGCCAAGATCGGTGAGCGGCACGCTCTGCCCGGTCGGGTTGTTCGGGCTGGTGACGAAGACCACGTCGGGCCGGTGCTGACAGATCGCGCGAACGGCCGCATCGGCGTCGAGTCCGAAGTCGGACCCGCGCGACACCTCGATCCAGCGGGTCTGGGTGCCGCCGGCGATGATGGGGTGCATCGAATAGGACGGCACGAACCCGAGCCCGCTGCGCCCCGGCCCGCCGAACGCCTGCAGCAGTTGCGCCAGGATCTCATTGGATCCGTTTGCGGCCCAGACATTCTCGGTCGCCACCGCGACACCTGTCGCCGAGGTGAGGTACGAGGCCAGGTCAGCGCGCAACGCGGCTGCGTCGCGGTCGGGGTAACGGTGCAACTCCGCCGCCGCGGCCCGCACCGACTCGACGACGTCGTCGACGAGTGCACGGCTCGGCGGGTACGGGTTCTCGTTGGTGTTCAGCCGCACCGCGACGTCGAGTTGCGGTGCGCCGTAGGCCGAGGAGCCCCGCAGGTTCTCGCGCAGCGGCAGATCCTTCAGATCCACCCGGTCACCGAGCGTCATCGTTCGAACCTCCGGCGGACCGCCTCACCGTGGCCGGGCAGGTCCTCGGCATTGGCCAGCGTGATCACACAGCCGGAGACGTCCTTGAGGGCGGCCTCGGTGTAGTCGACGACGTGAATACCGCGTAGGAAGGTCTGCACCGAGAGCCCACTGGAGTGCCTGGCGCAACCGGCGGTGGGTAGCACGTGGTTGGAGCCCGCGCAGTAGTCACCGAGACTCACCGGCGACCACGGCCCGACGAAGATCGCCCCGGCGGCGCGGATGCGGGCCGCCACGGCGGGCGCGTCGGCGGTCTGGATCTCCAGGTGCTCGGCGGCGTAGGCATTGACGACACGGATCCCGGTGTCGAGGTCGTCGACCAGAACGGTCGCCGACTGCGTTCCGCTCAGCGCCGTGCCCACCCGGTCGCGGTGCACGGTGGTCTCCAGCTGGGTGGCGAGTTCGGCGTCGACGTCGTCGGCGAGCGCGACGCTGTCGGTCACCAGGACGCTTGCCGCCATCACGTCATGCTCGGCCTGACTGATCATGTCGGCGGCGACGTGCACCGGGTCGGCGGTCCGGTCGGCCAGGATGGCGATCTCGGTGGGCCCGGCCTCGGAGTCGATCCCGACCTGTGAGCGGCAGATCCGCTTGGCCGCGGTGACGTAGATGTTGCCCGGACCGGTGATCATGTCGACGGGTGCCAACTCGGCGCCGTCGGTGTCGGTGCCGCCGTAGGCGAGCAACGCCACGGCCTGCGCGCCGCCGAGCGCCCACACCTCCTCGACACCGAGCAGGTGCGCGGCCGCCAGGATCGTCGGGTGGGGCGATCCGCCGAAAGCCTCCTGCGGTGGGCTCGCGACGACGAGTGATTCCACGCCGGCGGCCTGGGCGGGAACCACGTTCATCACGACGCTGGACGGGTACACCGCCGTGCCGCCCGGCACGTAGAGGCCGACACGTTCCACCGGTACCCAGCGCTGCGTGACCGAGGCGCCGGCGGCGACGACGGTGGTGGTGTCGGTGCGGCGCTGGTCGGCGTGTACGGCCCGGGTGCGCTCGATGGCCAGCTCGAGCGCGGCCCGCACCTCCGGATCGAGATCGCGCAGCGCGGCGGCCAGATCCGACGCCGCGACCCGGACCCTCTGTGGGCGCGCGCGGTCGAAACGCGCGCCGTAATCCAGTGCCGCCGCCGCACCGCGGGCGGCCACGTCCTCGACGATCGGTCGCACCACGTCGACCACCGAGTCGACGTCGACCCCGCCGCGGGGCAGCGCGGCACGCAGCTGCGCGGCACTGAGCGTGCGGCCGCGCAGGTCGACTCGGGACATGGCAAAACTGGGCATCGACGCAATTGTCCCTGATCGGGGCATCGATCCGAAAATCGTTTATGCATCAATTGGGCCACCGGCGGACGATGGGCCACCGGCGGACGATGATGGGAACCATGCGCGCGAAGGACCACCCGAACAACGCCCCAGGTGTGCCGATGAAGTTCCCGCCCTGGCTGGAGAACTTCCAGATCCGCTTCATCAACCCCTGGGCCGTGCCGCTGGCCCGGTTGGTCCCGGGGATCACGGTGATCCGCCACCGTGGGCGTAAGTCCGGGCGGCAACTGGAGACGGCGGTCTCCGCCTACCGCAAGGGTGACACCGTGGCGATCATGCTGGCGCACGGCAAGACCAACTGGGTGAAGAACATCCTGGCCGCCGGCGAGGCGGACCTCCGCCTCGGACGCCGCGACGTACATCTGGTGAACCCCCGCATCGTCGAGGCGGGCAGTGACGACCCGGCACTGCCATCGATGGCGCGCATCGCCGCGCGACGCGGCGTCGGGGTGTTCGTCGCCGATATCTCCTGACGATCCGGCCCCCATAGATCCAGGCCGCTAAAAATCCAGGCCGATGTCGAGCGCCCGCACCGAGTGGGTGAGGGCGCCGACGGCCAGATAGTCGACACCGGTGCCCGCATACTCGGCGGCGGTGTCCAGCGACAGACCACCGGAGGACTCCAGCATCGTTGCCGGCGCGCAGGCGTCTCGGCGCTGAACCGCGATCTGGGTCTGCCAGACCGGGAAGTTGTCCAGCAGGATCAACTCGGCGTCCTCGGCCAGCACCTGGTCGAGTTGCTCGAGGGTGTCGACCTCCACCTCGCAGGGGATGTCCGGTGCGACAGCTCGGACGGCACGCATCGCGGCGACCACCGATCCGGCGGCGGCGACGTGGTTGTCCTTGATCAGTGCGGCGTCACCGAGTCCCATCCGGTGATTCACACCGCCACCCACCCGCACGGCGTACTTCTGCAGCGCCCGCAACCCCGGCAGTGTCTTGCGGGTGTCGCGGATACGCGCCTTGGTGCCGTCGACTGCGTCAACCCACGCCCTGGTGGCGGTGGCGATCCCGGACAGATGGCAGATCAGGTTCAGCATGGTGCGCTCAGCGGTCAACAGCCCGCGGGTGTCGGCGTCAAGCCGGATCAGCGCCTCACCCTGCGTCAGCCTGGCGCCGTCCTCGACGCGGTCGAGTACGCGGTAACCGTCAGGTCCGAGCACCTCATCGAGCACCAGCAGGCCGATGCCGACGCCTGCGGCCACGCCGGGTTCCCGCGCCACCAATGCCGCTGTGGCGGTCGCTTTTTCACTGACCGTCGCGATGGTGGTGATGTCCGGACCGTAGCGCAGATCCTCGTCGAGACCGCGGCGGATCGTGAGGGCCGCTTCGGCCAACTCCTGCTCCGTCGGTCTCATCGCAGACAGGCGGCCGGTTCGGCATACTCGGTGCGGCTGAACGCCTGCGCGGGATCGGTGTCGGGGTAATCGGCGCGGTGATGGCATCCGCGGCTCTCGGTGCGGGCCGCCGCCGCGACGGCCACCACCGTGGCGGTGGCGGTCAGCGAGGCGTCCTCGGCGTCGGAGCGGCTGCCCAATGCGCGCGGCGACGCACCGGCGAGAGCATCGGTGAGGTGTGCGAGCCCGTCGGCGTCGCGAACCACCGAGGCCCAGCGTGTCATCGCCTGCTGCAGCGCACGGCGGTCGAGCACCATCCGGTCGACGGGTTCGAACCTCGCGGTCGCACCAGCCGCCGATCTGGCGTGGCCGGCGGCCTGGCGCCCGGCTCGGCCTCCGACCACAAGCCCTTCGAGCAGGCTGTTGGACGCCAATCGGTTCGCGCCGTGCATACCGGTGCGCGCCACCTCGCCCGCGGCGAACAGACCGGGAAGTTCGGTGCGGCCGTGCACATCGGTGCTGACCCCGCCGCAGCTGTAGTGCGCGCCCGGCACCACCGGGATGGGCTCCCTGGTCGGGTCGATGCCGACCGCGCGGCAGGCTGCGGTCACGGTCGGGAACCGACGCGGGAAGTCCTCGATGGAACGTGCGTCGAGGAACACGCACTCGTCGCCCGTCTCGCGCAGCCGCGCGTCGATCGCGGCGGCCACCACGTCACGCGGGGCGAGGTCGCCCATCGGGTGCACACCGGCGGTCACCGAATCGCCGCGTGCGTCGCGCAGCAACGCGCCCTCACCGCGCAGCGCCTCGGTGATCAGCGGTCGCCGGCCGCCGCCGCTGCGGTCGAAGAGCATGGTGGGGTGGAACTGGATGAACTCGATGTCGGTCACACCCACCCCGGCCCACAGCGCCAGAGCCATCCCGTCCCCCGTCGAGCCCTCCGGGTTGGTGGTCGCGCTGTAGAGGTGGCCCAGCCCACCGGTGGCCAGGATGACCGATGGCGCGTGCAGGATGCCCAGCCCGTCGGCGTTGCGCACCAGGACGCCGGTGACCGCCGCACTGTCCCCCGTACCGTCCCGCAGGATCTGCAGCGCGACGTGGTCGCGCCGGATGTCCAGGGTGGCCGCGGCGTGGTCGAGGGCCCGTTGCACCTCCGCGCCGGTGGCATCACCGCCGGCGTGCATGATCCGGCGCCGGGAGTGCCCGCCCTCGCGGGTCAGCGCCCATTGCCCGGGCGCGCTCTCGTCGAAGCGTGCGCCGTCGGCGATGAGGTCGGCCACCGCCCGGTAGCCGTCGGCGACGATGGAGCGCACGGCGGCCGCATCGCACAGACCGGCGCCGGCGGCCAGGGTGTCGGCGACATGGGATTCGACGGTGTCGTCGGTGAACGGAAGTACGACGGCGATACCGCCCTGGGCGTAGAAGGTGGCGGTCTCGGTGGCCTTGCTCAGCAGAACGGTGCGACTGCCGCGCCGATGCGCGGCCAGCGCCGCGGCCAGACCCGCCACTCCGGTCCCGATCACCACGACGTCGGCGCGCTGCTGCCAGTCCAGACCACGCGACCCGGCGCCGCAAGCCGCCGCGGTGCTCATTCGCCGCCGCCCGGCCGGCCGATCTCGATCATCCGCGCCACGCTGGCGCGCGCACGCCTGGCGGTCTCGACGTCGACGTCGACCTCGTCGGCGCCTTCGATGAGGCAGCGCAACAGCGCCGCCGGAGTGATCATCTTCATGAACCGGCAGGAGGCGCGATCGTTGACTGCCTCAAAGTCGATTCCCGGTGCCGCCCTGCGTAACTGGTGCAGCATGCCGATCTCGGTGGCCACCAGTACCTGCGTGGCCCGGGAGGACTTGGCTGCCTCCAGCATCCCGCCGGTGGACAGGATCTTGACGCGATCAGCCGGAACCGCACCCTCACCGGCGAGGTAGAGCGCTGACGTCGCGCAACCGCATTCGGGGTGCACATAGAGTTCGGCGTCCGGATGACTGCGGACCTTCTCGGAGAGTTCCTCGCCGTTGATGCCGGCGTGAACGTGGCACTCGCCGGCCCAGATGTGCATGTTGTCCCGGCCGGTCATCCGGCGCACGTGCGCGCCGAGGAACTGATCCGGGCAGAACAGCACCTCGCGGTCAGCCGGGATGGAGTTGACCACGTCGACGGCGTTGGACGAGGTGCAGCAGATGTCGGTCAGCGCTTTGACCGCCGCGGTGGTGTTGACGTAGGACACCACGACGGCACCGGGATGCTCGTCGCGCCAGGCGGCGAGTTCGTCGGCGGTGATCGAGTCGGCCAGTGAGCATCCGGCGCGGGCGTCGGGGATCAGCACCGTCTTGTCCGGCGAGAGGATCTTGGCGGTCTCGGCCATGAAGTGCACGCCGCAGAACACGATGGTGCTCTCGGGGGCCGCCGCGGCGATCCGGGACAGCGCCAGGGAGTCACCGACGTGGTCGGCGACGTCCTGGATGGCCGGCACCTGATAGTTGTGCGCCAGGATGGTCGCGTTGCGCGCCGATGCCAGCCGCCGCACTTCGGCGGCCCACTGCTCGTCGGCCTCGACACCGGTGTAACCGCCCGGTCCGTCGATGATGCGGCCGTCGACGATGCGATCCACGACGGTCATCGTGGTCTCCTGTCTGTCGGAGGTTTTCGACTTATAATCGAAAACATGCCTTATGGTAGCACTCAACACGAGGTCCTGGCCGTCATATTCCAGGTCCGCGGCATCGACGTCGGCAAACCTGCTCTCAACGTGCTGTTATGGCAGCGCGGCATGAATCCCGAACGCGGCAAATGGTCGCTGCCGGGCGGCCGGCTCGGCGGCGACGAGGATCTCACCACGTCGGTCCGCCGCCAGCTCGCCGAGAAGGTGGATCTGCGCGAGGTCGCCCACCTCGAGCAGCTCGCGGTGTTCTCCGACCCGGCCCGGATCCCGGATTCCCGCGTCATCGCCACGGCGTTCCTCGGCCTGGTCCCCTCCCCTGCGACACCGGCGTTGCCGCCGGACACCCGGTGGCATCCGGTCGACCAGCTACCGCCGATGGCCTTCGACCACGGGCCGATGGTGGCCTACGCCCATGCTCGGCTGGCGGCGAAACTGTCGTACACCAACATCGGATTCGCCCTGGCGCCAAGGGAATTCGCGCTGTCCACCCTCCGCGACATCTACACCTCCGCCCTGGGCTACCCGGTGGACGCCACCAACCTCAAGCGCGTCCTGAGCCGTCGCGGCGTGATCGTCCCGACCGGCACGACCATCAACCCCGGGCGCAGCGGCGGCCGGCCGGCCGCTCTCTACCGGTTCACCGAGGCCCGTTACCGGGTGACCGACGAGTTCGCGGCGCTGAGACCACCGACTGCACCGCAGTGAGACCACC
>JBAXCK010000061.1:0-17396 GCA_037141465.1 Mycobacteriaceae bacterium | reverse complement strand
TTCGACAGGCCTGGGCTCGACGGGCCTAGGCTCGACACCGTGACCGCACAGGACGTGCCCGAGTGGGTCGGCCGGCTCGGCTTGGCGCCACACCCTGAGGGCGGCTGGTTCCGGGAGACCTGGCGCAGCGATCACACCCTTGACCAATCCGTCCTGCCGCCCGGATACACCGGGCCGCGAAGCGCCGGTACGGCGATCCTGTTCGCACTGATGGGGGATCAGCAGTCCGCCTGGCACACGGTCCGCGGCGCCGAGTTGTGGCTGCATCACCGCGGCAGCCCGGTGGTGCTGGAGTTCGGCCCCGAGCAGAACGCGGCCCGGACCCATCTGCTGGGGCCGGATGTGGCGGTGGGCCAGCATCCGCAACTCGTCGTTCCGCCGGGTCACTGGCAGCGCGCCCGGCCACTGGATCCCGAGCCGGCGCTGGTCAGCTGCATCGTGGTGCCCGGCTTCGATTTCGCCGACTTCACCCTCGACCCGGAGGGGTAGGAGCAGGTCAGGGCCGGTTTCAGAACCTCCACACTAGTTGACATAATGTGGCTTATCGGCAAAGACTCTGGCTGGGCAGCCCGCCGTATCGCTTCCGCGGGCTTGTCGCGCCGGCGGTCCTTTCGCGGCTTGCCGACCCCGGCCTGTCCTCTGGTCCACCCGTGTGGCGGCCCGTCGGCACTCATGGCGTCGCGCGGACACGGCACGGCGGGGTCGTTCGAGGCGCGGGCCCGCCGGGTCGGCCTGGCCGACCGTTCGACCGCGCTCCCCACATCCCGGTCCGCCGGTCGAAATCGTCACAGTGACGAAATTAACCAAGGCGACCGGATGCGGCCTGCGCGCCGGCCGTCGGCTTACTTACCTTTGCGTTTCTCCCGCACCCGCACGTTGATCCGGATCGGCGAACCCTCGAACCCGAAGGTCTCCCGCAGCCGGCGCTCCAGGAATCGGCGGTAGCCCGCCTCCAGGAACCCAGTCGTGAACAGCACGAAGGTCGGCGGCCGCGCGGTGGCCTGCGTCGCGAACATGATTCGCGGCTGCTTGCCGCCGCGCACCGGCGGCGGCGTCGCAGCGACGACCTCCTTGAGCCAGGTGTTGAGCTGTCCGGTGGAGATCCGCGCGTCCCAGGAGGCCAGCGCGGTCTCCATGGCGGGCACCAGTTTCTGCACGGCACGGCCGGTCTTGGCGGAGATGTTCACCCGCGGCGCCCAGTACAGCTGAGCCAGTTGCAGGTCGATCTCGCGATCCAGCAGATACCGCCGGTCCTCATCGACCAGATCCCACTTGTTGTAGGCGATCACCAAGGCCCGGCCCGCCTCGATCACCATCGACAGAATCCGCTGATCCTGCTCGGTCAACGGGTCGGAGGCATCGAGTAGGACGATCACGACCTCGGCGGCGTCGATGGCGCTGTGGGTGCGCACCGAGGCGTAGAACTCGTGTCCGCTCGCCTGTCCGACCCGGCGCCGCAGCCCGGCGGTGTCGACGAAACGCCAAGTCCGTCCGTCCAACTCGATCAGCGAGTCGACCGGATCAACGGTCGTGCCGGCGACATCGTGCACCACCGAACGCTCCGAACCAGAGAGACGGTTCATCAGCGAACTCTTGCCGACATTGGGCTTGCCCACCAGCGCGACCCGGCGCGGACCACCCCCCGCTCCCCTGGTCTCCGACACCTCGGGGAGTTCCTTGAGAACGTCGTCGAGCAGGTCGGCCACGCCGCGACCGTGCATGGCGCTGATCGGGTGCGGCTCCCCCAGCCCCAGCGACCACAGGGCTGCGGCGTCCGACTCGCCCTTCTCGTTGTCCACCTTGTTGGCAGCGACGAACACCGGCTTGCCGGAGCGCCGCAGGATCCGCGCGGCCGCCTCGTCGCCCGAGGTGGCACCGACGACGGCGTCGACCACCAGGATCACTGCGTCGGCGGTCTGCATCGCCACCGCAGCCTGATCGGCCACCAGTTGCTGGAGCCCCTTGGCGTCCGGTTCCCACCCGCCGGTGTCCTGAACGACAAAACGCCGGCCGCTCCACGAGGCGTCGTAGGAGACCCGGTCGCGGGTAACGCCGGGCAGATCCTGGACGACGGCTTCGCGCCGGCCCAGGATGCGGTTCACCAGGGTCGACTTCCCGACGTTGGGCCGCCCCACGATGGCCAGCACGGGCGGTGGTCCGACCGCGGTTTCGCCGGACTCGTCGGCGAACTGGCCCCCGGCGAGATTCCAGTCACTCTCATCCGACCAGGTTCCGTCGGCGGCGGCGTCGGTCTCGTTCGAGGAGGTCACCGTGACGCCCCGGTGCGTTGTGCGACGAGTTCGGCGAGTCGCGCGATCACCTGATCCTTGGCCATCTCGCTGGTGTCGACCACGATCGCATCCTCGGCAGCCCGCAGCGGTGACACGGCCCGGGTCGAGTCCAGGTGATCCCGGCGGCGCACATCGGCGAGCACCCCGTCATAGTCGTCGGGCAGTCCGGCTGCGACGTTCTGGGCATTGCGACGTTGCGCGCGGGTCTCCGCCGTGGCGGTCAGGAAGATCTTGACATCGGCGTTCGGCAGCACCGCCGTGCCGATGTCGCGTCCCTCGACCACCACGCTGCCGGCGCCGGTGGCCAGCTCACGCTGCAGGGCGACCATCCGGGTTCGCACGGCAGGCACCGCCGACACCGCCGACACCGCGCGGGTGACGTCGTCGCCGCGGATCACCGTCGACACGTCCTCGTCACCGAGGTAGGCCTGTTCGGTGACCGGGTCGTACCCCACCGACAGCGGGACATCGGTCACCGTCGCGATGGCGTCGGGGTCATCGAGGTCCACGCCGGAGCGGATGGCGGCCAGCGTCGCGATCCGGTACATCGCACCGGTGTCGAGATAGCGCGCACCGAGTTCACGTGCCAAACCGCGGGCGACCGAGGACTTCCCGGTCCCGGCGGGGCCGTCGATGGCGACGACGACGGCGCTCACAGTCCCACCGCCCGGTACAGCGTGCCCACTTCTTTGCGGGTGAGGGCGCGAATGCTGCCGGGACGCTGGTTACCCAATGAGACCTCACCGATGTCGGTGCGCACCAGTTCGAGGACCGGGAACCCGGCGGCGGCCAGCAGTCGGCGCACGATCCGTTTGCGGCCCTCGTGCAGAGTCACCGTGACCATGGTCTTGCCCGGCACCGCGTCGACCACCGCGAAATCGTCCACCGAGGCCGGTCCGTCGTCCAGTTCGATCCCGGCGCGCAGTGTCTTGCCCAGGCCGCGTGGCACGGTCCCGGCCACCGTTGCCAGGTAGGTCTTGGGCACCTCGAACGAGGGGTGCATCAGCCGGTGCGCCAGCTCCCCGTCATTGGTCAGCAGCAGCAGGCCCTCGGTGTCGGCATCGAGGCGTCCGACGTGGAACAGGTTCTTCTCACCGCGGACCCGGTGCTCGACCAGATCACCGACGCAGGGCCGGCCCTGGTCGTCGGACATGGTGGAGTGCATACCCTTGGGTTTGTTGATCACCAGATAGA
Organism: Mycobacteriaceae bacterium; assembly: GCA_037141465.1. Classification (GTDB taxonomy): domain Bacteria; phylum Actinomycetota; class Actinomycetes; order Mycobacteriales; family Mycobacteriaceae; genus Mycobacterium. The sequence goes on along the minus strand of JBAXCK010000061.1, from coordinate 13,911 downwards.
CAAGCGAGTCATCGAGCATCACGCGGGTACCGTCGACGCGGATCTCGGCGGTGTCGGGGTCGACGCGCGTGCCCAGTTCGGTGACCACCTGACCGTCGACCTCCACCCGTCCGTCGGTGATCATCCGCTCGGCCACCCGGCGCGAGGCGATCCCGGCCTGGGACAGCACCTTCTGCAGACGTACGCCGTCGGTGTCAGCCATCGGTGTCGACATCGAATGACACCGGCTTGTCGGGCCCACCGCCACCGGCGAGCTTGACGAAGCGGGGTTCACTGTCGAGGGTTTCACTGATGTCGTCGATCACATCGACGTCGGGCAGCAGCGGAGCGATGTCAGGCAGGTCCGCCAGCGAGGCCAGCCCCAGGCGTTCGAGGAAAAGCTCGGTGGTGGCGAAGGTCGTGGCACCGGTGTCCGCATCGTTGCCGGCCTCGGTGATGAGCCCGCGCGCGACGAGGGTGCGGATGACCGCGTCGACGTTCACACCGCGCACCGCGCTCACCCGGGCGCGGGTGACGGGCTGGCGGTAGGCCACCACCGCCAGCGTCTCCAGCGCCGCGCGGGTCAGCTTGGAGCGGGTGCCGTCGAGAATCAGCCGCTCGACATACGGCGCGTAGCGCGACCGGGTGTACATCCGCCAGCCGCCTCCGGTCTCGCGCAGTTCGATGCCGCTGTCTCGGGAGTTGAAGTCCTCGACGATGCGGTTCAGCGCGTCGGTCACCTTGTACACGGGTTGATCGGTCGCCGACGCCAGGCTCTCCACGCTCACCGGGGTGTCGACGACGAGCAGCAGTGCCTCCAGGACGTGCGCCAGTTCCCCGCCGTCGAGTTCGATCTCAGGGGCCTCACCTGTCTGCTCGCTCATCACTCTTCCCACTCCGCCTTGACCAGATCTTCGTTGATCTGCTGATTGCCGGTCCACGCCACCTGCAGCACCCCGAGGGGTTCGGCCTGTTCGAAGACCACCGCCCGCGCCCGGTAGAGCTCCAGCAGTCCCAGGAAGCGCCCGACGATCATGATCGGTTCCGAACAGTCGGCCACCAGATCGTGGAAGGACGCCCACTGCCCGACACCGCGGCGCTCCAGCATGGCCAGCAACTGCTCGGCCTGCTCGGGCACCGACACACGCGGGGCATGCAGATGTTCGGTTGACACCATCGGGACCGGCCGCGGCGTGAACGCCGTCGCGGCGATCTCGGCGAAGCTCTGGGCGTCGACGCCGATCATCACTTCAGGCAGCAGGTCGGAGTACCGGTCTTCCAGTGAGACCGCGCGCGGATAGCTGCGCAGGGCGGCGGCTTCCAATTCGGCGAACATCTCCGCCACGTGTTTGAACGCCCGGTACTGCAGCAGCCGCGCGAAAAGCAGATCGCGCACCTCCAGCAGCGCCAGGTCGTCCTCGTCCTGCACCTCACCGGCCGGCAGCAGCCGCGCAGCCTTGAGGTCCAGCAGTGTCGCGGCGATCACCAGAAACGTGGTGGTCTCATCGAGTTCACGCTGCGGGCCGATGGCACGGGTGTAGGCGATGAACTCGTCGGTGACCTCGTGCAGGGCGACTTCGGTGACGTCGAGACGATGGGCGAAGATGAGCTGCAGCAGCAGGTCGAACGGTCCCTCGAAGTTGGTCAGCCGGACCTGGAAACCCTTTTCCTGGGCGACGTCTATGGTCACGGTCACTTGCCGAAGCGGTCGATGACCTCACGGGCCAACGCGCGATAGGCCTGAGCGCCAGCGGATTTCGGCGCCCAGCTGGTGATGGGTTCGCCGGCGACGCTGGTCTCGGGAAAACGGACGGTGCGGGCGATCACTGTGTCGAAGACGAGGTCACCGAAGCGCTCAAGCACCCGGGCCATCACCTCGCGGGCGTTGACGGTGCGGGTGTCGAATCGGGTGACCACGATCCCGCTGATCTTCAGCGCCGGGTTGAGCCGCTCACGGACCTTGTCGACGGTGTCGGTCAGCAGCGCCAGCCCCCGCAGCGAGAAGAACTCGCACTCGGTCGGGATGATGACACCCTGCGAACACGCCAGGGCGTTCACCGTGAGCAGACCCAGAGACGGTTGGCAGTCGATCAGGACGTAGTCGTAGCGATCCAGAACCGGCGCCAACGCACGCGCCAGGGTCTGCTCCCGGCCGACCTCGTTGACCAACTGGATCTCCGCCGCGGACAGGTCGATATTGCTCGGCACGAGGTCCAGCCCGTCGACCCGCGTGTGAACGATGACGTCGTCGATCCCGACCCGGGGTTCGACCATGAGGTTGTGCACGGTGTGGGTCAGCTCGTAATGCGGAACGCCGAGGCCGGCGGACAGGGCGCCCTGGGGGTCGAGATCGACCAGCAGCACCTTGCGGCCGTACTCCGCCAGTGCGGAACCCAGATTGATGGTCGAGGTGGTCTTGCCCACCCCGCCCTTCTGGTTGCACATCGAGATCACCACAGCCGGGCCGTGGCTGGTCAGCGGCTTGGGTGTGGGAATCGCGCGGGGCGGCCGGCCGGTGAGACCGACCGCTGCGCCGTCTGCCTCGTCGGTCACGCCGCCGCCCGGTGAGCAAGTGGCGGCGTGGTGAACATCGGCGAAAGTCTATCCGTGGCGACCTCGATCCGGTGGCCCGGTAGCGCAGTTAGGCCCGGGGGTGCGCACCGGCCCACACCTCGCGGAGCGCCGTGACCGTCACCAGGGTGTAGATCTGGGTGGTCGTCACCGAGGCGTGCCCGAGAAGTTCCTGCACAACGCGCACGTCGGCGCCACCGTCGAGCAGGTGGGTGGCGAACGAATGCCGCAGCGTGTGGGGCGAGACCGCAGCGGTGATCCCGGACCGCTCGGCGGTGTCCTGAAGCACCTGCCAGGCGCTCTGCCTCGACAGCCGGCCGCCCCGGGCGTTGAGGAACAGCGCCGCCGCGCCCCGGCCCCGGCGCGCGAGGTCCGGACGCCCACGGACCAGGTAGGCGTCCAGGGCGGCGATGGCCGGACGCCCGATCGGCACCAGCCGTTGCTTTCCGCCCTTCCCGCGCAGCAGCACCGAGCGGGCCTGGGCGTCGAGGTCGTCGATGTCCAGGCCGACGGCTTCGGAGATCCGGGCGCCGGTGGAGTAGAGCAACTCCAGGAGGGCGCGATTGCGCAGAGTCAGCGGGCCGTCGGTGGGTGCGTCGCCGCCGGCACCCTCCAGCAGTGCCAGCACATCGTCGACCGGCAGGCTCTTGGGCAGCCGCCGGCTCGGTGTGGGGGGTTTGACCGCCCGGGCGACGTCGAGGTCGGTGACGCCCTCGGCCGCGGCGAACCGGTGCAGTCCGCGCACTGCGATCAGCGCGCGGGCCGCCGAGACCGCCGACAGTGCCGCCACGCCCGCATCGGGGTCGCCCTTGCGCAACGCCACCAGGAACTCGCTCACATCGGTTTCGGTGACCGAGCGCAGATCGTTGATCCCGCGCGCACTCAGATGCTCCACGTAGCGGCGCAGGTCGCGACGGTAGGACGTCAGCGTATTGGCCGCCACTCCCCGCTCGATCGTGAGGTGATCGAGATAGCCCTGCACCTGGCCGTCCAGTGCGGCTCGGCGGGCAGGAGCAGAGTGACCCGGGACATCGGTCGAGAAGGTGGTCACGGCGCCGCCTTGCGTGCAGGGAAGGCACTCGGCCGGTCCGGCCACGGGGCCTCGACCGGCCGGGTCGGCTTGCCGTCGACGACCACCGCGTGCGCCGCGAGCACCCCGGCAGCCCCGATCGCGTTGACGATCTCCCCGCTCAGAACCCGATCCACGGCGTCTGCCAGCGCGACCCAGTGCACGGTGAGGTCGGCTTCCTCATCGCGGGCCTCCGGGCGCGGCACCTGGATGAGGCCGCGGGCGAGATACACCCGAACCGCTTCATCGCTGAAACCCGGCGAGGAGATCGCGTCGATCAGCACACTCCAGTCGCGGGCCACCACCCCGGCCTCCTCGCGCAACTCCCGTGCCGCCGCGACGGCCGGGTCCTCGCCGATCTCGTCGAGCAGCCCGGCGGGCAGCTCCCACAGGCGCCGGCCGACCGCGTGCCGGTACTGGTAGACCATCGCCAGGCGGGCGTCCTCGTCGACCGCCGCCACCGCGACGGCTCCGTAATGTTCGACGACCTCACGCACGGCGACAGCGCCCCCCGGCATCCGCACCTCGTCCGCGCGCATCGCGAGAATCTTTCCCCGATAGACGGTTTCGGATCCGACGGTCTCGAAGTCGTGGTCAGCCACGCGCATGTTCCGGCAACGGCTGCTCGGCGCCGTTGGTCTCCGAACCGTGATCGTGCGGCTCGGGGATCTCCACCGGCAGTCGTTCGGCGGCCTTGTACTCCATCGCCGCGCCGATGAAGGCGGCGAACAGCGGGTGCGGCCGGGTGGGACGGCTCTTGAGTTCGGGGTGCGCCTGCGTGCCGACCAGGAAGGGATGCACCTCGCGGGGGTACTCGACGAACTCCACCAGATGCCCATCCGGAGACGTACCGGAGAACCGCAGGCCGCTCTGCGCGATCCGGTCGCGGTAGGCGTTGTTCACCTCGTAGCGGTGCCGGTGACGTTCGGAGACGTGCGTGGCGTCGTAGGCTTGCGCGACGATCGACCCCTCGGCCAGCACCGCCGGGTAGGCGCCGAGTCGCATGGTGCCGCCGAGATCGGCCTCACCGGCCACGGCGTCGCGCTGATCGGCCATCGTCGAGATCACGGGGTCGGGGGTGTCGGGCTCGAATTCGGCGGAATTGGCCGACTCCAGACCGACCGAGCGGGCGGCCTCGATCACGATGCACTGCAGGCCGAGGCACAACCCGAGCAGTGGCAAGCCGCGATGCCGCGCGTAGCGGATAGCGCCGATCTTCCCCTCGATCCCGCGGATGCCGAAGCCTCCGGGGATCAGGACGCCGTCCACATCACCGAGTACCGTCGCCGCCCCGGCGTCGGTCTCGCAGTCATCGGAGGCCACCCAGCGCATCTCGACCTTGGCGCGATGGGCGAAACCGCCGGCGCGCAGCGCCTCTGTCACCGACAGATAGGCGTCGGACAGGTCGATGTACTTGCCCACCAGGGCGATTCGCACGGTCTCCTGCGGATCGTGCACGCGGCGCAGCAGATCGTCCCAGGTGGTCCAGTCCACATCGCGGAACGGCAGGTTGAGTTTGCGCACCACGTACGCGTCGAGCTCCTCGCGGTGCAGCACCTTGGGAATGTCATAGATCGACGGCGCGTCGGGAGTGGAGATCACGCCGTCGATGTCGACGTCGCACATCAGGGCGATCTTCTCTTTGAGTGATTCCGGGACGGTGCGGTCGCAACGCAGGATCAACGCGTCGGGGGTGATACCGATGCTGCGCAGGGTTGCCACCGAGTGCTGGGTCGGCTTGGTCTTCAACTCCCCCGACGGCGCCAAATAGGGCACCAGCGATACGTGCAGGAAGAAGCAGTTCTCCCGGCCGACCTCATGCCGGACCTGGCGCGCCGCCTCGAGAAACGGCTGCGACTCGATATCGCCCACGGTGCCACCGATCTCGGTGATCACCACGTCCGGCCGCTTACCCTCGGCGTCGGGCAATGCCATCGCCAGGATCCGATCCTTGATCTCGTCGGTGATGTGCGGGATGACCTGCACGGTGTCGCCGAGATACTCGCCGCGACGTTCCTTGGCGATCACGGTGGAGTACACCTGGCCGGTGGTCACGTTGGCCGAACCGGACAGATCGCGGTCCAGGAACCGCTCGTAGTGGCCCACGTCGAGGTCGGTTTCGGCGCCGTCCTCGGTGACGAACACCTCACCGTGCTGGAAGGGGTTCATCGTGCCGGGGTCGACGTTGAGATAGGGGTCGAGTTTCTGCATGGTGACCGAGAGCCCACGGGAGATGAGCAACTGCCCGAGGCTGCTGGCGGTCAATCCCTTGCCGAGGGAGGAGACGACACCGCCGGTGACGAAGAGATGCTTGGTCGCCGCTTGGGGATGCTTGCGCAAAGCGGGCAAGAGCAACCTCCGTGACGACGGCGCAGGGCTTGGTCTGCCGGGGTTTTACACCCGGTTGGGGCCTGCCGACCCACGGAAATTCACCCTAACACCGACCCCGGATAGGCCGCGCTGACACACCGCGCCGGGCTCATTTCTGCGCGACGGTGACCGCCGTCGCACCCGGGCCCGTGCCGTAATGGGCCGGGGGGGCTCCGGAGATCAGGCTTTGCAGGGCCAGCACGGTGGTGATGCGCCCGTCGGCGATGCCGGCGTCGTCGACGGTCGTCACCGCGGCGCTCAATGCGGCGTCGGAACGCGCCACCGCGATCGCCGAGACGCCGTCAGCCGAACCGTCCCGGCCGGCCAGCACCGTTGCGTAGCCGTGCGATGCCAGCGCCGCAGCGAAGCGGGCGACGATGGCACCCTGATTGCCGGCATCGGCGGGCAGCGCGCCGCCGGTCATGACGACCGCCGTGTCGGCCGGCGCCATCGGCTCGCCGTAGGTGATGAACCCGGTGTCGCGCAGCGTCGTCAGCACTGTGTCGCGGGCGGCGTCGTCAACCGGGGCGGCGTCGGGCGCGCGGCTCTTCAGCATCGTCAGCCCGAGGAGGTCTCCGGCCTGCGCGCCCGGGTCGGTCAGTGCGGTGTTCAACGTCGCGCCGGGCGGCACGATGGGCGAGTTGACCACCGAACGCAGTTTCTCCGCCGACGTCGCTGCGACGAACTCCTCGCTGAGAGCGATCGTCCCGGTGACCGTGCCCCCCGCTAGACCGATGATCCGGCTCAACGCCTCGATATCGCCGTCTGCGGCATCCGAGGTGCGCAGCAGCAGCACCGACTTGCCGGCCAGGCTGTCGCGCACGATGCGAGCCGACATCTCGGTGTCGAATGCGTCTGCCGCGTCGAGCTTTCTGTTCAGCTCGCTGTTCTGGCCGGCGGCTTTGTCGACGAGTTCCTGGAGGTCACCCTTGTCCCCGCGCAGCCCGGAGACGACCGGATCCGACAGCAGCCGGGCGCCGAGAACCACGCCTATCGCGAGCGCGAAGAACGCCGCGGCCAGCGTCAGCACCACCTGGCGGAAACTCATCCGGTGATCATGCCAGCTAGGTGAGCCAGCCCTGAATCCACATGGTGACGCGATTCCAGTAGGTGGTGATCCAATCGACGACGGCCGCATCAGCACGGGAGACCCACAGCGTCGCGATCACCGCAAGCAGGATCGCCATGATCAGCAGCGCGATCGCCCCGCCCGAGATATGGCTGCGGTACAGCGTGGCAACGGCTTTGGCGTCCACCAGCTTCTCCCCGACCTTCAGACGGGTGAGGAAGGTCGACGGATTGCTCTGCGCACGGGCACGGTCGAAGAACTCCTCGAGGGTGGCCGGGTGCCCGGCGGTGACGATCAGCGATGCGCCGTGATGGTTGACGAGCAGCAGCGCGAGATCGGTTGCCGAGCCCGCCGCCGGGAAGGTCATGGCACCGATGCCGAGATCCTGAATGCGCTCGAGGCCGTCGGCGTGACCGTCGGCGTCGGCCGGGAGGACCACCTGCGCACCGCACTTGAGCACGTCGCCGCTCATCTGCTCCGGGTTGCCGACGATGAGCTGCGGACGGTAACCGCCCTCCCGGAGGATGTCGGCGCCGGCACCGGCGCCGACGAGCACCGGTTGGTACTCCTTGATGAACGGTTTGAGCGCCTTGAGGTCCTCGGCGGCGCCGGGGCCGTCGGAGACGACGAGCACATGCCTGCGGTGGACGTCGACATCGATCTCGGGTATCCCGATCCCGTCGATCAGCAGCGGGCTCTCGCTTCGGATGAATTCGATGGAGTTGCCGGCGAAGGCCTCCAGGTGTGCCACGAGGCCGGTCTTGGCGTCGTGCATGAGATCGGAGATCTCTTCATCGGTGCGCTCCACACCGTGGATCAACCGCTTGTCGCCGGTATAGACCGCACCGTCGTGGAGGCGGACCTTGGCGCCGTCGCGGACCCTCTTGAAGACCTCCGGTCCGGCGTTGTCGATCAACGCGATGTTGTTGGCGACCAGCACCTCGGGACCGAGGTTGGGGTAGCGCCCCGAGATCGACGGCGAGGCGTTGACCACTCCCACCACACCGGCGTCGACGAGGGCGTCGGCGGTGACGCGGTCGAGGTCCAGCGCGTCGATGACGACGATGTCCCCCGGCCCGACCCGGCGCAGCAGGCGGTCGATGTCGCGGTCGACGCGGGCGGTCCCGGTGACCCCCGGCCGGCCGGTGGAGTTACGCGAAAGCAGCGCAGACATCTTCATGTGCCCGATTTTGTCGGCGCGGGACCCGATATGGGGGTAGGCGCGCCGTAACAGCAGCCCCAGAAGTTACATTCAGTCACTTTGGTCACGGGCTGCGACCAGCAGTTCCCGGGCATGGGCGCGGGCGGTGTCGGACTCTCCGAGTCCGGCCAGCATGCGGGCCAGTTCGGCGACCCGTTCCTCGTCATCGAGGCGGCGCACCTCGCTGGCGGGACCCGAGTCGTCCCCCGCGCCCTCGACCAGCAGGTGGGTGTCGGCGTAGGCCGCGACCTGCGGCAGGTGGGTCACGACGATCACCTGGTGGGTGCGGGCGAGCCGGGCCAGCCGCCGGCCGATCTGAACCGCCGCGCGTCCGCCGACGCCTGCGTCGACCTCGTCGAAGACCATCGTGGTTCCGGCGTCGGAGGCCGCCAGCACCACCTCCAGGGCCAGCATCACCCGCGAGAGTTCACCGCCGGAGGCGCTCTTGGTCAACGGCAGCACCGATCCGGAGCCGGCAGCGGCGGCGAAACCGAACTCGACCTGATCGACGCCGTCTCCGCCGGCGTGCGCCAGCTCGCCGGTGGGCAACCGGAGCGGGGCGCTGTCGTCCTGGCGCGCCGCCATCACGGTGGCGACCACGGTGAAATCCGCCCCGGCCATGGCCAGGCCGGCCAGTTCGGCGGTGACCGCCGCGGCCAGCCCCTCGGCCGCCTTCACCCGCGCGGTGGAGAGTTCGGCGGCCGCCGCGGCCACCGCGTCCTGCGCGTCGGCCACCCGGTGAGCGAGCCCGGCGAGCGCCTCCTCGGAGACGTCGAGTTGATCGAGTCTGCAGCGGGACTCCGCCGCCCACGCCAGCACCCCGTCGACGTCGGCGGCGTACTTGCGGGTGAGGCTGCGCAACTCGGACTGGCGGGACAGTTTCCGGTCCAGCGAACTGGCATCCGACGGCAGCTCGTCGAGGAATGCGCCGAGCTCTCGAGCCGCCTCACCGGCGACGCTCAGCGCTTCGGTGAGCTGACGGGCCAGGCCGGCCAGCACGGTGTCGCCGGTGGACTCCAGCGCTGTGGCCGCCCTGGCGAGAGCGTCTGTGGCCGAACGGGATTGGCCGACCGGTGAGTCGTCGTCGGCACCCATCAGAGCGGTGCGGGCACTGCGCGCGGCCTCCCGCACGGCGTCGAGTTCGGAGAGCCGGCGGATGTCGTCGACGAGCGCCGCGTCCTCCCCCGGCACCGGGTCCACGCTCTCGATCTCGGCGAGGGCGAACTTCAGCCGATCGGCTTCCTGCGCCATCTCCCGGGCACGTTCGGTGCGGTCGGCGAGATCACGCCGGGCGATCAGCCACTCGTCGCGCAGTTTGCGGTAGCGCTCCAGGATCGAGTGCGCACCGGCGAATCGGTCGAGTGCGCCGCGCTGCTCATCGGGCCGCATGAGTCGCAACTGGTCGTTCTGCCCGTGCACGGTCAGCAGTCGGGTGGTCACACTCGCCAGCGACTTGGCCGGCACGCTTCGTGCGCCGAGATAGGCGCGCGACGGGCCGTCGCGGCTCAGCGTGCGCAGGGCGATGATGCTGCCGTCGTCATCGCGTTCGGCGCCGGCGGAGTCGAGGATCTCGTCGATATCGGCGCCTGTTGCCGGTGCGACGTCCCCCGTGCTGAACCGGCCCTCCACCGCGGCGCGCGGCGCGCCGGTCCGGATCCGGGTGGGGTCGGCGCGACCGCCCCCGAGCAGATGCAGTCCGGTGACCACCATCGTCTTGCCGGTCCCGGTCTCCCCGGTGAGCACCGTGAGACCACGGTCGAATTCCGCCGTGGCGGAACTGATCGCGCCGAGGGAGTCGATCCTGAGTTCGGCGAGCATCGCGGCTACTGCTCGCGCCAGCTGGTGACCGGCAGACGGAACTTGCGCACCAGCCGATCGGTGAAGGGCGCACTGTCCAGGCGGACCCATTGGAGCGGAGTGCGGCACTTGGTGACCTGAAGCCGGCCGCCGGCCGGTACCACCGACTCGCGCCGGCCGTCGCAGACCACCACCGCGTCGGGATTGTCGGGGCCGACGTCGATGGTGATCACCGCATTCGGGTTGGTGACCATCGGCCGGGCGAACAGTGCGTGCGCGTTGTTCGGCACCACGATGATGGCTTCCAGATCCGGCCACACCACCGGTCCGCCCGCGGAGAACGCGTACGCGGTGGATCCGGTCGGGCTGGATACCAGGACGCCGTCACAGCCGAATGCCGACACCGGCCGTTCGTCGATGGTGACCATCACGCCCAGCACACCCTGGTGCGCGCCTTTCTCCAGGCTGGCCTCATTGAGCGCCCACCCCCGGGAGAGCACCTCACCGGCCTTGCTGACCACCACGTCGAGGGTCATCCGGTGCTCGATCTGGTAGTCGGCGGCCACGACGTGGCCGAGGATCTCGTCGATCGCTTCGGCCTCGGCCTCGGCAAGGAAGCCGATCCGGCCCAGGTTGACGCCGAGGACGGGGATCTCGGCGTTGCGGGCGAGTTCGGCCGCACGCAGGAAGGTGCCGTCGCCACCGAGGACCAAGACCAGCTCGCAGCCTTCGGCCGCATCAGCATCGGCGTCGACCACCTCGATGTCGGCGCCGGTCGCCTGCAACTCCTCGGGGTCGAGGTGCAGATTGCCCCGGTCGACTGCTTCCCTGGACAGCAGCCGCAGCCGGATCCCATTGTCTCCCAACGCTTTGGCGACTCGCAGCGCCGTGTCGTTCGCTTCGCCACGACCGGGATGGACGATCAGCAGGACGGTCCTGGTCGTCATTGCGGTCCCTCCACGACAGCCCGGTGCACCGAATCGCGCAGAGCATCACCGGTGAGTGCCGCCTCGGTCTGTCCGCGCAACAGCAGGAAGTACTCCACATTGCCGGATGGACCGGGTAGCGGGCTGGCGGCCACCGAGACGGTGTGCCAGCCCAACGCCGCGGCCCGTTCGGCGACGGCGGTGACGGCCCCGGCCCGCAGGCCGGGATCACTCACCACTCCCCCCGCGCCCACCTGCTCGCGGCCCACCTCGAACTGTGGCTTCACCATCGGAACGATATCGGCCTGCGGCGTGGCGCAGGCGACAAGTGCCGGTAGCACTGTGGACAGGGAGATGAAGGACAGATCGGCCACCACCACGTCGACCGGGCCGCCGATCAGTTCCGGGGTCAGATCGCGCACGTTGGTGCGTTCGACGACCCGAACCCGGGCATCCGAGCGCAACGACCACGCCAGTTGGCCGTAGCCGACGTCGACCGCGACCACTTCGGCGGCGCCGCGATCCAGCAACACCTCGGTGAACCCGCCTGTCGAGGCGCCGGCGTCCAGACAGCGGCGGCCCGCCGGCTCGATCCCGAACCGGTCGAGTGCGCCGATCAGTTTGTGCGCCCCCCGGGACACCCACGCCCGCTCCGCGGGACCCTGGACCACCAGGCTCGCGGTGGCGGCGACGGCCGTGGCCGGCTTGGCCGCCCGCATTCCGTCGATGGTGACGCGTCCGGCTCCGATCAGCTCGGCGGCCTGCTGACGTGATCGGGCCAGCCCCCGCCGGACCAGTTCGGCGTCCACCCGGGCACGCCGTGTCATGGGTCTAGCCCTTCTCCACCGACTCCAGCGCATCGACCAGGATCTGGTGCGCCTGCTCGAGTCGGCGTCCCACGGCGTCGATGTCGATCGCCGCGCCGGCATCGGTCTCCGGATCGATGCTCGGAAGCTCGGCGAGCACCTCGTCGACCTCGGCGCGGATCCGGTTGGGGTCGGTGTGCGGATCGGTGTTCATGGCACCACTCACGCTAGCCCATCAGCTCCGCCGAGCAGGCCCCAGAGCCGCAGTGCCGATTCGGCGGCCTCGTCGCCCGCCCGGACCGGCGCCGTCGACGGATCGTCAGTGCTCCACAGCGCCCAGGCGGTCGCCCGCACCACCGACAGCCCGTCCCCGCCGGGGTCGGGCCCCCTCGAGAACACCGTGACGGCGCCGGATTCCACGCTGGCCTCCCACGCCGGCTGTTCGCCGATGGCCAGCGCCGCCGGGGTCTGGTTCAGCGCCCGCAGATCCGCCCCGATATAGGTGGGCCGAAAGCCCGGCCGCGCACGCGCGGCCTCGCGGGCGGTGCTCACCCCGGTGAGCACCATCAGGCTCGGCAGTCCCGCGGCGTCGGCACCGGCGATGTCGGTGTCGAGTCGGTCACCGACCACCAGCGGAGCGCTGAAGTCTCCGCGGGCCAGCGCATCGTGCATCAACTCCGGCGCCGGCTTACCGGCCACGAGCGGCTCGGCCCCGGCGGCTGCCCGCAGTGCCGCGACGAGGGAACCGTTGCCGGGAAGCAGTCCGCGTTCGGTGGGCAGGGTCGGATCCAGGTTGGCGGTGACCCACAGGGCGCCCGACCGGATGGCCAGTGCGGCCTCGGCGAGTTCCGGCCAGCCGATCGTCATGGACAGGCCTTGGACGACTGCGACCGGCTGTTCGTCGAACAACCGCACGGGGCGCAGGCCCACCGCACTGATCTCGCCCGCCAGCGCGTCGGTGCCCACCACGAGCACCGACGAACCCGGCCGCAGTCTTTCGGCCAGCATCCGTGCAGCGCTCTGCGCACTCGTGACGACGTCGTCGTCGGTGGCGCTGAAACCCAGTCGGGTGAGATGCTCGGCGACATCGGCCGCCGACCGCGACGCATTGTTGGTCACATAGAGGGTGCGTGATGTGATGCCCTCGAGTGTCTCCACGGCGCCCTCGGTAGGGGCGTGCCCGCGGAAGACGGTCCCGTCCAGATCCAGCAGCAGGCAGTCGTACTGTGCGGCAATGCTTGTCATGCCGGCGTGCTCACATCACGTGAGTTCGTCGACGCGCTCTTCAGCGTCGGTGACCCCGTCGACATCCGCGCCGGCCGCGTAGACGAACCACTGCAGTGCCTCCTCGGAGCGGCCCAGAGCGAGCAGGGTGTCGGCATAGGCGTAGCACAGTCGGGCGGCTGTCGGCCCGGTTCGCGACGGGTCCGGCGGTGGTGCGGAGAGAACGGCGAGCGCCTGATCGAGTTGCCCGAGATCGGACCGGGCCCCGGCCGCGACGATGCGCATCTCGTCGGCGTCATCGCCGGTGAGTGCGGCGGCCTCGGGACTGCGAGCCAACTCGATGGCCCGCTCGGGCCGGCCGACGCCGCGTTCGCAGTCGGCGATCAAGGGCAGGAGTTGAGATTTCGACCCCATCCGGCGGGCCGCACGGAACTCCGCAAGTGCCTGCGCCCAGTCGCCACAGTGGTACGCGGCGATTCCCACCGCTTCTCTGATCGCGGCGATCCGCCCGGACCGGGTCCGCGCCGCCTGCGCGTGTGTAAGCGCAGCCTCGGGATCTTCGTCCATCAATTCCCCGGCCGCGACAAGATGGCGGGCGACGGTGTCCGCGGTGGCCTTGTCCAACGTGAACAACTCTGCTCGGATCTCCGGCGCGAGTTGTTTCGCCTCGACCGACGGCGGGATCACCGGACCGCTTCGCTGCGGCGCGTCAGCGGCGCCGGCCGGAGCCGGACGCGACTGCGGGCGACGAGCCCGGTCGGGAATGGAACGCCGAGGAGCCGACGCCCGCTTCGGGGTTCGCCGGCTGCCGGGTTCTCTGTCATTGGCCATCGGAAGAAGAATACGGGTGTAGATATGCCTGTGCCCCCCGGTTGTGTTGGGGGGCACAGGGCTTGGTG
>JBAXCK010000060.1:0-17780 GCA_037141465.1 Mycobacteriaceae bacterium | reverse complement strand
CTGCCATCAGCCAGAGTGTGACGAGCCGAGGGGCACGCCAGAAAGGGCCGGAAGTCCCTCAGATCGGATTGAATTCAGAGATCAGCCACTGATCCCCGGAGCGCTGCAGGGTCATCATCACGCTCGACGTGGCCAGCGAGGGCGTGGGGCGCTCCTTGCTGGTGGTGACCTGGTTGACGAACAACAGCACCTGGGCGGTGTCGGGGTGCATCGCCGATACCGCCGCGCGGGCCACGTTCGCCTCGGTCTTGACGCCGCGCTCCTTGGCCGCCGGCCGGACGACCTTGTCGGCGAAGTCGGAGTATTTCTGCAGAAACGCTCCGGTGAGGTGCGACTTGGCGTCGGCGAGGTTCTTGTCGACGGAGTCCGGCGAGTAGGTGAGCACCGCTTCGGCTCCCGCCCGGGCGGCGGCGAGCACCTCCTCCTGCGCGGCATCCCCGGTCATCCGGTCGGTGCGGTAGACCCACCAGTACACCGATCCGGCGGTCAACGCCGACACCAGAAGCGCCGCGGCGGTCAGTGTCACGCCCAGATTCCGGCGGCACCACGCCAACATTCCACCCGTGTGCCCCGACTCGGGGTCCTCCGAATCGGGGACCTCCGACTCGGGGACCTCCGGCTCGGCAACCTCGGGTTCGACGGTCTCCGGGTCGGGACCCGTCTGATCCTGCTCTTCGACGCTCATGGCACAAACTCCAGATTCGACATCTTGTAGTGGTCACCGTCACGGCTGACGGTGACGCTCATTCGGAACGGGCGCTGATCGGCGCGCGCGCCACTGACATTGGTGACCTCACTGGTGGCCGCCACCAGCACCACACCTCCGGTGGTGGTCTCGGACTGCAGTGCGGCGGCCTTGATGGTCCCCTTGGTGACGGCGTTGGACTTCTGTGCCGTGGTGACGAAGTCCTTCGCACTCTTGTCGAAATCGTCGTGGAACGGACCCACCGTGGCGTCGAGCACCCGTTGGACGTCGGCCTGCGCGGTGGTGTGGTCGATGGTCAGCAGAGCGGAGATGGCCATGCGCGCCGCTTCGATGATCCTGGCCTCCTCGGCGTGCTTGGACGCAACCCGGTAGTGCTGCCACGCCATGATCGCCGTCGCGGCCCACAGCGCTCCGATCAGCAGCCCGGCTGACGCCAGGCGCACGATGCGCCACCTCCGAACCACCCGCGAATCCTAGAACCCCGCGAACCTACCGCGGTAAACGGCCACCAGCGCGGCGATTATCGTGAAAAACTGGCCCGTATGTGGTTGCGGCGGATTGCGGTCGGGTTCGGCCCCGCCCTGTCTGCTCTCCTCGTCGCCGGCGTGATCGCACCGGCTCAGGCCCGCGCCGAGGACCCGGTCGTGCTGCACAACGTGACCTATACCGTCTATACCGACAACCCGTTCTTCGCTGAGATCTACTACCGCGACATCGATCCGCCGAACTTCGCCGATTACAGCCACGACCCGTATCTGTTCAGTCCCAACGTCGAAGCCGGATTGGGTCCGGACAAGCCGTGGGTGATCAACGTGCAACTGGCCAACCCGGACCAGTGGGCGATGGTGCTGGGCACCAGCGGCATGTCACCGAATCAGCCCAATTTCCACTGCTCCATCGCCGTCGACGGTGCGGTGGTGGTGACGAACTCCGGCGCGCGGGGCGCGCTGTGTTCGATCCGGCACTGGTGATTTAAGCGTCGCCGCGCACCCAGACCGCGTTGTTGTCGACTGTCGAGCAACTCAGGAACAGACCGTCGGGCGCCTGTGCGACGGCGAACTCGTAGCCGGTGCAACTGCTGCCGAGCTCCTTGATGCCGTACATCGGCGGTGAGCGGAAGTAGCGCGGCTCATAGCGGCGCGGGGAGCCGCAGAACACCAGCCGGCCCCATGAGTTGGTGCCGAACACATAGAACCCGGTGTCACCGCACGGTGCGCCCAGCACCACGCCGGGAGTGATTCCCGGCGTGCAGAAAGCGTCGTTGCACTCGTCAGCCGATGCCGGCGGCGACGCGAGCCCGGCGGCGACCAGCACCGCGCAGGCCATCACCGTCGATCGCACCATTGGCACGCAGCCACTGTCGCACATCCGTGCCGCACGGGTCCGGCGGTCAGGCAAGATTGGCCCCATGAACGCCCCGGCCCGCCGCCCGTCACTGCTGCCCTTCCTCGCCACCGGGTTCGCCGCGGTCGTGATCGCCGCCCTGCTCACGGCCACCGGCTACATGCTCTGGCAGCACCGAAGCGTCGCCGAGCACCGCCGTCAGGTCGCCGAGTACACCGCAACCGCGCGACAAGACGTCGTCAACCTGATGTCGATGGACTACACCAACGCCAAGGAGAGCGTGCAACGGGTACTAGACAGCTCGACCGGGAAGTTCAGAGCCAACTTCGCCGACACCGCCGACGAGTTCACCAGGGCGCTGACGGAGGAGAAGATCACCACCAAGGCGAGTGTCAACGACGCCGCGCTGGAGTCGATGACGCGCGATTCGGCCGTCGTGCTGGTCTCGGCGACGTCCCGGCGCGAGGGGCCCGGCGCGCCCAAGGACCAGCAGGCTCCCCGGGTCTGGCGGGTGGTGGTGACCCTCGAACGCGACGGCGACCAGATGAAGATGTCCGGAGTGGAGTTCGCCTGACTGTGCCAGTGATGTCGTCGCAGTGGCGGCGGTTCGCCGAATCGGCAATCGGGGCAACGGATTACCCCGTCCTGTGGCAGTGGTCCGTCACCGAGCCGGCGGCCTTCTGGCGGGCGGTCTGGGATTACTTCGATCTCGGCGCCATCGCCCGCGTCCCACCCGGCGACGGCGACGCGGCCATCCTCGCCGATGCGGCGATGCCTGGCGCGCGCTGGTTTCCCGATGTGGAACTCAACTACGTCGATCAGGTGCTGCGGCACCGCGCCCTTGCCGGCCCGGCGCTCATCGGCATCGACGAGGACGGCACCCGCAACGTCATCGACTGGGCCGAGCTGCCGGGGCGCGTCGGCGCCGTCACCGCCGAACTGCGTCGCCTCGGCGTGCAGCCCGGCGACCGGGTTGCCGCCTACCTGCCGGACATCGCCGAGGCCGCCGTGGCTTTTCTGGCCACCGCGGCGGTGGGCGCGGTCTGGTCGGCGTGCGGACAGGACTATGCGCCGGCCGGTGCGGCGGCCAGGCTCGGTCAACTGAGCCCGGCCGTGCTGTTCAGCGCGCTGGGCTACCACCTCAACGGCACCTGGATCGACAAGCAGGCCGCCACCGCCGAACTACTCGCGACACTGCCCGGCACACCGCACCTGATCACGCTCGACGGCCCCGACTACCGCGACCTGGTGGCCCAACCGGTCGAACCCGAGGTCACGCCGGTGGCCTTCGACCATCCGCTGTGGGTGCTGTTCACCTCGGGGACCACCGGACGGCCGAAGGGCATCGTGCACGGCCACGGCGGCGTCATCCTCGAACACCTCAAGGCGGCAGTGCTGCACGCCGACCTGGGCCCGCGCGATGTGTTCTTCTGGCAGACCGCGCTGAGTTGGATGATGTGGAACTTCCGCACCTCCGGTCTGCTCTGCGGTGCGACGGTTCTCTGCTACGGCGGGCACCCGATGTATCCGGGTCCGGACCGGCTGTGGCGGTTGCTCGAATCGGAGCGGGTGACGTACTTCGGCACCAGTCCCGGACACCTGCTGGCATCACGCAAAGCCGGCCTGCATCCCGGCGCCGATCATGATCTGGGCGCGCTGCGCGCACTGGGCTGTACCGGCTCACCTCTGCCGGCCGATCTCTACCAGTGGGTCAAAGACGAAGTAGGACAGAACATCGAGGTGTCGTCGATCAGCGGCGGCACCGATGTAGTCACCGCGTTCGCCGGCGGCACCACCGCGGTGCCTGCGGTCGCCGGTGAGCTCACCACCCGCTACCTCGGTGTGTCTTTGGAAAGCTGGTCACCGCAACGCCGGCCGCTCACCGGCGGGGTCGGCGAGATGGTCATCACCGCGCCGATGCCATCGATGCCCATCGGGTTCTGGGACGATTCCGACGGATCCCGTTACCGCGCAGCTTATTTCGATCATGAGTGGGCCGACGGACCGCGCCCCGGGGTGTGGCGTCACGGCGACTGGGTGACGGTCACCGAGCGCGGATCGCTGATCATCCACGGCCGCAGCGACGCGACACTGAACCGGCACGGGATCCGGATGGGGTCGGCCGACATCTACGAGGTGGTGGAGGCCATGGATGCGGTCACCGAGGCATTCGTGGTCGGCATCGACGGACCCGATGGCCGCTACTGGATGCCGCTGTTCGTCGTCCTCGCCGCCGGCCAACACCTCGACGAGGCGCTCATCGAGAGCATCCGAGACCGGATCCGCAGCCAACTGTCCCCCCGGCACGTACCCGACGACGTCATCGCCGCCCCGGGCATTCCCCACACCCGGACCGGCAAGAAGTTGGAGGTACCGGTGACCGCGGTCATGGCAGGCCGGCGCGACGTCTCGTTGGATCCGCGGTCCGTCGACCGCCCTGAACTCATCGACTGGTATCGCGAACAGGGGCGCCTGCACCGCTGGTGAGTAGGTTTGACCCCATGAGTTCACCGACTGTGTTCATCTCCGGCGCCGCGGCCGGTATCGGTCGCGCCACCGCGCTGCGGTTCGCCCGCGAGGGGTACCGCGTGGGCGCCTACGACGTCGATCTCACCGGGCTGGCGAGTCTGCGTGAGGAGGTCGGCGGATTCGGTGGCGACATCGCCATCGGTCAACTCGACGTCACCGACGCCTCCGACTGGCACCGGCAATTCGAGGCCTTCACCGGGACGTCGCGGCGACTGGACATCCTGGTCAACAACGCCGGCGTGCTGAGCTCCGGACGCTTCGAGGAGATACCGCTGGAGAACCAGCGCCGGATGGTCGACGTCAATGTCTACGGGGTGATGGCCGGACTGCACACCGCATTCCCCTACCTGCGCGACACCCCGCACTCGCAGGTGATCAACCTCTGTTCGGCGTCGGCCATCTACGGCCAGCCCGAACTCGCGGTGTACTCGGCGACCAAGTTCGCGGTGCGCGGTCTCACCGAGGCACTCGAGCTGGAGTGGCGCCACCACGGCATCCGGGTGATCGCGATGTGGCCGCTGTTCGTCGCGACGGCCATGGTCGACGGCGTGGAGACCTCAAGCACCCGGACTTTGGGCATCCACCTGACGGCGGATGACGTCGCCGAGGAGATCTATGCCGCATCCCGCGCCGGCCGCACATGGCTTCCGCGGGTGCACTACCCGGTCGGGCGTCAGACCAAGGTGCTGGCGAGCCTGTCGCAGGTGTCGCCCAACTGGGTGCAGCGGCTGATGAACAAGACGGTCACCCGCAGCTGATCACCGGGAGGCGGGCGGTCTGGGCACCGGCAGATTCGCCGCCAGCGAAAGGCATACGGCGAGGTTGCTGGGAACGCATGGCACGCCCTGGATGGTCGGGGTGCTCACCGGTGCCAGGCACTGGGCGTTGTACGGGTTGGGTACGAAGCCCGGCGCGCACGTCTGTGCCGATACGCCCGCGGCCAGCGTAATTCCGGAAATCAGCAGCGCCGGGCAGCACAGGCCCACCATGGTGATCCGCCGACTGCGCTTCCTCATGATTCCCGCTTTGCTGGTACCGGCACTTTGCTGTCACCACAAGCGTACGCGGTACGATCTGCGGCATGAGTGAACACTCCGACGAAACCAAAGAGACCATCACCGCCGTCGACACCACCGACGGCGACGCCGTCGAGACGACGGTCACCCGCGAATCCGCGCTGGCCGCGCCCGTCCACGTCAAGACCTCGCCGGGTTGGATGACCCCCGCCGCGCTCGCCCTTTCCGTTCTGGCTGTGGCAGGCGCCGGGTGGGCGTTGTTCAAACCCGCGACGAACGCCAACGGCAGCGCCGCCGACCCCAAGGCCACCGTATGCACCGCCTTCCGAACCGTCAGCAATGCTGTTTCCCTGCAGACCAATCAGGTGGCGCCCGACCTGGGCCCGGTGACCCCCGTCGCCAACTCGGCGATCGCCGCCAACGCGCGTCTGGCGATGGCCGGCGGCGCCAACTATCTGCTGGACATTCTTCCCTCGAACACCTCGGCCGATCTGGCCAAGGAGGTCCGCGCGTTCGCTGGGAATCTCAACGGCATCGCCATGAACGCCCTCGCCGGAATCTCCAATGACAAGCCCGAGCAGGCGGCGCTGCTGAAGTCAGCCGAAGAGACCAATAAGAAGATCACCGATCTGTGCAAGTGACCGCCCGCCGGGCCGTTCACTCACCGTTCACCTTTTCTTAGCCCGCCGTAGCGCTGATCGCCCGATTGGCGCTACGGCGACACCGTTCAATCCTCTTTGCTACTGACGCGCGCCCTCGGCATGCGCAGCCCCATCGCAGAGGAAGAACCACCGTGCCCAAACATCGCAAGCAGTCCGCGCGTCCCCGCGTTCCCATGGTCTCGACGAGCGTGGCCGGAGCCGCGATGGTCGGCACCGGCTTCGTCCTGGGCGCAACCGGGGTTCCGGCCCGCACGGCAGCTCCCCCGGTGGCTCCCCAGGTGGCACTGACCTCGGTGCAGTGCGCGGTGGGCGACACCGCGTGCCTGGCGGCGGCGGGTGCCAACGCGACCGCCGCGGCGACTACGGCTCCGACGGATTTCGTCGCCATCTTCTCCGGTAACGGCACGATGGAGCATCCCGATGCCGGCCTGCTGATCGGCAACGGGTACAGCTACACCGAGAACGACATCGGCATGCCGGGCAGCCCATGCGTCGAAGGAAGCCCGTGCAACGGCGGTAACGCCGGTCTGCTCTTCGGCAACGGCGGCAACGGGTGGGACGGCGGCAGCGGCGGTGACGCATACCTCTACGGCCGCGGCGGCAACGGCGGCACCGCGGTGGACTTCGGCGTGCCGGGCGAAGACAACACCGGCGGCAACGGCGGGCACGGCGGCATTTTCGGCGGCACCGACACCGACGGGAACCTCTTCAAGGGCGGCGGCGGCAACGGCGGCAACGGCCTGCACGGCGGCAACGGCGGTAACGGCGGCGACGCCGGGTGGGGTTTCAACTTCATCCCCGCGGTCTTCAACCGGATCTCCAGCGGGCTTTTCGGGACGGCGCCGATCGCGACGACCTCGACGTCGACGGATGTCACCCCGCTGAACTACAACTTCATCTCGTTCTCGGGAACCGGCGGCAGGGGCGGCAACGGCGGCGACGGTTTTGTCGGCACGGTCAATGGAAACGTGGTCAACATGCCCAACGGCGGCAACGGCGGCGATGCCGGCAACGCCGCCCAGTTCCCGCTTCTGGACGCGGGAACGACCAACCACCTGGGCGGCAACGGCGGCGCCGGGGCGGCCAGCAACAGCAGCGTCGGCGCGCTCGCCAACCCCAACGGCGGTAACGGCGGCAACGCCGGCAACGGCGGCGACGGCGGATTCTGGGGCGCGGAGCCCGGCGGCACCGGCGGCAACGGCGGCGCCGGCGGCGCCGGCGTCACTGGTGCGGCCAACGGCGGCAACGGCGGCAACGCCGGCAACGCCGGATACGGCAGCTGGGTCGCGGGCAACGGCGGCAGAGGCGGCGCCGGTGGCGCCGGCGGAAGCGCGAAGGGCGGCGGCACCGGCGGCAACGGCGGCAACGGCGGCAACGGCGGCACGGCCGGCGCGATCGGCCCGAAGGGCGGCCGCGGTGGCGATGGCGGCAACGGCGGGACTTCTGTCCTCGGCGCGGCAGGCAACGGCGGCAACGCCGGAAACGGCGGCGATTCACTGGGCAACATCGGCGGCGCCGGTGGCTCCGGTGGCGCCGGCGGCACCGGAGCCACCCGGGCAGGTTACGGCGGCAACGGCGGCAACGGCGGCCTGGGTCCCTTCGACGGCGGCGTCGGCGGCGTCGGCGGAACCGGCGGCAACGGAGGCACGGGCACGGCCGGCGGCTACGGCGGCACCGGCGGCACCGGCGGCGGTAGCGTTCTGGTCTCCGGTAACGGCGGCGACGGCGGCAACGGCGGCTCCGGCAACAACGGCGCGTGGGCCGGCAAGGTGGGCCGCAACGGTGTCAGCGGCACCGGGTTCGGCCGCGGTGGTGCCGGTGGTGAGGGTGGACCCGGCGGAACCGGCTAGATCTCTCGCCGCGCTACCTGCGCGGCCGTCACATGCTTCCACTCATCGCACAGGCGAGATTGGCGTTATCGGAATCGGTGTTGAGTTGATTGGCCGCGGTGTTCAATGAGTCGCCTCCGCCCCGCAGTCCCATGATCAACACGAGCTTGGTGGCGTGCAATGACCACGACTGCATCGGATTGGAGACCTCCGGCGGGAGCCCCGGCGTGCGGGAGGCGTCCATTGCAAGTGCCGCCGCCTCACGCAGCGCGGTACGGCCGTTGACGTTGGTGCGCGCGACCTCCGGATCGTCGTAATTCACCACATTGCCGTTGCCGGCCGTGGCATAGGCGAAGTCCTCGTAAATCGCCGCAGCCAGATTTGTGGCTACGTTGAACTGCTTGCACGCGTCCGAGACGGGACCCCCGGCGTTCGATGCGACCGTGACCGGACCGGGCGCCGGACCCGTCACCGGACCCACGTCCGAGGCCGGCGGCGTGGGATCGGAGTCCACGTCGGAGGGGTCGGCCCAGGCCGCGGGGGCTGCCATCAGGGCCGGGATAGACGACGTCAGCAGTGCTGTGCCGAGCACTCGGCGCAGGGCGCGCATCACCTGATTCCTTTCACCTCAAAGGCTTCGATGGCCCGAGGTTACCGCGGAATCGGATCGCTGATCCCACCGCGAAAGCCCCTGTGCTCAATGGACGCGAACGTGGCACCACGGGTTTACGGGCTGTTCGCCAACTGGAAACCTTCGACCGTGACGATCATCGCGCGCCCGACACAATCAGGTCACAACCACATCTCAAACGAGAGGCCGCCCCCGCATGCTCTACAGAATCACCGCCCTGCTCGGCGTGGGCCTGCTCGCCGCGGCAGCGTCCGCCCCGCAGGGATGGGCAGATCCTGCCGTCGATCCACCGGTGCAGCCGGCCGCCAACGCGGCACCGGCCCCTCCGCCACCCCCCGCCCCGGGGGCGCCACTGGCTCCGATCGCATCCGCATCGCCGGGCACGCTCACCTCACCTGACGGCTGGGTGCTGACGGTGCAGGCACGCAATGAGTCGATGGAGCCGGTGGCTTCGCTGACCAACTCACCGTGGTCGCGCGAATACCTCGTCGACAGCAGCTTCGAGGGCACGGTGACCGGCGCAGGTAAGACCAAGCTGGCCGGTGGCACCCTCGAGGCCGGGTACCAGATCGGCTGCGGCATCACCCAGGACGTCCTGGAGTCGATCTCGGGCGTGACGGGCATCGCAGGCGTCGGCATTCCCTTCGCCACCGGGTCGATCTTCCCCTTCATCCTCGGCGCTCAAGCGTCCCAGCTGTTCAAGATCAACCTCAAGCCGGGCACCGTGAACGTCGTCCAGGTCGGCAAGAAGTCGTTCAAGGGCACCAAAGCCCACGTGAACATCACCGGCTTCCGGATCAAGGTCGACGGTTGCGCGGGGCAGTCGTTCATCCGCTCCTACGCGACCCTGACCAGTTCCACCGACAACACCGACGACGTGGTGACATACGTCGGCGTCACCCGCGCAGTCTGACCGGAAGGCATCCCCGACCCATGCATCGCTTCGCCCTTGCGGCCGCCGGCCTGCTCATCGCGATCGGCACAGCACCGGTCACCGCGGCCGAACCTCCCGCCGATCCCGCAGTGCCGCCGCCCCCACCGGGCGCCGCGGAGGTCATACCGGCCGCCAACAACACCCCGCCGGCACCGCCGGTCGACACCGGCGCGGTGCCATCGGAGGTGCCCGGCATCGCCAAGACACTCGACGGCCGGACGATCACGGTGGCGGCCAAGGACGAGACCCAGTTGCCGATCGCCCCGCTGACCACATCGCTGTCCTCGCGCGACTGGCTGGTGGGAGGCACGTTCACCGGTACGACCACCGGGTCGGTGGCCGGCGGGACGCTCGAGGTCGGCTATCAGATCGGCTGCGGCGTCGAGATGGACAAGGTCAAGCTCAACGGAGGCCTGACCGGCATCCTGGGCAACACCAACTTCGGCGGCGCAGGCGTGATCCTCCCGCCCTCGCTGTCCCTGCAGGCCGTGGGTCAGGTCGAGGTCCTCCCGAAGCCAGGCACGGTCACCAACGTGTCGGTCAACAAGAAGACCTTCAAAGGCACCTCGGCGCGCGTCACCGTCCGTGATATCCACATCAAGGTGGACAGTTGCGTCGGCGCCTCGTCGCTGCGGTCCTATGCCATCCTGACCAGTTCCAACACCGATGACGACGACATCGTCGCCTACTACGGCGTGACGAAGGTCTTCTGATCGGCATGTGGCGACTGCTGGCGGCGTTGGCGTGCGCCGCACTGCTCTGCGCGCCCGTCGCCGCGGCCGATCCGCCACCGGAGCCGGAGTTGATCGGTCCGGCCGCCGCCGCGCCGCCGGCGCCTCCGATGGATCCGTTCGCGGCGACATCTGCGGTGACCCAGGCCGACCCTGCGACCACGCTCAGCGCCATGCTGGGCAACCAGTCGCCGATGGCCATAGCGAATCTCGGAATCGGGTTGAGTGCACCACCGCCGACCGACCCGTTCGCGGCGACCAACATCCTGATGCCGCAGTACTACCGGGTGCCCTCCGGCGAGGCGGACTCTCCGTACGTGCTGCAGACCGACGTGCCACCGGGGCCCTTCGACCGCGTGAATGCCTGGAAGGGCGTGCACGCGCTGCTGCACGGATCGATGGGACGGATGCCGCGCGACGACCTCAGCCAGGCCCTGCCCGGCACCGCGCCGCCGCCGGAAACCAACATCCCGGCCGGATTGGAGCAGTATTACGTTCCCCCGGAACCGGACATCATCCCCGTGCTTCCCGCACCACCCGCCTCGCCCTTACCGCTACCGTAGGGGCGTGATTCGCGCGCTGCCGGCCGCCCTTGTTGTGCTGGCCGCTGCCCTCTGCGCCGTCCCGGCGCACGCCGATGACGCCCCCCCGACGACGACCGTCGCCCCCGCTCCGGCGCCCACAGTCGCTGCCGCTCCGGCGCCCACAGTCGCTGCCGCTCCGGCGCCTAACGGCATCGGCAACCCGCTCGCCCAGTCCGGCGATGCACCCACCGGCCCGTTCGGGCTGCCGGACCTCTCCGCCGCCGCCACCGGAGTGCTGCTCGGACAGAATCCGGCGCCTGCGGCTCCCGACGCCACCGCACCCGCGAAAATACCGTCGCTGGCCGCATTCGACCCCCACTACCTGCTGCCGCAGTACGTCGACCCGGCGCCGCCGGGGCAGGGCGAGCTCGCCGCGGGCATCGGCCCGACACCAGATGATCCGTCGACCGGACGTATCGCCTTCCTGCGGCGCCTGCACGAGATGTACGCGGAAGGGGAACTGCGAGGCGCACTTCTCGGTCAGCAGTCCGCGGAGGAGTTTCTCGCCGCGCAACTCGCGGCCGAGTCCGCTCCCCCCGATGAGAATTAGCCCCGATGAGAGTTAACCCCGGTCCCCATGCCTGACACGGTCCCCCAACTGATCGTCGAACCGGATGACGGCCTGGCGCCGGTCCTCGACTTCATCAACTCCGCACGAAGCTCCCTGCTGATCAAGCAGTTCACCTTCACCGAGCCGAGTCTGGTCGAGGCGACCATCGCGCGGCACCAGGCCGGGGTTGAAGTCCGGGTGATGCTCAACGCCCAGCGTTCCGGCGGCGACCGCGCCAACGACGAGACCTACGAACAGCTGCACCACGAAGGTATCGACGTGCAATGGACGAACCCCAAGTTCTATGTCACGCACGAGAAGTCGATCGTCGTCGACCGGAAGGCCGCGATGATCGCCACCTACAACCTGATGCTCAAGTACTTCACCCTGACCCGCGACTACGGCATCATCACCCACGATCCGGTACAGGTCGCCCAGATCATCGAGGTGTTCGACGCCGACTGGGACCATCGCGATCACACCCCTGCCACTGAGGGCGGACTGCTGTGGAGCAATTCCAACTCGCGCGCACAGATGGCGCGATTCATCGACCGGGCCTCCAAGACGCTGCACGTGCAGCACCCGAAGTTCGTCGACGCGGTGATTCTCGACCGGCTCGTCGACGCCGCCGAGCGAGGCGTCAAGATCAACGTGCTGTGCGGCGGGAAGCACGGCATCAGCGAGTGGGACATCCTCGACACCTTCTCCTCGCTGCGCACGTTGCGGCGATTCGGCGCCAAGGTGCACAAGCAGAAGAATCTTCGAGTGCACGCCAAGCTCATCATCGTCGACGAACGCGAAGCCCTGGTGGGCTCGATGAACATCGACCGCAGTGCCTTCGACGCCCGCCGCGAACTCGGACTCACCACCGACGACCCTGACATCGTCGGGCGGTTACGCAGCGTCTTCGAGTTCGACTGGGAAACCTCGCATCACTACGAGCCGCCCGACCCGCTCGATTCCATCCCGCACGAGGACGATTTCCCGCACGACCACGATCTCGTCCATGAGTGAGCCCCCTGCCACCACCCCACCGGCGCGCATCTCTCTGCTGGGCATCGCCGGCGCCTTCAACCACGTCGCGCTGGCATCGTTCGGCGGTGGGCTGGGCGCATGGTCGCGCGAAGTCGTCGTGGTCCGCAAGAAGTGGCTCAACGATGAGCAGTTCCTCTCCGCCATGACGATGTGCCGCATCATGCCCGGGGCCAATCAGGTCAACCTCGCGGTCTTCGTCGGCGCCATGATGCGCGGCGCCCCCGGAGCCGTCGCCGCCGTCGTCGGACTGTGCGTGGTGCCGGTCGCACTGATCCTGACGCTGGGCTTCGTCTACTTCACCTTCAAGGAGATCCCGGCGGTCAAGGGCGCTCTGCACGGGGCGTCGGCCGCCGCGGTCGCGTTGACGGTGACCATGGTGATCAAGACCGGCCGGAAATGCCTCACCGGTGTGGTGCCAGTGGCACTGTTCGCGGCGGCATTCGTCCTCAACGGCATCCTGCGCTGGCCGCTGCTGCTGACGCTCGCCATCCTCGCGCCGCTGAGTCTGATCTGGGCCTGGCCGCGCAAAGGCGAGGCAGCCGCGTGACGACGTACCTGGCGTTGCTGAGCCTGTTCGGCTCGCTGTCGCTGATGTCGATCGGCGGCGGCAACACCGTGCTGCCGGAAATGCATCTGCGGGCGGTCGGTGGGTACCACTGGCTGACCGACAACCAGTTCGCGGACATCTTCTCCATCTCGCAGGCCGCGCCCGGCCCGAGCATCCTGATCGTCGCGCTTGTCGGATACGCCGCCGGCCTGAAAGTCGCCGGGGTGGCCGGCGCCCTTCTCGGCGGCGTGATCGCGACGATCGCGATGCTGGTGCCGGCGGCTCTGCTGATGTATCTGGTGACGATGTCCTGGCAGCGCGCCAAGGAATCCAAGCTGCGCTACGCGGTGGAGAAGGGGTTCGCACCGCTGACCGTGGGCCTGATCCTGGCAACCTCGCTGGTCATGAGCCGGGCCGCCGACCATGACTGGCGGGCCTATCTGATCACCGCCGCCGCCACGGTCGTGTTCGTGCGGACCGACGCCAATCCGCTGCTGGTGGTCGGTGGCGCGGCGGCACTGGGCTATCTCGGCTTCATCTAACGATAGGTTCTGTAGACGTGCGCGTCGACGGTCGGGAGGTTTCGGTCTCCGGCAGCCTGCTGCAGCCGCTGACGCGGCGTACCAACGACATCGTGCGGGTGGCGCTGTCCGGGTTGTTCCTGGCGATCGTCGTCACCAGTTCGCTGATCACCCGCAGCGACTGGGTCGGCCTCGAGAAGTCCATCTCCCGCATCGTCGGGGTGCTGACACCCACTCAGTCCAATCTCGTCTACCTCGCCTACGGCATCGCCATCGTCGCGCTGCCGTTCGTCATCCTCGTCGGGCTGATCGCCGGCCGGCAGTGGAAACTGCTCGGCGCCTACGCCGCGGCGGGGTTCATCGCCGTGCTGGCGCTGTCGATCACCGGGCAGGGCATCACCGCCCCGCGCTGGCACTTCGACCTCAACGAGCGCTTGTCGACCACCCTGTCGCAGTTCCTCGACGACCCGCGGTGGATCGCGATGCTGGCCGCGGTGCTGACGGTGTCGGGCCCGTGGCTGCCCGGCCGGTGGCGCCGCTGGTGGTGGACACTGCTGCTCGCGTTCGTCCCGATCCACCTCGTCGTCAGCGCGGTGGTACCGGCGCGATCACTGCTCGGCCTGGCGGTGGGCTGGTTCGTCGGCGCGCTGGTGGTGCTCGTGGTCGGCACGCCCGCACTCGAGGTGCCACTGGACGACGCGGTGCGCTCACTGGCGCGTCGCGGCTTCATCGCCGACTCGCTGCGCGTCGTGCGCCCTGCCGGGCGTGGGCCACTGGAACTGGCCGCCACCTCCGACACCGGGCACAGCGCCGTGGTGGAGTTATACGGCCCCAATCAGCGCAGTGGTGGCGCCCTGCGCCAGTTCTGGCGCTGGCTGGTGTTGCGGGACAGCGAGACCGCGCCGCTGCAGATGTCGATGCACCGCGCGGTGGAGCATCGCGCGTTGATGACGATCGCCGTCGGCGATCTCGGCGTCGCCAACACCACAACCCTCACCCTCGCCGGACTCGACCGCGGCTGGACCATGCTCGCCCACACCGCCGCCCGCGGAAAACCGTTGATGGAAAGCGTCGATCCCGATGCGGTGCATCAGGTTTGGCAATCCCTCGGTGTGCTGAACCGCTACCAGATCGCCCACGGCGATCTGAGGGCCAAAGAGATCACCGTCGACACCGGCACCGCGCTCTTCGGCGGCTTCGGCCGCTCCGAATACGGGGCATCCGATGAGCAACTCGGCTCCGACATCGCCCAGTTGCTGGTGACCACCACCGAGAAGTTCGGGGCCGAGGCGGCGGTGCGTTCGGCGATCGACGTGCTCGGCAAGGATGCGGTGCTCAGCGCCTCACGGCGGCTGACCCGGTCCGCAACGCCACCCCGGTTACGCAAGACGCTGAAGGATCCCAAGGCCACCCTGGCGGCCGCGCGGGATCAGGTCAAACATCAGACCGGTGCGGTCGACATCGCCGCCGAGACGATCACCCGCTTCACCCGCAAGCAGATCATCCAGCTGGTTCTGCTGGTGGCACTGGTGTACGTCGCCTACCCGTTCATCTCCACGGTGCCGGCGTTCTTCACCGAGTTGCGCAGCGCCAACTGGTGGTGGGCCCTGCTCGGCCTGGCCGTCTCGGCGTTGACCTACGTCGGCGCCGCCGCGGGCCTGTGGGCGTGCGCCGGTGAGGTGGTCTCGTTCCGGAATCTGGTGATCATGCAGTTCGCCAACACCTTCGCCGCCACCACCACACCGGCGGGTGTGGGCGGGCTGGCGCTGAGTACCCGCTTCCTTCAGAAAGCCGGTCTGGGCAGCGTGCGCGCCACCGCGGCGGTCGCCGTGCAGCAGGCGGTCCAGGTGATCACCCACATCGCCCTGCTGATCCTGTTCTCCGTCGCCGCCGGGGCATCGGCTGACCTCTCGCATTTCGTACCGAAGCTCACCCTGCTCTACCTGATCGGCGGAGTCGCCCTGGGGGTGCTCGGTGCTTTCCTGTTCTTCCCGAAACTGCGCCGATGGCTCGACACCGCGGTCCGGCCCAAGATCACCGAAGTGGGTGGCGACCTCGTCGAGCTGGTGCGTGAACCGAAGCGCTTCGCACTGATCGTGCTGGGTTGCGCCGGAACGACACTCGGCGCGGCTCTGGCGTTGTGGGCCAGCGTGATGGCGTTCGGCGGCGGCACGACGTTCGTCACCGTCACCGTCGTCACCATGGTCGGTGGAACACTGGCCTCAGCCGCCCCGACGCCCGGCGGTGTCGGCGCGGTGGAGGCGGCGCTGATCGGCGGTCTGGCCGCCTTCGGAGTCCCCACCGCGATCGCGGTTCCCTCGGTGCTGCTCTACCGGATGCTCACGGTGTGGATCCCGGTTTTCGTCGGCTGGCCGATCATGCGGTGGCTCACCGCGAAAGACATGATCTAGAAAGGATCTTGATGGACGCCTGGCATGACCTGACCGGCCACGTCGCGTTGGTGACCGGCGGCAACAGCGGAATCGGTAAGGGGATGGCGCGCGGCCTGCACGACGCCGGCGCGGCGGTGGCGATCTGGGGAACCAACACCGAGCGCAACGCGCATGCCGTCGCCGAACTCGGATCCGGCGACCGTGTCGCCGCGTTCACCGTCGACGTCAGCGATGAAGCCGCCGTCAACGCCGGGGTGGAGGCGACCCTCGCGCGCTTCGGACGGATCGACTCCTGCTTCGCCAATGCCGGCGTGCCCGGCAGGGCCACACCCGTGGAAGCCATGTCCACCGAGGAATGGCGGCGGGTGATGTCGGTCAATCTCGATGGGCAGTTTTTCACCGTTCGGGCGGTCGTGGGCCACATGAAGGCGCGCGGCAGCGGCTCGATCGTGTTCACCAGCAGCGTGTCGATGAGCGACGGACTGCCGTTCTCCATTCACTACGCCGCGGCCAAGGCCGGTGTGGCGGCAATGGCGCGCGGGCTGGCGGTGGAGCTGGCGCGCAACGGCATCCGGGCCAACGCCGTCGTGCCGGGCTGGACGGTGGCGAACATGACCGAGGGGCTGCTGTCCTCGGAGGCCGCGCAGGCGAAGATCCTGCCCCGGGTGCCGCTGCGGCGCTGGGGAATGCCCGACGATTTCGCCGCCCTGGCGGTGTGGCTCGCCGGACCCGGCTCCAGCTACTTCACCGGGCAGACCATCGTCATCGACGGCGGCTACTCCGTCTTCTGAGGTGCCCTAGGGGTCTTCTGAGGTGCCCTAGGGTTGCAACCGTGGAGCGTCCCCTCACCAGGCGACAGATGCTGGCCGCACTGGGTTCAGCGGGGGCGTTGTCAGCGTTGGGCTCGACGCCCGCGGCCTTGGCCGCATCCACCTCGGGCGTGATGCTGTGCCGGCAGGCCTGGGGCGCCCGCCCGGCCAAGCCCGGTGGGCGCCCTCACGTCATCAACCGCATGACCATCCATCACTCCGCCGTCGCACTGCCCGACAACCGCGGGATCATCGCGCGCCTGCAGCAACATCAGCGGTTCCACCAGGACGACAAAGGCTGGGTCGACATCGCCTATCACGCGGCTGTCGACCGCAACGGGAACGTCTTCGCACTGCGCGACACCGCAATCGCCGGCGATACGGCCACCGACTACGACACGACCGGACACTTCCTCGTTCTGTGCGAGGGGAACTTCGACGAGGAAGCCGTCACCGAGGCGCAACTCACCGGCGCCGCCTTGGCCTGCGCGTGGGCGACGCAGCGCTTCGGTATCGGGGTCGACACACTGGCCAGCCACAAGGAGGTAACTGCGGTCACCGACTGCCCAGGGCGCAACCTCGAAGCGCACATGGTCTCCGGTGATCTCAAGCAGCGGATCACCGGACTCATCGCCTCGGGATTCGACCTGCAACCCCTCTGCGGTTCGGCCGCCGATGCGCGAGTAGCCGCAATCGCGGCGGGACGCTAGCGTTCAGCCGAAGTTTCCTCAGTTGGGCTTGGGCGCGGTCGTCGCCATTTCACAACCGGCCCCGAGCGCTTTCGCCGAGTCCGCGAGTGCGCTTTGCGCGGCAGTGTCGCCGGGGTTGGCCGCGATCGCGGAGTAGGCCGCCGCCAAGTTCCCGATGAGATCGGCATCATCAGTGGTGACTTTGACCTGGATTGCTTCCAGTTGATTGGCCGTGCCGGCCGGATCGGCATCGGGCGAACCGAGCATGAT
>JBAXCK010000059.1:0-17944 GCA_037141465.1 Mycobacteriaceae bacterium | reverse complement strand
GCGTTCCCGGGGGCCCGGGACCGGGACTGGGACTGGACGTGGGACCGGGACTGGGACTGGGCGTGGGCTCCAGCGGGTACGGCCGCGGCTGCGGCGCGGGACTGGCCGGTGCCGGGGTCGGCGGCGGCGGGCTTGCCGCCGGTGGCGGCGGGGCTTCACTGGGCGGCGCGTTGGGCGGCGCGGTGGGCCCAGCGCCGGGCTCGCCCGGTTTCTTGTTGACCGCTTCCACCGGGATCGGCTGGCCGATCACGGGCCGGATGTAGAGCCGTGCCGTTTGACCCAGGTTGCGCGCCTCGCTGGTGTCGCTGCCGGGAACGGTGATGACCAGGTTGTCGCCGTCGATCACCACCTCGGACCCGGACACGCCAAGGCCGTTCACGCGGGCGTTGATGATCTCCTGCGCCTGATTGAGTGCGTCACGGGTCGGTTTGGAGCCGTCCGGTGTGCGCGCGGTGAGCGTGACCCGGGTTCCGCCCTGCAGGTCGATGCCCAACTTCGGCTTGGCTGCCTTGTCACCGGTCAGGAAGACCAGTAGGTACACACCGATGAGTGCGACCAGGAAGACCGACAGGTAGCGGAAGGGATGCACCGGCGCCGAAGGCGATGCCACGTGTCGATTCTCCTCTGAACCTTGTAAACCTTATGAGGCCCTGTCAGGACCCGCCTGCGGCCGGTGCCGTCATCCGCGCCCTCCAAAGGGTACGGGCCGTGACCGCCGATCAGTCCCCGGGCCTGTCGGTGGTGGGCATCCGGTCGGCCTCGGCCTGGGCCGACTCCGTCACCTGCTCGGCGGGGTCGATGCGATCCCGAACGGCCAGTTTGACCCATTCGGTCACCACACCGGGCGCGATCTGAAGGCTCACGGTGTCCTCGCCGATCCCCACGATGGTGGCGTAGAGCCCCGATGTCGTCTGCACCCGATCGCCCACCCGTAAGGATTCCTGCAGGTCGATGGTCGCTTGCATCACCTTGCGCTGACGACGGGAGGCGAAGAACATGAACGCCCCCAGGATGACGATCAGGGGCAGGAAGCTCACGAGCTGATTCATGGCACCAGTGTGCCATTGGCGCCCCGGAGGATGATGAGGCCATGGATCTGATCGACGCATTACGCACCACCGGGGCCGTCCGGGATTTCACCGGCGAGGCGGTGAGCGACGAGGTGCTGGCCCGGGTGCTCGACAACGCCCGCTTCGCACCGAGCGGCGGCAACGCCCAGTCCTGGCACGTCGTGGTGGTCAAAGATCCCGGGCTGCGACGCGCCCTGCGCGACCTGTATCTCCCGGGCTGGCAGGACTATCTGGCGATGAGCGCGGCAGGCCTGCGTCCGTGGGCGCCCGGCAACGACCCCGCCGCCGAAGCTGCGGCGGTCGCCGGCGCCGGGGAGCACATCGCAGCTGCGGCTTCCTCGGGGTTCGCCGCACGGTTGGATGAGGTACCCGCACTCCTGGCTGTCTTCTGCGATCTGTCCGCGCTGGCCGCGGTCGACCGCGACTTCGACCGGTACGGCCTCGCCGGCGGGGCCTCGGTGTACCCCTTCACGTGGAACGTCCTGCTCGCGGCTCGAGCCGAAGGCCTCGGTGGCGTGATCACCACCATGCTCGTCCACGAGGAGGAGGCGGTGCGTGACCTGCTGGGCGCTCCCCCGAATTGGGCGCTGGCAGCGGTGATCGCGCTCGGCCGCCCGGTGAGTCAGCCCCGACGTCTGCGACGGCGCGCGGTCTCGGACTTCGCCACCGTCGACCGGGTCGACGGCGCCGCTTTGCCCGATCCACCGGGACGGTAGGCCCGCGGCAGACTACGCTCAAACCACCTACCGACCAGAGGGAATTGGCGATGACAGTTGATGTTGGCACCGTCGAGCAGACCCGCAGGCTCGTCACGGAGATACCCGGTCCCAAATCGCGGGAACTGACCAAGCGCCGCGTCGCCGCGGTCTCCAGCGCCGTCGGCGTCACCATGCCGGTGTTCTGCGCACGCGCGTTCGGCGGAGTCATCGAGGACGTCGACGGCAATCGGTTGATCGACCTGGGTTCAGGCATCGCGGTCACCACGATCGGCAACTCCTCGCCCCGCGTGGTCGACGCGGTGCGCGAGCAGGTCGGCGAGTTCACCCACACCTGCTTCATGGTCACGCCGTATGAGCAGTACGTGGCGGTCTCCGAGCATCTGAACCGATTGACGCCCGGCTCGTTCGAGAAACGCAGCGCCCTGTTCAACTCGGGCGCCGAGGCGGTGGAGAACGCGATCAAGATCGCCCGGTCCCACACCGGACGCTCCGCGGTGGTCGCTTTCGACCACGCCTATCACGGACGCACCAACCTGACCATGGCGCTGACCGCGAAGTCGATGCCGTACAAGAGCGGATTCGGCCCCTTCGCCCCGGAGATCTACCGTGCGCCGATGTCCTACCCCTACCGCGACGGGCTGATCGACAAGGAATGGGGCACCAACGGTGAACTGGCGGCCGAACGGGCACTGACGATCATCGACAAGCAGATCGGTGCGGCCAACCTCGCGGCTGTGATCATCGAACCGGTGCAGGGCGAAGGCGGATTCATCGTGCCGGCACCGGGCTTCCTCCCGGCACTGCGCACCTGGTGCACCGACAACGGGGTGGTGTTCATCGCTGACGAGGTGCAGAGCGGCTTCGGCCGCACCGGTCAGATGTTCGCCTGCGAGGACGAGGGCATCGAACCCGACCTCATCGTCACCGCCAAGGGAATCGCCGACGGCCTTCCGCTGTCGGCGGTCACCGGGCGCGCGGAGATCATGGACGCACCGCACGTCAGTGGACTCGGCGGCACCTACGGCGGCAATCCGGTGGCGTGCGCCGCCGCGCTGGCCACCATCGAGACACTCGAGATGGACGGAATGCTCGACCGTGCCAAGCAGATCGAGCGCCTGATGAAGGATCGGCTCGGCCGGATGCAGGCCGACGACGACCGTATCGGCGACGTGCGCGGGCGCGGAGCGATGATCGCGGTGGAACTGGTGAAATCCGGCACCGCCGAACCCGACCCGGATCTGACCAAGGCGCTGTGCGCCAAGGTGCACTCCCAGGGTGTGCTGGTGCTCAGCTGCGGGACCTTCGGGAACACCCTGCGATTCCTACCGCCACTGTCCATCACTGATGATCTTCTGCTCGAGGGTCTCGACGTCGTCGCCGAGTCCCTCGCCAGCCTCTGATCCGACCGACGCCCCGATAAGGAGAGCTCTCGTGAGCATGTACGCAGTAGTCAATCCGGCGACCGGCAAGGTGGAGAAGGAGTACCCGACGGCGACCGACAGCGAGATCGAGCAGGCGCTGGTCGCGGCGGACAAGGCCTTCCGCGAGTGGTCGAAGACCTCGACGGTGGCCCAACGTGCGGCACTGATCAAGAAGGTCGCTCAATTGCACACCGAGCGTCGCGAGACGCTTGCGGAGATCATCAACCGCGAGATGGGCAAGCCCATCGACCAGTCGCTGGGCGAAGTGGATTTCAGCGCCGCGATCTACGAGTACTACGCCGACCACGCCGAAAGGTTCCTCGCCGACGAGCCGATCGACCTTCTGGACGGTGAAGGCAGCGCGGTCATCCGGCGCGGCCCGGTCGGAGTGCTGCTGGGCATCATGCCGTGGAACTACCCCTACTACCAGGTGGCCCGATTCGCCGGCCCGAATCTGACGCTGGGCAACACCATCGTGCTCAAACACGCCCCACAGTGCCCGGAATCAGCGGCGGCCATCCAGCAGATCTTCGACGACGCGGGATTCCCCAAGGGCGCCTACGTCAACGTCTACGCGACCAACGATCAGATCGCCGAGGCCATCGCCGACCCGCGTGTGCAGGGGGTGTCTCTGACCGGATCGGAACGGGCCGGAGCCGCGGTGGCTGAGATCGCCGGCCGCAACCTCAAGAAGGTCGTGCTCGAACTCGGAGGATCCGACCCGTTCATTCTGTTCAGCACCGATGACATGGACGCCGCGGTGGAGGCGGCCGTGGCCGGCCGGTTCGAGAACACCGGGCAGGCCTGCAACGCAGCCAAGCGGTTCATCGTGGCGTCCGACATCTACGACGACTTCGTCGATCGGTTCACCAAGAAGGTGCTGGAGACCGCCGACGGTCTGGCGCCGCTGTCCTCTGTTGCCGCCGCCGAGCGGCTGGCCGAGCAGGTGGGCCGGGCCGTCGCCGACGGCGCCGATCTGGTCTCCGGTGGCGAGCGCAACGGCGCGCATTTCCCGCCCGGTGTTCTGACCGGCGTCTCGCCGAAGTCGCCCTCCTACCGCGAGGAGCTGTTCGGCCCGGTGGCGATGGTGTTCAAGGTCGACTCCGAGGACGAGGCGGTGCAGATCGCCAACGACGTTCCGTTCGGCCTGGGATCGTATGTGTTCACCACCGACGCTGACCAGGCCAGGCGAGTCGCCGACAGGATTGACGCCGGAATGGTGTTCATCAACGGGGTGGGGGCCGAGGGTGTCGAGTTGCCGTTCGGCGGGATCAAGCGGTCCGGTTTCGGGCGCGAGTTGGGCCGGTTCGGCATCGACGAGTTCGTCAACAAGAAGCTGATCCGCACCGTCGCGTAACGACGCCCGTACTCAGGGCTTCCCGCATTCAGAGCAGGGCAACGGTCAGCGCGACGACGGTGATCAGCGGGAAGAAGCCCTGGATGAAGGCGGCCCTGGCCTTGTCCGGCGACGACGAGACCAGCACCAGTGCGGCGGCCAGCATCGAACCCGCCCCGGCGAGTATCAGGGCGGCGCCGACACTTCGGTGGCCCATCGCCAACATGCCGACCCCCACCGCGGTGACCACGGCCAGGAAGAGGTTGTAGAAACCCTGGTTGAACGCCAGCATCCTGGTGCTCTGCGCTTCCTCGACGGTGGTGCCGAATACCGCGCGCGTGCGCGGCGTCGTCCAGGTGATCGACTCCATCACGAAGATGTAGACGTGTAACAGTGCGGCCAGCGCGGCGAAAATCATTGCGCCGGCGATCATTCAAAGAGCCCCGTCTGTCCGAATCCGCCCGCCGACGGCGGGGGCGTCATCCCCAGATGCGTCCAGGCCTGCGGGGTGGCCACCCGTCCTCGTGGGGTGCGCGCGATCATGCCGGCACGGACCAGGAACGGCTCGCAGACCTCTTCGACGGTGGTGGCCTCCTCGCCGACGGCGACAGCCAGTGTCGACACCCCGACCGGTCCGCCGCCGAAGCTGCGGGTGAGCGCCGACAGCACCGCACGGTCCAGTCGGTCCAGACCGAGTTCGTCGACGTCATACACCGCCAGTGCCGACTTGGCGACGTCACGGGTGATGAAACCGTCCGCACGAACCTCCGCATAGTCGCGCACCCGGCGCAGCAGCCGATTGGCGATGCGCGGTGTGCCCCGAGAACGGCGAGCGATCTCCACCGCGGCATCGTTGACCAGTTCGATTCCGAGGATGCCTGCCGAACGGGCCAGTACGCGCTGCAGTTCGTCGGGTTCGTAGAAGTCCATGTGCGCGGTGAAACCGAACCTGTCGCGAAGCGGGCCGGTCAGTGCGCCGGACCGCGTGGTGGCGCCGACAAGCGTGAAGGGTGCTACGTCCAGCGGAATGGACGTCGCTCCCGGGCCTTTGCCGACGACGACGTCGACACGGAAGTCTTCCATCGCCAGGTACAGCATTTCCTCGGCAGGACGGGCGATGCGGTGGATCTCGTCGATGAACAGCACGTCGCCCTCGACGAGGTTGGACAGCATCGCCGCCAGGTCGCCCGCGCGTTCCAGCGCCGGTCCGGAGGTTACCCGCAGTGAGGATCCGAGTTCGGCGGCGATGATCATCGCCAGCGAGGTCTTGCCCAGCCCGGGCGGACCGGACAGCAGGATGTGATCCGGGGTTCCGCCGCGGTTCTTGGCTCCTTCGATGACCAGTTGCAACTGTTCGCGCACCCGCGGCTGGCCGATGAACTCCCCCAGCGAGCGCGGGCGCAGGCTGGCGTCGATATCGCCCTCGCCGACGGTCAGCGCGGCCGACACCTCACGCTCGACGAAGTCCTCGTCGCCGTCCTCGAAACGGCCGGTCATTTCCTACCCAGCATCGACAGGGCGGCCCGCAACGCGCCCGCGGTGTCGGAATTCGGCTCGTTGGCGAGTACCTTGTCGCAGGCCTCCTCGGCCTGTTTGGCCGCAAAGCCAAGTCCGACAAGGGCTTCCACCACCGGACCGCGGACCGGGTGGCCCGATCCGGCGCCACCGGCGCCCACGGGCAGCGCGCCGATCTTGTCGCGCAATTCCAAGACCATCCGTTCGGCGCCGCGCTTCCCGATGCCGGGAACCCGAGTCAGTGCCGCCACGTCGCCGTCGGCGAGCGCCTGGCGCAACGCGGCGGCGTCGTAGACCGCCAGGGTGGCGAGGGCGATCTTCGGCCCCACTCCCGAGACCCCGAGTAGCGTCTGGAACAGATCACGCGCGCCGGAGTCGGGGAACCCGTAGAGCGTCATCGAGTCCTCGCGCACGATCATCGCGGTGATCAGCCGGGCCTCGTCACCGCGTCGCAGGGCGGCCAGCGTCGACGGTGTCGCCATCACCTTGTAGCCGACGCCGGCGGCCTCGATGACCGCGTGATCGAGTGCGACGTCGAGCACTTCGCCACGGACGGCGGCGATCATGACTGCGCCGCCTTCAGCCGAGCCTGATACGCCCGCTTCTGTTCGGCGGCCATCGCCTCGGCCTTGGCCATCCGGTCGATCATCGGCGCGCGCCAGCAGTGACAGATGGCCAGGGCGAGCGCGTCGGCCGCGTCGGCCGGTGTCGGTTTCTGCTGCAGTTGCAAGATGCGGGTCACCATCGCGGTCACCTGCGCCTTGTCTGCGCGGCCGTTGCCGGTGACGGCCGCCTTGACCTCACTGGGGGTGTGGAAGTACACGTCGATACCACGACGCGCCGCGGACAGCGCGATGACGCCGGCGGCTTGGGCGGTGCCCATGGCGGTGTTGGCGTTCTGATTGGCGAAGACCCGCTCGATGGCGATCACGTCAGGCAGGTGGGTGCCCATCCAGTGCTCGACGGCGTCGCTGATCACCATCAGGCGCTCGGCAAGTGAGTCGGTGGCCGGGGTGCGCACCACGTCGACGTCGAGTGCGACGACCTGGCGACCACCGCGGCTCTCGATCACCGAAAGCCCGCAGCGGGTCAATCCGGGGTCGACTCCCATCACCCGCATACGGCACACCTTTCCCGCTTACGAACAGTTGTTCGATAGCTTAGCGGCCGGGTGCGACGACGCGCGGTATCGCCACGCCCGCGCCGAATGTGCGGTTTTCAACGCCGCCGCGGCGTGTCTCGCGCAAAACCGCACAGTCGCGCCCGCTGGAGTGGGAGACGGTTCCGTCAGTCCTCGTCGAGCTGGGCGGCGACGTCGTCGGGGATGTCGATATTGGTGTAGACGTCCTGGACGTCGTCGGAGTCCTCCAGTGCGTCGACCAGCTTGAGCACCTTGCGGGCACCCTCGAGGTCGACCGGCACGGTGACCGACGGCTGGAAGCTGGCCTCGGCCGAGTCGTAGTCGATGCCGGCGTCCTGCAGGGCGGTGCGGACGGCCACGAGGTCGCCGGGCTCGCAGATGATCTCGAAGCTGTCGCCGAGGTCGTTGACCTCCTCGGCACCGGCATCGAGCACCGCCATCAGGATGTCGTCCTCGGACTGGCCGTTCTTGTCCAGAATCACCACACCCTTGCGGGAGAACAGATAAGAGACCGAACCGGGGTCGGCCATGTTGCCGCCGTTGCGGGTCATCGCGACCCGCACCTCGCCTGCGGCGCGGTTGCGATTGTCCGTCAGACACTCGATCAGCACGGCTACACCGTTGGGCCCGTAGCCCTCATAGGTGATGTTCTGCCAGTCCGCGCCGCCGGCTTCCTCGCCGGCGCCGCGCTTGCGGGCCCGTTCGATGTTGTCGTTGGGAACCGAGGTCTTCTTGGCCTTCTGGATGGCATCCCAGAGGGTGGGATTGCCGTTCGGGTCACCCCCGCCCGTGCGGGCGGCCACCTCGATGTTCTTGATCAGCTTGGCGAACATCTTGCCGCGCTTGGCGTCGATGACCGCCTTCTTGTGCTTGGTGGTGGCCCATTTGGAATGGCCGCTCATGTCTCCTGGTCCTCCGAGCCTCTCCGTGCAGTTAGTGCGGGCCCGAGTCTACTTAACCCGCTAGATCTGTTCGGCCACCGTGTCGACGAACAAGCGGTGCACCCGCCGGTCGCCGGTGACCTCGGGATGGAAGGCGGTGGCCAGGACCCGGCCCTGTCGCACCGCGACGGCGTGGCCGTCGGCGTACGCGAGGACCTCCACGGCGGGTCCGACCCGTTCCACCCAGGGCGCGCGGATGAACACCGCGTGAACCGGGCCGTCGAGGCCGCGGAACTCGATGTCGGATTCGAATGAGTCGACCTGGCGCCCGAAGGCGTTGCGCCGCACGGTCATGTCGATGGCACCCAGCGGTTCGGCACACCGTCCCGGTTCGCCGGCGTCGATGATCTCGCCGGCGAGCAGGATCATCCCGGCGCATGATCCGTATGCCGGCATCCCGTCGGCCAACCGCTGCCGCAGCGGATCGAACAGACCGAACTCCCGCAGCAGCAGGCTCATGGTGGTGGACTCCCCACCCGGGATCACCAGCGCATCGACCGCATCCAGTTCGGCGCAGCGACGCACCGTGGACGCACGCGCGCCGGCCTCACGCAATGCAGCCAGGTGCTCACGGGTGTCGCCCTGCAGGGCGAGCACGCCGACGCGTGGGCCGCTCACCCGGAACCTGGGGTGTACCCGCGCTTGAAGCGGGTGAGGCCTTCCTGCACGACAGCGGCCACCATGTCACCACGCCGGTTGTAGATCTGACCCTGTGTCAGCGCGCGGCCGCCGACGGCCGACGGCGAGTTCTGGTCGTAGAGCAGCCATTCGTCCGCGCGGAACGGGCGCATGAACCACATCGCATGGTCCAGCGAGGCGACCATCAGGTGCGGCCGTTCCTCGGCGTGGGTCACCTGTGCCGAACCCAGCAGCGTGAGGTCGCTCATGTAGGCCAGTGCACAGATGTGCAGCACCGGATCGTCCGGCAGTGGCGCCTTGTGCTTGAACCACACCTGCTGCTGGGAGGCCTTCCCCGGTTCCAGGGTGAGCAGATCGCGCGGCACCCGCCGGATGTCCCACTCGGCGAATTGTCCGATGCTGTCACCGAAGGGGTCGCCGCCCACAGGCCCCACCGGGATGTCCTCGGGGGCGATGACGTCGGGCATGTCGTCCTGATGTTCGATCCCGTTCTGCTCGATCTGGAACGACGCGCCCATCGAGAAGATGACCTCGCCGTTCTGAACGGCATTGACGCGCCGGGTGCAGAACGACCCGCCGTCGCGGGGCCGGTCGACCAGATAAATCGCCGGCTTCGTCCCATCGCCGGGACGCAGAAAGTAGCCGTGCAGCGAATGCACGCGGTACTCGGCCTTCACGCTGCGGACCGCCGACACCAGCGCCTGCCCGGCGATGTGGCCGCCGAATGTTCTTGTCAGAAAGCCTGATTCGGGGTTGTAGACGCCGCCGCGGTAAATGTCGACCTCAAGCTGCTCGAGGTCGAGGATTTCTTCGATCGCCATAGGCGGTGCGGTGTCACCAGCCGCGTTCGGCCAGGCGGTGCGGGGCGGGGATATCGGCGACGTTGATGCCGACCATCGCCTCCCCCAGACCGCGGGAGACCTTGGCCAGCACATCGGGATCGTCGTAGAAGGTCGTGGCCTTCACGATCGCGGCCCCCCGCTGCGCGGGATCACCGGACTTGAAGATGCCCGACCCCACGAACACCCCGTCAGCACCGAGCTGCATCATCATCGCCGCATCCGCCGGGGTGGCGATGCCACCGGCGGTGAACAGCGTGACCGGCAACCTGCCCGCCCGGGCCACCTCCACCACCAGGTCATAAGGCGCCTGCAAATCCTTGGCGGCGACGTAGAGCTCATCGGGGCTCAGCGACGTCAACCGGCGGATCTCGTCACCGATGGTCCGCATGTGCATCGTCGCGTTCGACACATCCCCGGTGCCGGCCTCACCCTTGGAACGGATCATCGCCGCACCCTCGGTGATCCGGCGCAACGCCTCACCCAGATTCGTCGCACCGCACACGAACGGCACGGTGAAGCGCCACTTGTCGATGTGGTGGGTGTAATCCGCCGGAGTCAGCACCTCCGACTCGTCGACGTAATCCACCCCCAGGCTCTGCAGGATCTGCGCCTCCACGAAGTGACCGATCCGGGCCTTGGCCATCACCGGGATGGAGACCGCCTCGATGATGCCCTCGATCAGATCAGGATCACTCATCCGCGCCACACCACCCTGGGCACGGATGTCGGCGGGCACCCGCTCCAGAGCCATCACCGCCACGGCACCGGCCCCCTCGGCGATGCGCGCCTGCTCGGGGGTGACGACGTCCATGATCACCCCACCCTTGAGCATCTCGGCCATACCGCGCTTGACCCGTGCGGTGCCGGTTGCTGCGCTTTCCATTGATCTGCTCCCTCTATTGCTGCTAAATCAGTCTAAACGGCCGTCGCGAGCCGCTGATTCCGGCCGTTCAGCTGATGCGGCGTGGCTGCTCCGCCACCGCGGCCCCGCCGTCGGCCAGCAGATTCGCCTCGACGAGCAGCTCCCCGAGCTGAGTGGGGTACACGGTCTGCCCACCGGCGGCCAGGGCCGCGATATCTGCCGGGTGGCACCAGCGGTGGCCGTGGATGTAGCGCTGTTCCAGCGCGGTGCGCCGGTCGGGTACCGGGTCGAAGCGGCGGGTCCGGTGCACGAAGTAGAACTCAGCGCTGTTCATGACGGCGCCATTGAAGCGGATCGTCGAGTCCCGCCGCCAGCACGGTCCGATGACCGTCAACGGCTCGGCGCGCAGTCCGGTCTCCTCGGCGAGTTCGCGTACCGCGGCGGCGGCCAGCGCCTCCCCCGGCAGCACCTTCCCGCCGACGGTGAACCACCACCGGGGCGCAGTCTCGTCGAGCGCGGGATCGGATCCGCACAGCAGCAGGACCGCTCCGTCGTCGTCGAGCAGCACCACCCGCGCCGAGGTGCGGGGTGGGAGCTTCGGCCGTTGACTCACCGCTGCGCGGGTTCGGCGATCTCGAAGTAGGTCGGCATGGCGGCGGTGCCGCCGAGTCTCAGCCAGCGCACCGGACGGCGTTCCCGCAATGCGACGGTGTCCCTGACCGCGTCGTTGTGGAAGCGGCGGGCCAGCACCACCCGGGCCTCCGCGTCGGCGAGTTCGGCGACCAGTCCCACCGGCACGGTCGACGGGTCGACTGCGGCCAGCGCCGCCGACAGCGCGTTCTCGCACGCTTCGCGGCCGGCACGGGGGGCGCGTTCGGCGGTGGCGGCCAGCGCCGTCAACCGCCGACCCTCCGACGAGGCGCCGTCGGCGGCTGCCACGGCGCGAGCCACGACCGCGCGGCGAGCCAGTGCGGCGTCGAGCGCCTGCCAGGACATGTCGCAGCGCACGTGCAGTCGGTCGAGCCGGTTGGCGGTCTGCACGGCCCAGACCGCGGTGAAGATCAGCACCGCCGCGAGTAGCGCGGTCAGTGTCCAATACAGGCCCGGCGCCATCAGCTGGCCACCGCCACCTTCATCCCGGATCCCGCCACCGTCTCGTAGACGCGCAGGATGTCGTCGGCCACCACCGCCCAGTCGTAGCGCTGTACCTCGGCGGAGGCCGCTTTGACGTAGCGGGTCCGCAATCGCGAGTCTCCCAGTACCTCGATCAGCGCCTCGGCCAGTGCGCCGGAGTCCTCCACCGCCACCAGCCGTCCGGCCCGTCCATCGGCCAGCACCCGGCGGAAGGCGTCGAGGTCGCTGGCCACCACCGGCGTGCCGGCGGCCATCGCCTCGACCAGCACGATGCCGAAACTCTCACCACCGGTGTTGGGCGCGCAGTAGACGTCGGCGCTGCGCAGCGCGCGGGCCTTCTCGGCGTCGTCCACCTGACCGAGGAATCTCAGGTGCCCGGCCAGTTCGCCGGCTTGTTCGCGAAGGTCATCCTCGTCGCCGCGCCCGACGATGAGGATCTCCACCTCGGGGAATCGCTTCGCCACTGTCGGCAGGGCGCCCAGCAGCACCGCCATACCCTTACGTGGTTCATCGAAGCGGCCCAGGAAGAGCACGGTCTTGCCGGGGCGCGGGTATCCGGGCAGCGGTGCGGCGCAGGCGAAAGACTCGATGTCCACGCCGTTGGGAATCTGCACGGCATCGGAGCCCAAAGCCTCCATCTGCCAGCGACGGGCCAGATCCGAGACGGCGATCCGTCCGACGATCTTCTCGTTCCACGGCCGCAGGATTCCCTGAAAGAAGCTCAACGCCAGCGACTTGGTCGTGGAGGTGTGAAACGTCGCGACGATCGGCCCTTCGGCGATCATGAGCGCCAGCACCGAAAGGCTCGGCGCATTGGGCTCGTGTAGATGCAGCACGTCGAAGTCCCCGGCGGCGATCCACCTCTTGACCAGTCGGTGCGTGGCCGGCCCGAACCGAAGCCGCGCCACCGAACCGTTGTATGGGATCGGCACCGCC
Source organism: Mycobacteriaceae bacterium (assembly GCA_037141465.1). Taxonomy (GTDB): domain Bacteria; phylum Actinomycetota; class Actinomycetes; order Mycobacteriales; family Mycobacteriaceae; genus Mycobacterium. The sequence goes on along the minus strand of JBAXCK010000059.1, from coordinate 5,388 downwards.
TTACCGCCGGACACCACGTAATCGGGCAGCTTCACATGCGGTGACGACGGGGCCAGCACGCTGACGTCGTGGCCTCGTTCGCGCATCACCTCCGCGAGTTGCAACACGTGCGCCTGAACCCCGCCGGGAACATCGAATGAGTAGGGGCACACCATCCCGATGCGCATCAGGGTCGGTCCTGCGCTTGCGACAGCCGGGCGCGGCGCTCGTCGGAAAGATCGGCCAGCCACAGCGGTTGCAGCATGTGCCAGTCCTGGGGATGCGCGGCGATGTTCACCGCGAACCGGTCGGCCAGCGCCTGGGTGATCACGCATACGTCACCCGAGGCGGTGTCGATCGCGTCGTCGATCCGCACCACGCAGTCGGCTCCGTCGTAGTAGACGTGCGCGGGGTGCAGTGGTGCGCCGGTCTCGATCGCGAGCCGGGCCGGGCCTGCGGGCAGCCGGGTCGGTTCGCCGAAGAACTGCACCGGCACCCCGGAACGGGAAAGATCACGATCGGCCATCAGGCAGACGAACCGATTGGCCCGCAGACGCTCGGCGAGGATCTCCATCGGTGGGCGGTCGCCACCGGTGGCCGGCAGCACCTCGAAGCCCAGGCTCTCACGGAACGCGATGAACCGGTCATAGAGGGACTCGGGCTTGAGACGCTCAGCCACCGTCGTGAAGGTTCCGTAGTTCTGCGCCAGCCAGACCCCGGCCATGTCCCAGTTACCGCTGTGCGGCAGCGCCATCACCGCACCGGTTCCGGCGGCGTGCGCGGCGGCGAACTTGTCGGCGCCGATGAAGACGCGATCCAGGCGCGCCGCGACTTTTGTCAGGTTCATCGACGGCAGCCGGAAGGCCTCGCGCCAGTACCGCGCATAGGAGTCCAGCGAAGCCCGCATCAGTGCGCGGGGGACTCCGGCCGGTGTGGTGCCCAGCACCCTGGCGAGATTCTTGCGGAGCTGGGCGGGTCCACCACCGAGTGCGGCGTAACGCGCTCCCGCCCCGAAGATGCTGCGCGCCATGGGTTCCGGCATGGAGCGGACCAGACGCCAGCCGGCCGCGTAGCCGAGATCGGTGACGTCGGATATCACGGCTGAGCGCTCCCGGCATCCGTCTCCCGCGCGCCGGGAATCTGCATCGGATTCATCGCCTGTGCCGACGAACGCACGGTGTGCAACCGCTGACCGACGGTGATCAGGCTGGCCAGCGCCAGTACCCACATCGCCACGTGCAGCACCATCGGGAGCGGGAAGAACGGTAGATCAGACAGGCCGGCACCCAGGAGGGCGATGATCAGCCGTTCCGGCCGTTCGATGAGGCCGCCCCCGCCGTCAAGACCGCTGGCCTCGGCGCGGGCCTTGATGTAGGAGATCACCTGCGAGGTCACCAGGCAGATCAGGATCGCCACCACCAGGGAGGTACTCCGCAAACCGAACGCCGCCCACCACAGCAGACCGCAGAACACCGCGCCGTCGCTGATGCGGTCACAGGTGGCGTCGAGCACCGCGCCGAACCGGGTTCCGAAGCCCCGTTCGCGGGCCATCGCTCCGTCGAGCATGTCAGCGAGGACGAAGAACCACACCGCCAACATGCCCCACCCCAGGCGGCCGATCGGGAAGAGCGTCAGTGCGGCCAGGACCGTACCCGCCGTGCCGATGATGGTGACGGTGTCGGGCGTGAGTCCGGCGCGCAGCGCCGCTCGTGCCAAGGGTGAGCTCAGCTTGGTGTAGGCCGCTCGCGTCATGAGGTAGAAGTCGCTCACGGCAGGGCAGCCCATTCGTCGGCCAGCAGCGTCCGGGTGTCGCGCAGCAGTTGTGGGATGGTCTTGGTGCCGCCGATGACGGTGATGAAGTTGGCATCGCCGGTCCACCGCGGCACGACGTGTGCGTGGAGATGCTCGGCGAGCGATCCGCCGGCCGGTTTACCGAGGTTGAGCCCGACATTGAAACCGTCGGGCTGTGACACCGCCTTGATGACGCGGATGGCTTTCTGGGTGAACGCCATCAGCTCCGCGCTCTCCTCCAATGTCAGGTTCTCCAGCTCCGCGACCCTTCGGTAGGGCACCACCATCAGGTGGCCGGGGTTGTACGGGTAGAGATTCAGCACGACGTAGACGTGCTCCCCGCGCGCAATCACCAGACCCTCCTCGTCTGGCAGTCTGGGGATCTCGGTGAATGGTCGGCTCGACTCCGCCGCGCCCCGCGGCGTCTCGGCGATGTAGCTCATCCGGTGTGGGGTCCACAGCCGCTGGAGGCGGTCCTGCTCCCCCACGCCTCGGTCGACGATCTCCTCAGTCACCGCTGACCTTCAGCAGTTCGTCTGTGGGCGCCGCGTTCTCGCGGTTGTCGATCCACGACCTGATCGCCGCGATGGCTTTGTCCCGTGGGACCCCGTTGATCTGCCCACGGTCGCCGAATCGGAAGCTCACCGCACCCGCCTGGACGTCCCGGTCGCCGGCGACCAGCATGAACGGCACCCGCTGGTTGGTGTGGTTGACGATCTTCTTCGCCATCCGGTCGTCGCTGGCATCGACCTCGGCGCGCACTCCGTGCGCGGTCAGTTCGCCGACGATGCCCTGCAGGTAGGGAACGTGTTCATCGGCGACCGGAATGCCGACAACCTGAACCGGCGCCAGCCATGCCGGGAATGCACCGGCGTAATGCTCGGTGAGGATTCCGAAGAAGCGCTCGATGGAACCGAACAGCGCTCGGTGGATCAGCACCGGGCGCTTCCGCGTTCCGTCCGCAGCGGTGTATTCCAGTTCGAAGCGCTCGGGCATGGTGAAGTCCAGCTGGATGGTCGACATCTGCCAGCTGCGGCCCAGTGCGTCACGCACCTGCACGCTGATCTTGGGCCCGTAGAAGGCCGCACCGCCGGGATCGGGCACCAGGTGAAGACCGCTGGACTCGGCCACTTCGCGCAGCGTCTCGGTGGCCTCCTCCCACAGTTCATCGGTACCCACGTACTTCTCCGGATCCTTGGTGGACAGTTCCAGGTAGAAGTCGTCCAACCCGTAGTCGCCGAGCAGTTCCAGGACGAACCGCAGCAGCGATGCCAGTTCGTCGCGCATCTGCTCGCGGGTGCAGTAGATGTGCGCATCGTCCTGAGTCATACCCCGCACGCGGGTCAGGCCGTGCACGACACCGGACTTCTCGTAGCGGTACACCGTGCCGAACTCGAAGAGCCGCAGCGGCAGCTCCCGGTACGAGCGTCCGCGCGAGCGGTAGATCAGGTGGTGCATGGGACAGTTCATCGGCTTCAGGTAGTAGTTCTGTCCCGGCTTGCGCAGCTCCCCGTTGTCGTCGTATTCGGCGTCGATGTGCATGGGCGGGAACATGCCGTCGGCGTACCACTCCAGATGTCCCGAGGTGATGTAGAGCTGTTCCTTGGTGATGTGTGGGGTGTTGACGAACTCGTAGCCGGCCTCGATGTGCTTGCGCCGCGAGTACTCCTCGAGTTCGCGCCGCACGATGCCGCCCTTGGGGTGGAAGACCGCCAGACCCGAACCGATCTCGTCGGGGAAGCTGAAGAGGTCCAGCTCCACACCGAGCTTGCGGTGGTCGCGGCGTTGGGCTTCTTCGAGAAGCGTGAGGTGCTGATCGAGCGCCTCCTGCGATTCCCAGGCGGTGCCGTAGATGCGCTGCATACTGGCGTTGTTCTGGTTGCCCCGCCAATAGGCCGCCGAGGACCGAGTGAGCTTGAATGCCGGAATGTATTTGGTGGTCGGGCAGTGTGGCCCGCGGCACAGGTCGCCCCACACCCTTTCGCGGGTGCGCGGATTGAGATTGTCATAGGCGGTGAGTTCGTCGCCCCCGACCTCCATCACGTCCGGGTCGCCGGACTTGTCGTCGACGAGTTCGAGTTTGTAGGGCTCACCGGCCAACTCTTGTCGCGCCTCGTCGGTGGATGCGTAGACACGGCGGGAGAACAGCTGCCCCTCTTTGACGATGGCGCGCATCCGCTTTTCGAGCGCCTCGAGGTCCTCGGGCGTGAAGGCCTCCGGCACGTCGAAGTCGTAGTAGAAGCCGTCGGTGATGGGCGGTCCGATACCCAGCTTTGCCGCGGGGAAGCGTTCCTGCACCGCTTGGGCCAACACGTGGGCTGCGGAGTGCCGGATCACGCTGCGTCCCTCGTCGGTGTTGGCAGCCACCGGCACCACCTGCACGTCAGATTCCGGCGCCCAGTTCAGGTCGTGCAGTTTCCCCCCGGAATCGCGTACCACCACGATCGCGTCGGGCTCGCCACGGCCGGGCAGTCCGGCGTCGCGCACCGCGGCTCCGGCGGTGGTGCCCGCCGCGACGGTGATCGCGGGACTTGCGGGGGCACTCATCGTGGTCTCTTTCAGCGGGCGCGGGCAGCAGGTCAGACGCGATCATGCTATCGGCCTCGCCCGTTCAGGCCAGCGGGCTGTCCAGGGCGGGGTGGTAGAGCCCCACCCAGCGGGCGGACACTGCCAGTGCACCTAACAGCCACAAAGTCAGCACCACCGCACCTGCGGTGAGCAGGGCGCAGATCGCCTGCACCCACCACGGCTGGCGGCGCAACCACGTCATGGCCCGGTCGTAGTGGTGGCGGGTGAAGGACAGCGTGCGGTGCGCCCAGTAGAACTCCGAGGCCAGGATCGCCAGCCCCACGAACACGATGGCCCAGCCCGGCCCCGGATACGGGATGGCGGCGATGCCCACTGCCAGCACCATGAACCCGAGCACGCCGACGCCCACCCGATACGCGAAGTCAGCGACCGGCCGGTCACGCAGTCGCTCCCGCCGCGCAGAGATGCGGTGCCGAAGACCCATGTGACCGACAGTACTTTGGAGCCGTGCGACTCAGCGACCTCGCCTGCGCGTCATTCACCTACCCGGAGCAGGGCGCTACGGCCGGTAACCTACCCGCCGGCTACCGACATGTGCGCGCGTCGCGGGTCATCGGTCACGGTCGCAAGCGCTTCGAACAGGCCGCCGAGTCGGTCATGCGTTATGGCATGCTGCGCGGCGCGGGACTACGGGTGGACGCCACAAAGGAGATAGCCGCCGTCGGCGCCGACGTGCTGGGTCGGCTCGGCCCGTTCCTGGCGCCCTGCCGGGTGGTCTACATCGTTGACGAACCGAACCGCCGCGGCTTCGCCTACGGCAGCCTGCCCGGCCACGCCGTACGCGGCGAGGAGTTGTTCATGGTGCGCTTCGACCCGAACGATCAGGCCGTGTACGCCGAGGTGGCGGCGTTCTCCCAACCCGCCACCTGGTGGAGCCGACTGGGCACACCGGTGCTGGCGCTCTCCCAGAGGTTGGTCACCCGCCGCTATCTCGACGCGGTGTGAGGCACGGGCGCTTCGGCACGGTGAAGCCTGGTGGTCCCGGCTGGGATCGAACCAGCGACCTTCCGCGTGTGAAGCGGACGCTCT
>JBAXCK010000058.1:0-18051 GCA_037141465.1 Mycobacteriaceae bacterium | reverse complement strand
TGGGTCGCTAGGTGGCTTGGGTCGCTAGGTGGCTTGGGTCGCTAGGTGTATTGGGAAGGCTAGGCCTGCATCTTGGGCATGAACCGACCGGCGAGTGCGGTCAGCACGCGCTGGTAGCCCGCACCGCTGGCGCGGATGAACACGTCGATGATCTTGGCGTCGGTTCCGACCAGAATTTTGGCCTTCCCCTTGGCGACGCCGTCGAGGATGATCTCGGCCGCCCGCTCCGCGGAGGTGCGCGCCATCTTGGTGTCGAACCACTCGGCCAGTTCGGCCTGGTTCAATCCCTCGGCGGTGGTCGCCTTGCGGGCGATGGCGGTCTTGATGCCGCCGGGATGCACGCAGGTCACCTTGACCGGATGGCCGGCCAGGATCATCTCCTGGCGCAGTGCCTCGGTGAAACCGCGTACCGCGAACTTCGCCGAGTTGTAGGCGGCCTGGCCGGGGACGGCGAACAGACCGAAGACGCTGGAGGTGTTGATCACGTGCCCGTCGCCGGAGGCGATCAGGTGGGGGAGGAACGCCTTGGTGCCGTTGACCACGCCCCAGTAGTCCACATCCATCACCCGCTCGATGTCCTTGAACGCGGTGATCTCCACGTCACCGCTGAACGCGATACCGGCGTTGTTGTAGATCTGGTTGACCTTGCCGAAGTGGTTCTTCACGTCGTCGGCGTAGACCAGGAAAGACTCCCGCTCGGCCACGTCGAGGCGGTCGGTCTTGACCTTCGCACCGATGGACTTCAGCCGCTGCTCGGTGACCGCCAGGCCCTCGGTGTCGACGTCGCTGATGGCCACCGACGCCCCGGCCCGGCCCAGCTGAACCGCGAGTTCGGCGCCCATACCCGAACCGGCACCCGTCACGACCGCCACTTTTCCCGCGAATCCCTGCATCCGTGCAGGCTAGCAGCGGGTGATCGGCGGCCGTAACGCCCGCCCGCTGACCTACGATGTCCCCGTTATGAAGCTTCGCGCGTCCGTACTGGCGGCTGCCCTGATGGCGGGCACGCTGGTGCTCGCCGCCCCCGCCCGGGCCGACACCAGTGACGTCACCGACTTCCTCAACACCCTCGACAGCCTGGGTATCGGCAACATCGACCCCGGCCAGGCCGTCGCGCTGGGCCAGTCGGTGTGCCCGCTGCTGGCCAACCGGGCCCAGAACACCGCGGACATCGCCGCCAAGGTCTCCGACGCCATCGGCCGACCGCTGGGCGTGGGCACCATGTTCACCGGCGCGGCGGTGTCGTTCCTGTGCCCGCGGGCGGTGGACAACATCGCCAACGGCCGACAGCTCCTGCCGCTGTTCGGGTAGTTCCGAACCCTGCACGCTGTTCCGAGGCCTGCATACGCCGCGAGTGTGCAGATTTACACACTGCGGCGGCGTGTTGTGTGCGAAACCGCACAGTCAGCGCTGTGGGACGCGGCGCGTCTGCTTAGGGCGCGAACGCCTCGTCGAGGATTTCCTGCTGCTCAACGGCGTGCACCTTCGAGGATCCCGACGACGGTGCCGACATCGCCCGGCGGGAGATGCGCCGGATCCCGGTCAGCTTCTCCGGCAGCAGTTCGGGCAGCTCGAGTCCGAACGTCGGCCACGCGCCCTGGTTGGCCGGCTCCTCCTGAACCCAGAAGAACTGGCGTGCGTTGGGGTAGGTGTCCAGGGTGGCGGCCAGCCGGCGCTTGGGCAGCGGCGCGAGCTGCTCGATGCGCACGATCGCGACGTCGTCGCGGTTGTCCTTGGCCTTGCGCGCTTCGAGTTCGTAGTAGATCTTGCCGCTGGTGAGCAGGATGCGGGTGACCTTGTTGCGGTCGCCGTCGCCGTCGGTGTACGTCGGCTCCTCGAGGATCGACCGGAACTTCTGCTCGGTGAAGTCGCGGATCTCGCTGACCGCGGCCTTGTTGCGCAGCATCGACTTCGGGGTGAACACGATCAGCGGACGGTGCACTCCGTCGAGGCCGTGCCGGCGCAGCAGCTGGAAGTAGTTCGCCGGCGTCGAGGGCATCGCGATGGTCATCGAACCCTCGGCCCACAACTGCAGGAACCGCTCGATGCGCCCGGAGGTGTGGTCGGGGCCCTGGCCCTCGTGACCGTGCGGCAGCAGCAGCACGACGTCGGAGAGCTGTCCCCACTTGGCCTCACCGGAGCTGATGAACTCGTCGATGATGGATTGCGCGCCGTTGACGAAATCGCCGAACTGCGCCTCCCACAGCACGATCGCCTCGGGGTTGCCCACCGAGTAGCCGTACTCGAAGCCCACGGCCGCGTACTCCGACAGCGGTGAGTCGTAGATCAGGAACCGGCCGCCGCTGGGGGTGCCGTCGGGGTTGATCGTCAGCATCTCCAGCGGGGTGAATTCCTCACCGGTGTGCTGGTCGATGATCACCGCATGGCGCTGGGTGAACGTTCCGCGCTTGGTGTCCTGTCCGGAGATCCGGATCAGCTTGCCCTCGGCGAGGAAGGTGCCCAGCGCCAGCAGTTCGGCGAACGCCCAGTCGACCTTGCCCTCGTAGGCCATCTCTCGGCGCTTCTCCAGCACCGGTTTGACGCGCGGATTCACTGTGAAGCCCTCCGGCAGCATCAGATGTGCGTCGCCGATCCGGGCCAGCAGGGACTTGTCGACGGCGGTGTTCATCCCCCGCGGGATCATCTGCGCCATCTCCACCGACTCACTCGGTTCGATGGTGTGCTTCTCCAGTTCGCGAACCTCGTTGAACACCTGCTCGAGTTGGCCCTGGAAGTCGCGCAGGGCGTCGTCGGCCTCCTTCGTCGAGATGTCGCCGCGGCCGATCAGCGCCTCGGTGTATGTCTTGCGGACGCCGCGCTTGGTGTCGATGACGTCGTACATCGCCGGGTTGGTCATCGACGGGTCGTCGCCCTCGTTATGGCCGCGGCGGCGGTAGCACAGCATGTCGATCACGACGTCCTTGTTGAACTTCTCGCGGAAGTCCACCGCCAGCCGCGCCACCCACACGCAGGCCTCCGGATCGTCGCCGTTGACATGGAAGATCGGCGCACCGACCATCTTCGCGACGTCGGTGCAGTACTCGGCGGAGCGGGAGAACTCCGGGGCGGTGGTGAAGCCGATCTGGTTGTTGACGACGATGTGGACCGTGCCGCCGGTGCGGTAGCCCTTGAGCAGCGCCATGTTCAGCGTCTCGGCCACCACGCCCTGGCCGGCGAAGGCGGCGTCGCCGTGCAGCATCAGCGGCACGACCGTGAACTCCCGCGACTCGTCGATCGGACCGCCGCCGCTGACTCCGTCGAGCAGGTCCTGCTTGGCGCGTACCAGACCTTCCAGGACCGGGTCGACGGCCTCGAGGTGTGACGGGTTGGCCACCAGCGACACCTCGATGTCGTTGTCGCCGAACATCTGGATGTAGGTGCCGCTGGCGCCGAGGTGGTACTTGACGTCGCCGGAGCCGTGCGCCTGCGTCGGGTTCAGGTTGCCTTCGAACTCGCTGAAGATCTGGGAGTACGGCTTGCCGACGATGTTGGCCAGCACGTTGAGCCGGCCGCGGTGCGGCATGCCGATGACCACCTCGTCGAGTTTGTGCTCGGCGCTCTGGTCGATCACCGCATCCATCATTGGGATGACCGACTCCGCACCCTCCAGCGAGAAGCGTTTCTGCCCGACGTATTTGGTCTGCAGGAAGGTCTCGAACGCCTCGGCCGCGTTGAGCTTGGAGAGAATGTATTTCTGCTGCGCGACCGGCGGCTTGTCGTGGCGGACCTCGATGCGCTCCTGCAGCCAGCGCTGCTGCTCGGGTTCGAGGATGTGGGTGTACTCGACTCCGATGTGGCGGCAGTAGGCGTCGCGCAGCACCGAGAGCACGTCGCGCAGTTTCTTGTACTCCTTGCCGGCGAACCCGTTGACCTTGAACTCGCGGTCGAGATCCCACAGCGTCAGGCCGTGGGTCAGCACGTCGAGGTCGGGGTGCATCCGGAACCGGTTCTTGTCCAGGCGCAGCGGATCGATGTCGGCCATCAGGTGACCACGGTTGCGGTAGGCGGCGATGAGTTCGACGACGCGGGCGTTCTTGTCGACGATCGAGTCCGGGTTGTCGGTGCGCCATCGCACCGGCTCGTAGGGAATGCCGAGATCGAAGAAGATCTCATCCCAGAAGTCGTCGGAGAGCATCAGCTCGTGGATGGTGCGCAGGAAGTCACCGGACTCCGCGCCCTGGATGATGCGGTGGTCGTAGGTGGAGGTCAGCGTGATCAGCTTGCCCACGCCGAGCTCGGCGATCCGCTCCTCGCTGGCGCCCTGGAACTCCGCGGGGTACTCCATTGCGCCGGCGCCGATGATCGCGCCCTGCCCGGCCATCAGCCGCGGCACCGAGTGCACGGTGCCGATGGTGCCGGGGTTGGTCAGTGAGATAGTCACGCCGGCGAAGTCCTCGGCGGTGAGTTGGGATTCCCGGGCGCGACGCACGACGTCCTCGTAGGCGGCGACGAAGTCGGCGAACTCCATGGTGTCGCAGCCCTTGATGGCCGCGACCACCAGCGAGCGCTTGCCGTCCTTGCCGGGAAGGTCGATGGCCAGGCCGAGATTGGTGTGCGGTGGGGTGACGACGTTGGGCTTGCCGTCGATCTCGGCGAAGTGACGGTTCATGTTCGGGAACTTCTTGACCGCCTGAACGATCGCGTAGCCCAGCAGGTGGGTGAAGGAGATCTTGCCGCCGCGGGTGCGCTTGAGGTGGTTGTTGATGACGATGCGGTTGTCGATCATCAACGTCGCCGGGATCGCCCGCACGCTGGTGGCGGTCGGGATCTGCAGCGAGGCGTTCATGTTCTTGACGACGGCGGCGGCCGCGCCGCGCAGCACCGCGACCTCCTCCTCGGCCGGGGGCTCAGCGGCCGGAGCCGGGGCCGGAGCCGGAGCCGGAGCCGGGGGTGGCGGCGGGGCGGGGGCCGGCGCGGGTGCGGGTGCCGCGACCGGAGGTGGCGGAGGGGCGGGAGTCGGGGCCGGGGTGGGCGCCGGCGCGGCGGATTGACCGTTGCCGGCGGGGGCGGAGGAGGGGGGCGTCAGGGGTTCGGGGCGGTAGTCGAGGAGGAATTCGTGCCAACTCGGGTCGACCGACGACGGGTCCTCGCGGAATTTGCGGTACATCTCCTCTACGAGCCACTCGTTCTGCCCGAAGGGGGAATTCGTACTGCTCACGCCAGGCACTCCCGTTCCTTTAGAGGTGCCTCAAGGCTACTGTGCGTCGGCCACCGGCGGCAGCAGTTGCAGGGTCCCGGGCCAGCGGGCCGGGGCCGGGCCGAACGCCTTGCGGGCGTTCTCGACGATCTTGCGGCCCATCATCCGGTTGCCGCCGCCGCCGATCGCGGCGCCGATGCCGACCGGCAGGAGCTTGCCGAACGCCATCGCCGCCCGCTTCATCGTGTACTTCTTCACGAAGTACTGGGTGAGCCTGGAGTTGAGCTGGGAGACCACCGGCAGCGGCAGCAGTTCGGCCTCGGCCAGCCACGCCCCGCTGGTGCGGCTCGCGCCGAGCAGATCGCGGACCGCGCCCTTGCCCTCCTCGCCGGTGAGCACGCCGAGCACGAGGTTGCGCCGCCGTTCGCGGTCCTCGACGGGGATACCGTGCACATCGGCGACCGCCAGGGCGAACGCCGCCGTCGCCTCCAGGAACACCACCGTCTCTCCGGCGACCGCCGAGAGCGCGGCGATGGTGCCGATCCCGGGGAAGGCGGCCGCCGAGCCGACGGCTGCGCCGCTGGCCATCACCGCGGCCAGGTAGTGCTTCTCCAACTTGGTGATGATCTCTGCCGGGCTCGCGCCCGGGTTGACCTTGCGCAGGCGCGCGACGTAGGCGCGCACGGCCGGGCCCTGCAGCCGGGTGCTGGACTCGAGGATGTGGGACAGCGCCTTGGCCCCCGTCCCGGAGTCCTCGGGCCGGGCCGGCAGGTTGTCCGGTTGCTTACGGCGAAACACCATGACCGAAGTCCTTCTCCTGAGGGCAGGTTCTGTACTCGTGACGTCAGGTTAACGAATGAGATGCCCAAAGGGTGCCCCGGTAGCATCACCGAAGTGACGGCCCCGCCTTCCTTCAATCCCTGGAACGCGTTGTGGGCAATGCTCATCGGCTTCTTCATGATCCTGGTCGACTCGACCATCGTCGCGGTGGCCAACCCGACCATCATGGCGGCGCTGAACATCACCAGCTACGACACCGTGATCTGGGTCACCAGCGCCTATCTGCTGGCGTATGCGGTGCCGTTGCTGGTGTCCGGGCGCCTGGGAGACCGTTTCGGCACGAAGAACCTCTACATCCTCGGGCTGGGGGTGTTCACCCTGGCATCGCTGTGGTGCGGGCTCTCCGGGTCGATCGGCATGCTGATCGCCGCACGGGTGGTGCAGGGCATCGGCGCCGCCCTGCTGACCCCTCAGACGTTGTCGACCATCACCCGCATCTTCCCGCCGGAGCGGCGCGGGGTTGCGCTGAGCATGTGGGGTGCGACGGCGGGCTTGGCCACTCTGCTGGGTCCGCTCGCCGGCGGCGTGCTGGTGGATCACCTCGGCTGGTCGTGGATCTTCTTCGTCAACGTCCCGATCGGGCTGATCGGCATCGTGCTGGCCTACCGGCTCATCCCTGAACTGGAGACCCATCCGCACCGCTTCGACATCCCCGGTGTGGTGCTCTCCGGGGTCGCGTTGTTCCTCATCGTGTTCGGGCTGCAGGAGGGCCAGATGCACGAGTGGGCACCGTGGATCTGGGCGGTGATCGCCGTGGGCATCGTGTTCATGGCGATGTTCATCTGGTGGCAGTCGGCCAACCACGAGGAACCACTCATCCCGCTGGCGATCTTCGCCGACCGGGACTTCTCGCTGGCCAACATCGGCATCGCGGTGATCGGCTTCGCGGTGACGGCGATGATCCTGCCGGTGATGTTCTACGCGCAGTCGGTGACGGGTCTGGGCCCGACCCGGGCCGCCCTGCTGACCGCGCCGATGGCAGTGGCCAGTGGCGTGCTGGCGCCGTTCGTCGGCAGGCTGACCGACCGGGCGCACCCGCGCCCGATCATCGGGTTCGGCTTCTCCACGCTGGCGGTCGGGCTGCTGTGGTTGTCGATCGCGATGACGCCGGCGACCGCGATCTGGAAGCTGGTACTGCCGATGATGACGATGGGCATCGGGATGGCGTTCATCTGGGCGCCGCTGGGAGCCACCGCGACGCGCAACCTCCCGCCGCGACTGGCCGGCGCCGGATCGGGCGTCTACAACACCACCCGTCAGGTGGGCTCGGTGTTGGGCAGTGCCAGCATGGCGGCGTTCATGTCCTCACGGATTCACGCGCAGCTGCCGGGCGCCACGGCCGGCGGAATGCCGCGCGGGGAATCCGATGTCACGCATCTGCCGCAGGTTCTACACGCGCCGTTCGCGGCCGCACTGTCACAGTCCATTCTGCTGCCCGCGTTCGTGGCGCTCTTCGGGGTGATCGCCGCCATCTTCATGGTGGGCGGGTCAGTCGAACAGGACCGCCCGGTTCAGGAGCCGGTCGGGGTCTAGCGCCTCCTTGGTGGCCCGCATCGCCGCGATGTCGGATTCGCTGCGAGCCATGCTCAGGTAGGCGCGCTTACGTGTGCCGACGCCGTGTTCGGAGGTGACGTTGCCGCCGTGCGCGGCGATGAGATCCATCATCGGTGCGTATATCGCCGCCTCGTCCTCGGTGCCGCAGCGCAGCACGTTGAGATGCAGATTGCCCTTGCCGACATGACCGAACAGCACCGGGATGGCCTCCGGCGCGTGCTGTGTGATCAGCGCTCGGGATGCGGTCGCGAACGCTGCGACGGCCGTAAGCGAAAGGGAGACATCGAATTTCAGCGGCGGTCCGAAAGTTGTGACGATCTGTGCGAGCGATTCGCGCAACTGCCACAGCCGCTGGCGGCCTGCTGCGTCCACGGCCACGTCGGGTTCGGTCGGCACACCGCGCATGCCGTCGGCCAGTCGCTGGGTCTGATCGGTGTCACCGGCCAACTCCACGAGCAGCAACCAGTCGGCGTCCGCCTTCAGTGCGCGGCCGTCGAGGAGTTCCAGTGCGTCGATGGTGTCGATGTCACGGATCCCTCGCGCGGCCTCGACCAGTGCGCCGAGGTCGTTGAAGCCGCACACCGCGGTGGCGCGGTACGCCGATATCGGGTGCAGTCTGAGATCCACCGCGGTGATCACGCCGAGCGTGCCCTCGGCGCCGACGAACATTGACGGCGTCTGGTGCCGGCGCGCCAGTGATCCGTCCGGCAGGGCGACGTCGACACCGAGGATCTGGGCTCCCATCGTTCCGTAGCGCACGGTGTGCAGGCCGCCGGCGTTGGTCGATGCCATGCCGCCGACGGTGGCGGAGTCACGCGACGAGAGATCGACACCGAACAGCAGGCCTGCTTTCGCCGCCGCCCGCTGCACCGCCGTGAGCGTCACGCCGGCACCCGCGTGTACGCGTTGCGCTCCATTGTCGACGTCGTCGATTTCGGTGAGCCGTTCCGTCGAGAGCAGCACGTCGTCGTGCTCGGGCACCGTGCCGGCCACCAGAGAGGTTCGGCCGCCCTGCACGGTCACACAGGCATGGGCGGCGCGGCAGGCGCGCAGCACCGCGGCGACCTCACCAGCATCGCCCGGCCGCACCAGGACACCGGCCCGTCCGTGGTAGCGGCCGGTCCAGTCGACACTGCGGGCGGCCAGCACGTCGGCGTCGGTGCTGACGTGCGTGTCCCCGACGATGCCGGTGAGCGCGCCGAGCAGCTCAGCCGGTGTTGCCGATGAGTTCGACACCGTTTCCATTCCACCGGAACCGCACCACGCTGGAAAGCCCCATGCCGCCGTCGAACACCAGCGCCACCGTGTCGCCCGTGCTGGCGCGGCTGTCGACTTCGTTGAAGCCGAAGGTGTCGGGCACACCGGCCGGGATGTACTTGCCGAGGTGGAACATCACCGCGCGGGTGTTGGGCTTCTCGGCGTTGGTGTTGGCCTTGACGATCACCGCCGACAGCTGCGCGCACTCGTTGTAGTTGCCGGCCACCGGTTCGGGGTTCCAGCCCTGTCCGCTGCGCGGATCCTTGGGCAGCTCCGACACCGCGCGGGCGATCGCCGGTGCGGCGAGATTCACCGCGCAGGGGTCCGGCGCAGGCGGTGCGGGCGGGGGTGCGGCCGGTGTCGAGGTGGACGACTCCGCTTTGGTGGTCGACGGCTTGGGGGTCGGCATGGGTGTCTTCGAGACGGTCGAGTCACCCGATCCGCAGGCGCTCAGCACAGCGCACACCGCAACGGCCGTCACCTGTATCGCCACCAGTCGCTGCCACACAACGCAGCACGGTACCGGCCAACTAGACTGAATCCTCAATGACAGCGCCGCCAGAGCCGCAGACGTTCGCCGACTTGCAGGTCCACCCCGCGGTGCTGCAGGCGATCACTGACGTCGGCTACGAGACACCGTCGGCCATTCAGGCCGCGACCATCCCGGCGCTGATGGCCGGCTCAGACGTCGTCGGGCTGGCTCAGACCGGCACCGGCAAGACCGCCGCCTTCGCGATCCCGATCCTCTCCCGGCTGGACACCGACAGTAAGCAGACGCAGGCGCTGGTGCTGGCGCCGACGCGGGAGTTGGCGCTGCAGGTGGCCGAGGCGTTCGGCCGCTACGCCGCGCATCTGCCCAAGATCACCGTGCTGCCGATCTACGGCGGGCAGTCCTACACCGTGCAACTGGCGGGTCTGCGGCGCGGCGCGCATGTGGTGGTCGGCACGCCCGGCCGGGTGATCGACCATCTCGAACGCGGCACGCTGGATCTGTCCCACCTGGACTATCTGGTGCTCGACGAGGCCGACGAGATGCTGCAGATGGGATTCGCCGAGGACGTCGAACGCATCCTCGCCGACACCCCGGAGTACAAACAGGTCGCGCTGTTCTCGGCGACGATGCCGCCGGCGATCCGCAAGATCACCGGCAAGTACCTGCACGACCCGGTCGAAGTCGCGGTCAAGGCAAAGACCGCGACGGCGGAGAACATCACCCAGCGCTACGTACAGGTGGCCGGCCCGCGCAAGATGGACGCGCTCACCCGGATCCTCGAAGTCGAGGATTTCGAGGCGATGATCGTCTTCGTCCGCACCAAGCAGGCCACCGAGGAGGTCGCCGAAAAACTGCGTGCCCGCGGATTCTCCGCCGCCGCGATCAACGGCGATGTGCCGCAGGCCGTGCGTGAACGCACGATCGCCCAACTCAAGGACGGGACCATCGACATCCTGGTGGCCACCGACGTCGCCGCCAGAGGCCTTGACGTGGAGCGCATCTCGCACGTGCTCAACTACGACATCCCGCACGACCCGGAGTCCTATGTGCATCGCATCGGCCGCACCGGCCGGGCCGGACGGTCGGGCACCGCGTTGCTGTTCGTCTCACCCCGCGAACGCCACCTGCTCAAGAGCATCGAGAAGGTCACCCGCTCGCCGGTGACCGAGGTGCAACTGCCCAGCGTCGAGGACGTCAACGCCCAGCGCGTGGCGAAGTTCCGCGACTCGATCACCGATGCGCTGAGTGGGCCGGGGTTCGACACCTTCCGCCGTCTGGTCGAGGCCTACGAACGCGACAACGACGTGCCGATGGCCGATATCGCCGCGGCGCTGGCGGTGTTGAGCCGCGACGGCGCCGAGTTCCTGATGACCGAGCCGCCGCCGGAGAAGCGGCGTGAACGTCCCGAACGGGGGGAGCGGCCGGAACGCGGGCCGCGGCCGCGTCGCGACGACCTGGCCACCTACCGCATCGCGGTCGGCAAGAAGCACAAGGTCGGACCCGGGTCGATCGTCGGCGCACTGGCCAACGAGGGCGGACTGCACCGCAGCGATTTCGGCCACATCACCATCAAGAGCGACTTCTCACTGGTCGAACTGCCCGCGACGCTGTCCAAGCAGACGCTGAAGAAGCTGGAGAAGACCCGCATCTCGGGTGTGCTGATCGACCTTCGGCCCGACCGTTCCGGTAAGCCGCGCCGCCACACCCCATGACCGCGCCAGCAGACCGGGCCGGGGTGGACCAGGGCGGTCTGGAAGCGGTCTCGACCGTCGACAGAGTTCCCTCGCTGACCGGGGTGCGCGCGCTCGCGGCGCTACTGGTGGTCGGAACCCACGCGGCCTACACCACCGGCAAGTACACCCACGGCTTCGTCGGCCTGCTCTATTCGCGAATGGAGATCGGTGTGCCGATCTTCTTTGTGCTCTCGGGCTACCTGCTCTTCGGTCCGTGGGTGAAGGCGGCCAGCTCTGGTGAGCCGCCGCCGTCGTTGCGGCGCTACGCCCGCAACCGGGTGCGTCGCATCATGCCGGCGTACGCGGTGACGGTGCTGGCGGCCTACGCGATCTATCACGTCCGCGAGGTGGGCCCCAATCCCGGGCACAGCTGGAACGGGCTGCTGCGCAACCTCACCCTCACCCAGATCTACACCGACAACTACGCCTTCGCGCTGTTGCATCAGGGGCTCACCCAGATGTGGAGCCTGGCGGTCGAAGTCGCGTTCTACGTGGCGCTGCCGCTACTGTCCTATCTGCTTCTGGTGACGCTGTGCCGGCGGCGATGGCGGCCGCGTCTGCTGCTCGCCGGCCTGGTGGCGCTGGCGCTGATCAGTCCGGCATGGATGGTGCTGGTGCACACCACCGACGTGCTGCCCGACGGCTCGCGGTTGTGGCTGCCCGGATACCTGGCCTGGTTCATCGGAGGGATGATCCTCACCGTGCTCGCGGCCATGGGTGTGCGCACCTACTGGTTCATCGCGATCCCGCTGGCGCTGCTGTGCTATCTCATCGTCTCGACTCCGATCGCCGGTGAGCCGACCACCTCGCCGAGCGGCCTGGCGCAGGCGATCACCAAGACGGTGTTCTACGCGGTGATCGCCACCCTCGTCGTCGCGCCACTGGCACTCGGCGATGTCGGCTGGTACTCGAGGGTGCTGGCGAGCCGTCCGATGGTGTGGCTGGGAGAGATCTCCTACGAGATATTCCTGGTGCACCTGGTGCTCATGGAGATCGCCATGACCGTGGTGCTGCACTGGCCGGTGTACACCGGTAACACCGCGACGCTCTTCGTGGTGACGCTGGCCCTGAGCATTCCGGCGGCGTGGGTGCTGCACCGGTTCACTCGGATGCGCCCCTAGAGTTCGCCAGGTTCGATCACGGCTTGCGGGCACCGTCGCGCGAGAGCGGCGATCACCGCCGCAGCTTCCGGCCGCGACACCGGCAGCACCCAGGTGCCGCCCGCGTCGTCGGAGACGAACACGTGCAGGCCCCGGGTGGCCGAACCGTCGTCGACCGACCACGAGGCGACCGGGACCGCTCGGGCGACCAGCAGCCGGACCGACCGGATGCGATGCGGGTCTTCGGCCAGGATGCGGCGCAGTCGGGCGACATGCCGGCGTTGTCGCCAGAGGGCGGCGTAGGCCAGCCATCCGGCCGCCGCGGCGAAAAAAGCGACACCGACGACGCCCCCGGCCCGCCACCCCCATCCGCTGTGCCATATCTCGTCGTCGGAGGCGATCCCCGCCACGATGAGCGCGCACAACGCGGCGGTGATGATCATCGCGATCCGCAGCCGGCCCGAGGAGCGGTCCACCCGGTCGGCCAGCGCATCGAATCCGGGATCAGTCAACCGTTGTCCGGGGTTTCATCACGGCTCGAGCAGATCCGGCCGGTAGCGGTCGGCGAAATCGGAACCGGTGACATCGTTGCGGATCTTCTCGACGAGCGGCTCGAGCGCCGCCGGTCCACCGTCCACCCAGATCTTCACCTCATCCCGACTCAGCACGATCGCCCTCTCGTACAGACCGACCGTCCCGCAGACGACGCTGAGCACCAGGCCTGGCGCAGCCTGTTCCAAGGTCCACGACCAGGGCTCGACGTGCAGCGGTTTCGCCACAGCCGCGTCTGCCGCTCAGCGAACCCGAACCGGTACCGAGACCGGCCGGCGCACGTAATTGCCTCCCGCCCAGATGATCCCGTCGAGATCGACGTCGATATCGGTGCAGCGGGTGAGCAGTTCGGTGAGCGTCACCCGGGCCTGCATGCGTGCGGCCGCCGCGCCGAGGCAGTGGTGCGCGCCGTGGCCGAACGTCAGGATGTTGCGTGGGCGACGGCGCACATCCAACTCACCCGCGTCGGACCCGTACTGGCGTTCGTCGCGGTTGGCTGATCCGAAGAGCAACAGCACCTTGCGGCCCTCGGGGATCGGCACCCCCTCGATGGTGACGTCGCGGGTGACGGTGCGCGCCAGGCCCTGCACCGGGGAGGTCATCCGCAGGAACTCCTCGACCGCGTCGGGGATCAGGTCGGGCTCGGCGGCCAGCAGCCGGCGCTGCTCGGGATTGCGTTGGAGCAGACCCATGGTTCCGCCGAGCAGGCCGGTGGTGGTGTCGTTGCCGCCGGCGACCATGGTGAACGTGAAAGCCAGAATCGAGAGCAGTCCGGCCACGTCGCCGTCGTCGCCCAGGCCTGCGGCCACCAGATGCGACACCGTGTCGTCACCGGGATCGCTGCGGCGCCGCTCGATGAGCCCGGAGAAGTAGGTCATCATCTCCAGCACGGCCTCGCTGGCCGTGGCCACTCCACCGGCTTCGGTGGCGGCGGCGACGATGGCCTCGGTCCAGCGGTCGAATTGCTTGCGGTCCTCGTCGGGCACGCCGAGGTAGTGCGCCACCACCATCGACGGCAGCGGCTTGAACAACTCGGCGACGATGTCCCCGCCACCGGCGTCGCGCAGCCGCTCGATGCGCTCGACGACGAACTCGCGCACCTTCGGTTCGACGGACTCGACCTGGCGCGGGGTGAATCCGCGGGCGACGAGCTTGCGGAACTCGGTGTGCACGGGTGGGTCCTGCATCACCATCGGCGGGTTGTCGGCAAGGCCGATGAGGTCGAGCTCGCCGTAGTTGACCGTCAGGCCCTGCGCGGAGGAGAACGTTTCGTGATCGCGCGCGGCTGCCCAGATGTCGGCGTGCCGCGAGAGCACCCAGTAGTCGTGCGTCGGGTTGTGCGGGACGACGTGGTGAACCGGGTCGTTATCCCGCAGGGCGGCGTAGTCCGACCACGGATCGGCCCAGCTCTGGTCGGATCGCAGTTCGAAGTGCACGCCCATCGTCAGATCACCGCTCCCGGGTTGAGGATTCCGTCCGGATCGAGAGCGTCCTTGATCCGGCGGTTGAGTTCCATGGCTTCGGGCCCCAACTGGCTCGCGAGCCACGGCTTCTTCAGTCGCCCCACTCCGTGCTCACCGGTGATGGTGCCGCCGAGGCTGATCGCCAGATCCATGATGTCGCCGAACGCTTTCTCCGCGCGCGCGGTCATGGCGGCGTCGGAGGGGTCGTAGACGATCAGCGGATGGGTGTTGCCGTCGCCGGCGTGGGCGATCACCGAGATCGTCAGGCCCGCCTCCGCGGCGATCTTGGCCACCCCGCCGACGAGGTCGGCCAGTCGCGGAAGCGGCACGCCGACATCCTCGAGCAGCAGCGAACCCTTGGCCTCCACCGCGGGTATGGCGAAGCGCCGCGCCGCCACGAACGCCTCACCCTCCACCGGGTCGGCGGTCGAGAAGCATTCGGTGGCACCGGCTTCGGTGAAGACCCGCGCCATGAATTCGGCATCCTCTGCTCCGGCGGCGCCGCGGTCGTCGGAGGCGGCGACCATCATCGCGGCGGCGCCGCGGTCCAGGCCCATCTTCAGTTTGTCCTCGACGGCGTTGATGGCCACGGAGTCCATGAACTCCAGCATCGACGGCCGGATCGTGCCGGTGATGGCGACGACGGAACCGGCGGCGGCCTCCACCGAATCGAAGGTGGCCACCACGGTGGCGGCGGTGTGCTGCGGCGGCAACAGACGCAGCGTCACCTCGGTGATGACGCCGAGGGTGCCCTCGCTGCCGACGAACAGCTTCGTCAGGCTCAGCCCTGCGACGTCCTTGAGGCGCGGGCCGCCGAGGCGCACCGCGGTGCCGTCGGCCAGCACCACCTCAAGGCCCAGGACGTAGTCGGTGGTGACGCCGTACTTGACGCAGCACAGCCCGCCGGCGTTGGTGGCGATGTTGCCGCCGATGCTGCAGATCTCATACGACGACGGATCCGGCGGGTACCACAGCCCGTACTCGCCGACGGCCTTCTTCACCTCGGCGTTGAGCAGGCCCGGTTGCGCGACGGCGGTCCGGGTGACCGGATCGACGGTGATCTGGCGCATCCTCTCGGTGGAGAGCACGATCGAGCCGTCGATTGCGGTGGCTCCGCCGGACAGTCCGGTGCCCATCCCGCGCGGCACAACCGGCACCCGATGCGCCGAAGCCCATCGCAGAACCGCCTGGACCTCCTCGGTCTTCGTCGGCCGGGCCACCGCGGCGGGGGTTCCTGCCGCGGGGTCCAGGGCGCGGTCCTGGCGGTAGGAGGCCAGGATGTCGGGATCTGTGACGAGCACGCCGTCGCCCAGTTCGGCGGCCAGGCCCGCCAGATCCGTCATGACGTCGATCCTAGGCGCGGTCGAGTTCGCCCCGGTCCAGCTCCCTGAGCGCGGCGATCCACGGGCAGGCCAGTGCGATCAGCAGGATCGGCACCGCCAGGGCCGCGAAGGTGACGTTGAGCCCGAACGCGTCGACCAGTGGTCCGGCCAGCATGAAACCGATCGGCCCCGCGGCATACGTCATCGACGTCATCACGCCGAGCACCCGGCCGCGCAGTTCCGTCGGCGTTCGGGTCTGCAGCACCGAGTTGTAGATCGGACCGATCGGGCCGTAGACCAGACCGGTGATCGCCGCCAGCACCAGGATCACCGGCAGCGGCGGCAGGGCGGCGATGATCAGCGCGGCCGTCCCGAACGTCGGCACCGCGATGAGCACCATGGTGCGCTTGCTGGAGACCCGCGAGAGCCACGTCCAACTCAGCGCACCCACCAGACCGCCGATCGACAGGGCCATCAACACCCAGCCGAGTTGGGCCGGCTCGTTGCGATCGGTGAAGTACTTCGGGAACAGCACGCTCTCCATCGGCAGATACAGACCGGTGACGGCGAGGTCGATCAGACCCAGCGTGCGCAGGATCCTGTTGCGCCACACGAACCTCAGACCCTCCACGACGCCGGAGACCACACCCTCAGGGCGGGAGTCGCGATGCGGCCGGCCGGCACCCGGCAGCCGCAGCAGCGTCATGAGCAGGATCGAGGCGCCGAACGCCGCGGCGGTCACCCACATGGTGTTCACACCGCCGACGGTGGCGATCAGCAGACCGCCGATGCCCGGGCCGGTGATGTAGCCGAGGTTGAACACGGCCTCGTACACGCTGTTGGTTCGATCGAGCGTCCAGCCGGCGCGCGCGGCCGCCTCGGGCAGCATCGACTGGCGCGCGGTCATGCCGCCGGGGTCGAAGAATGATCCCGCCGCGGCGAGTCCGGCCAGCACCGCGACGGTCAACGCGTCCATGCCGACGGTGTGCACCAGCACCGGGATGGCGGCCACCGACGACGCCGAGAAGGCGTCGGCGAGGATCGCGATCCGGCGCCGCCCCAGGAAGTCGACCGCCGTGCCGGCCACCAGGGTGGCGAACAGCAGCGGCAGGGTCGCCGCCGCCGCGACGATCGAGGCGTCGGTGGCGTTGCCGGTCCGCTGCAGCACAAGCCAGGGAAAAGCCACCATCGAGATGCCGTTCGCCGCGGCGGCCAGGAACGCCGACACCAGGATCAGCAGCATGGGACCCCGCGAAAGGGTCTGGGAGTGAGCCATTGCAGGCAGCATAGGTTCGTGGACCTCCCGCATCCCCGGACCGCAGCGCCGTTCGGTTCACCGGTGCCACCCGGGGTCGGTTGGCCCGGCGATCCGGCCACCGCGGCGACGCCGGTGGCCCGCGACGCCGCAGACGTGCGGCGCCTCGCCGAGGACACCACCGATCTGTCCGTGCTCGACGCCGAGGTCAGCGTCTGCCGCGCCTGCCCGCGATTGGTGACGTGGCGCGAGGAGACCGCAAAGGTCAAACGGCGCGCCTTCGCCGACCAGCCCTACTGGGGCCGGCCCATCACCGGGTGGGGTTCACCGAAGCCCCGCATCCTCATCCTCGGCCTCGCGCCCGCCGCCCACGGCGGCAACCGGACCGGCCGGGTGTTCACCGGGGACCGCTCCGGCGATGCGTTGTTCGCCGCACTGCATCGCGCCGGACTGGTGAACCAGCCGGTCAGCACCGACGCGGCCGACGGTCTGTCGACCGCGCACATCCGGATCGCCGCCGCGGTGCGCTGCGCACCGCCGGCCAACGCGCCGACACCGGCCGAGCGCGCCACGTGTGAGCCGTGGCTGAACACCGAGTGGCGCATCATCGCCCCACACGTGCGGGTGATCGTGGCGCTGGGCGGATTCGCCTGGCAGGCCGCACTGCGCCTGCTCGGAAAGCCCTCAGCACCAACAAAATTCGGCCATGGGGCGGTCGCCGAGTTCGCAGGTGTGACACTTCTGGGCTGCTACCACCCGAGCCAGCAGAACATGTTCACCGGCCGACTCAACCCGGAGATGCTGACGGCGGTACTGACCGAGGCGGCATTGCGGGCGGCAGTACCACCGACAGCCTGACGATCGGGATGGGCCGGGAGGTCTTGGCCTGGTAGCCGTCATAGCGGCCCGCGTTGTTGTCGTTGACGATCCGCCACAGCCGCCCGTAGTCCGGATCATCGGGCAGCACCGGTGTGGCGTCGGCGACGAACCGGGTGCGGCCCACACTGATCGACACCCGCGGTGCCGCCCTGAGGTTGTGATACCACCCGGGTGCACGATCCCCGCCCCCGTTGGAGGCGACCACCAGGTAGTCGTTGCCGTCGCGCGCGTAGGACAGCGTGCTGGTGCGCGGCTGCCCGGTCTTGGCGCCGACGGTGTGCAGCAGCAGGCTGTCCGGCGCCCCGGGGATGTGGTGTCCGATCAGACCGTTGGTGCGCTGATAGACCGCGTCGTGGACCTTCACGAACAATCCGAGGGCGAACTCGCCGAGGCCGCTCATCCCAGTTCCTTCAGGGTCATCCCAGTTTCTCCAGGGTCATCCCAGTTCCTTCAGGATCATCCCAGT
>JBAXCK010000057.1:0-18097 GCA_037141465.1 Mycobacteriaceae bacterium | reverse complement strand
TCGACCAGGTGATCGGGCAGCAGGTTGACCTCGTCGACGTAGAGCACGCCGCCGTCGGCCCGGGACAGCAGTCCGGGTGAGAATGCGTGCTCGCCGTCGCGCAGGACCTTCTGCAGGTCCAGCGATCCGATGACGCGATCCTCGGTGGCGCCGATCGGCAGCTCCACCAGTTGCGCGGCCGCGTCGGCCTTCCGCAGCACCGCGGCCAGTCCGCGCACGGCCGTCGACTTCGCGGTGCCCTTCTCGCCGCGAATCAGCACTCCGCCGATCTCGGGGCGCACCGCGCACAGCAGCAGGGCCAGTCGCAGCCGGTCGTGACCGACGATGGCACTGAGGGGATAGACCGGCGCGCTCACGGCCGCGCCGCCCGCAGCATCGGGACGTGGGCGATCCCGTCCTCGAGGAACTCCGGCCCCGACACCGTGAAACCGTGGGTGCGGTACATCCGGGTCAGGTAGGTCTGCGCGTTGATGTGACAGGCGTGCTGACCCACCTCGGCGAGTGCGGCCGCCATCAGCCGATTGCTGTGCCCCCGGCCGCGATGTGACAGCGCGGTGCAGACGCGGCCGATGCGGAACGCCTTCTCACCGTCGTGGTGCTCCTCCAGCAGGCGAACGGTGGAGATCGCCTCGCCCCCCGCGCCGGCGAGCCAGAAGTGCCGCGTCTCGCCGAGCAGATCGCGGCCGTCGAGTTCGGGGTACGGGCAGTTCTGTTCGACCACGAACACCTCGACCCGCAGCTTCAGCAACTCATAGAGCGTCGCGGCGCTCAGTTCGGAGCCGCGGCAACGCTGCAGCGCCGCACTCACGGGGCCGCATGGACGCCGGTGTCCAGCCCGAGCACCTTCGTGCCGCGGTCCCACTTGGCGTGTTCAGACATGCCGCAAGGTTATCCCGCCCTAGGGTTGGGCTCGTGGCGACGGCGGGATCCTGGTCCTCTGACGTCCTGCCGGGATACCAGCAGACCACGGTGCCGCTGGGTGCGGATCCCGATGGCGAGGGCGAGGTGTTCGCCACCGTGGTGCGGCACGGCGATCGGGGATCAGCGGCCGCGGCGGTGCTCGCCGTGCACGGCTACACCGACTATTTCTTCAACACCGACCTCGCCGGGCATTTCGCCGCGCACGGGTGCCGGTTCTACGGAATAGACCTGCACAAGTGCGGCCGGTCCTGGCGCGAGGGACAGACCCCGCACTTCACCACCGACCTGTCGCGCTACGACCGCGAACTGGAGCTGGCCCTGCAGATCATCGCTGAGGAGAACCCGGGCGCACCGGTGCTGCTCTACGGCCACTCGACCGGTGGACTTGTGGTGGCGCTGTGGCTGGACCGGGCGCGCCGCCGCGGCGACACCGCGACGCTGGGCGTGGCCGGCCTGATCCTCAATAGTCCCTTCCTCGACCTCAACGGCCCGCCGATCCTGCGCACCCGGATGACCTCGGCGGCGGTGGGCGCGGCCTCCAGAGTCGCCAAGACCCGGATCCTTCGCAAGCCCGGCAACGGCGGCTACGGCCTGACATTGCATCGCGACTACCACGGCGAGTTCGACTACAACCTGCGCTGGAAGCCGATCGGAGGCTTCCCGATCACCGTCGGCTGGATCAACGCGATCCGGCGCGGCCAGGCGCACCTGCACCTGGGACTCGACGTCGGTGTGCCGAACCTGATTCTGCGTTCGGACCACAGCGTCGCCGAGGACGCCGGCACCGACGTCATCCAACGCGGCGATGCGGTCCTTGACGTGACGCACATCGCCCGGTGGGCCGGCTGCATCGGCAACCGGCAGACTGTCGTCCCGGTGACCGACGCCAAACATGACGTCTTCCTGTCACTGCCGGGGCCGCGGGCGGCCGCCTACGCGGAACTCGACCGGTGGCTGGCGGGACTGGGTCTAGCGGATCGCCCATTTCTCTTCGATGCGTCCGACACGCCAGATCACTAGAGCCGCGATCCAGGTCAATGCGAACAGGCCGACGATGGCGAAGCCCACGACATTGAGGTCCAGGCCCGCGATCCAGTCCCAGAACGCACCGCTGAGGCCCAACTGATCGGCCAGCAGGCCGAGGAGTTGGACGGTGCCGATGACCAGCGCGACGGCGATGGACAGTCCGGTGATGGTGATGTTGTAGTAGACCTTGCGCACCGGGTTGGAGAAGGCCCAACCGTAGGCGAAGTTCATGAACGAGCCGTCGACGGTGTCCAGCAGTGTCATTCCCGCGGCGAAGATCACCGGCAGGCACAGGATCGCGTACCAGGGCAGTCCGACCGCCGCACTGGTGCCGGCCAGCACGAGCAGTGCGACTTCGGTGGCGGTGTCGAAGCCGATGCCGAAGAGCATGCCCAGGGGGTACATCTGCCACGGCTTGGCGATCGATCCGGTGAACCGCTTGAACAGACGGTTGAACAGGCCGCGGTTGTTGAGGTGGTCCTCCAGTTGGGCCGCATCGAAGACGCCGCGACGCATCGCGGCGAACACCTTGAGAATCCCGGCCAGGATGGCGATGTTGATGGCCGCGATGAGATAGAGGAAAAGGCCTGAGACTCCGGTCCCGATCAGGGCGGTGTAATGGTGCAGTGCGGATTCCGGTTCGCGCTCCGGCCCGATGATGGTCTTGACGCCCAGTGCGACGAGCAATGCCAGGCCGAACACGACGCTGGAATGTCCGAGGGAGAAGAAGAACCCGACGCTCAGCGGCCGGCGGCCTTCCTCCATGAGTTTGCGGGTGGTGTTGTCGATCGCTGCGATGTGGTCGGCGTCGAAGGCATGGCGCAGGCCCAGTGCATACGCCGTGAGCCCGAGGCCCATGCCGAGCACCTTGTCGCCGACGTCGAAATGCTGTGGGGCGACGATGAAGAACAATGTTCCCCATCCCACCACGTGCAGGGCGGTGATGACGGCGACCATCCCGGCCATCTCGGCCCACTCCCGGGGCGTCAACATGCGCCGGAGTCGTTCCCTCACGGCGCCGACGCTAGCATCGCGCACCATTTCTTTGAGCCCGGACCGCAGGTCTAGTCCAGAAATCCGTGCAGCAGTGCGGCCGAGCCGCCCACGTGGGTCGCCATCTCCGCCGCGGCGGCCTGCGGATCACCGGCCAGGATCGCAGCCACGATTGCCCGATGCTGATCATCGGAGTGTCCGATGTTGCGCTGCAGCAACGGGATCCGGTCGAGTAGCGCATTGATCCGCATCCGGTTCTGCGCCACCATCGGCACCAGCGAAGGCACTCCGGCGGCTTCGGCGATCGCCAGATGCAACCTCGAGTCCAGCCGGCGGTAATCCTGCGCGCTGGCGCGGCACACCTCCGCGAGCCGCGCACGCAGCCCGTCGCGTTCGGTGGCGCCGAGCAACCGGGCGGCGGCCATCCGGGCGGCGCCCACTTCGAGGATCTCCCGCATCCGCAGTGCGTCGTCGATCTCACGGCGGCTGACGCCGAATTCCGCACCGCTGGGTTCGGGCAGTTCGTCGGCGAGAAAGGTTCCGCCGTAGCGCCCACGCCGCGAGACGAGATAGCCGGCGTCGGAGAGCGACTTGATGGCCTCGCGGACGGTGTCGCGGCTCACGCCGAGCCTCGCGGCGATCTCGCGCTCCGGCGGCAGACAGTCCCCCGGCGCCAGCACCCCGAGCCGGATGGTCGCCAGCAGCCGGCCGACGGTGTCCTCGAACGGGTTCGTCAACCGGCCCAGCAGTGCCTCGCCGGCTCCGAGCGGTTGGGGGTGCGCCACGGCTGTTCCTACAGCGGCGTCACGTAGGCGGAGCTGATCCCGCCGTCGACGAGGAAGGTCGAGGCGGTGATGAACGAGGCATCGTCGCTCGCGAGGAACGCGACCGCGGCGGCGAGTTCGTCGGCCTCGGCGAATCGGCCCAGCGGGATGTGCACCAGCCGGCGTGCCGCACGTTCGGGATCCTTGGCGAAGAGTTCCTGCAGCAGCGGGGTGTTCACCGGTCCGGGGCACAGGGCGTTGACCCGGATACCCTGCCGGGCGAACTGGACGCCGAGTTCGCGGCTCATCGCCAGCACCCCGCCCTTGGAGGCGGTGTAGGAGATCTGCGACGTCGCCGATCCCATCACGGCGACGAAGGACGCGGTGTTGATGATCGACCCCCTCCTCGCGGGCACCATATGCCGCAGTGCCGCCCTGCAGCACAGGTAGACGCTCGTGAGATTCACGTCCTGAACCCGCTGCCAGGCCGGCAGTTCGGTGCTCTCGATGAGGTCGTCATCGGGCGGCGAGATACCGGCGTTGTTGAACGCGATGTCGACCGATCCGTACGTGGCGACAGCGGTGTCGAAGAGGTTGTTGACCGCCTCCTCATCGGCCACGTCGACGGCGACGAAGGTCCCGCCGAGTTCCTCGGCCACCGGTCGGCCGCTGGCGGGATCGATGTCGCCGACCACGATGGTGGCGCCCTCCGCGCGCATCCGCCGTGCGGAGGCGAGACCGATCCCACTGGCCGCGCCGGTGATCACCGCCACCTTTCCGGCCAGGCGCTGGGTGAGGTCGACATTCGGGGCGCTCACGTGCTTTCTCCGATCGAGTAGAAGACGTTCTTGGTTTCGGTGAAGTGCAGGGGCGCGTCCGGGCCGAGTTCGCGGCCCAGGCCGGACTGTTTGAATCCGCCGAACGGCGTGTTGTGGCGGACCGAGGAGTGTGAGTTGACGCTGAGGTTGCCGGCCTCCACGGCGCGGGAGACCCGCAACGCCCGCGACAGGTCGTCGGTCCAGATGGAACCGGACAGGCCGTAGTCGGTGTCGTTGGCCAACGCGATCGCGTCGGCCTCGTCCTCGAACGGCAGAACCGACACCACCGGCCCGAAGATCTCCTCGGTGACGGTGCGATCACCGCGCTCAGGGGTGAGGACGGTGGGCGGGAACCAGTAACCGGGGCCCGACGGCGCCGAACCGCGGAACGCCACCGGGGCGCCATCGGGAACGTAGGACGCGACCGATTCGAGGTGCTTGCGGGAGACCAGCGGACCCATCTCGGTGTCGCGCGCGGCGGGATCGCCGACGACGACACCGGTGACGGCAGGTTCGAGCAGTTCCATGAAGCGGTCGTACACGCTGCGCTGCACCAGGATCCGGCTGCGGGCACAGCAGTCCTGGCCGGCGTTGTCGAAGACGCCGTAGGGCGCTGTCGCGGCGGCGCGGGGCAGATCGCAATCGGCGAAGACGATGTTGGCGCTCTTGCCACCGAGCTCGAGGGTGACGCGTTTGACCCGCTGCGCGGCGCCGGCCATCACCCGCACGCCGACCTCGGTGGAACCGGTGAACACGATCTTGCCGACGTCGGGGTGGCTGACGAACCGCTCCCCCACGACGCTGCCCCGGCCGGGGATCACCTGGAACAGATCCGGCGGCAGTCCGGCCTCGCACGCCAGTTCCCCGAGCCGGATGCTGGTCAACGGCGTCCACTCGGCGGGCTTGAGCAGCACGGCGTTACCGGCCGCCAGAGCCGGGGCGAATCCCCACGAGGCGATCGGCATGGGGAAGTTCCACGGGGTGATCAACCCGATGACGCCGATCGGCTCGTTGAAGGTGACGTCGAGGCCCCCGGCCACCGGGATCTGTTGTCCGGACAGCCGCTCCGGAGCCGCCGAGTAGTACTGCAGGACGTCGCGGACGTTTCCGGCCTCCCACTCGGCGGCCGACACCGGGTGACCGGCGTTGGCCACCTCCAGTGCGGCCAGTTCGTCGATGTGAGCGTCGACCACTGCGGCGAATGCGCGCAGCGCCGAAGCCCGCTCGGCCGGCGGTCCGGCCGCCCACAGCTTCTGGGCCGCCTTGGCGCGCGCCACGGCATCGTCGACGGCGGCGACGTCGGCGAGGTCCACGGTGCGCAGTACCTGTTCGGTCGCCGGATTGATCACATCGGTGCTCGTCACTGGCTCACTCTCTCGTCGGCGACGGCGCGGGCCGCGTCCACCAGCCCCTGAAGGATCCGCACATCCTCGAGGTTCTCCTCGGGGTGCCACTGCACCGCAACGACGAAGTCGCGGCCGGGTATCTCCACCGCCTCGATCACGCCGTCGTCGTCGGTGGCGCTGACCACGAGACCCTCTCCCAGACGGTCGATGGCCTGATGGTGATAACACTGCGCCGCCACAGACTCTCCGACCATCGCCGCGAGCCGGGTGCCCGCAGCGGTGCGCACCGCGGATGTGGCGAAGACGGCATCGCCCTTCTTGTGGTTGTGTCCAATCACGTCGGGAAGGTGCTGGTGCAACGTTCCGCCGAGTGCGACGTTGAGAATCTGCGCGCCGCGGCAGATGCCGAGGACCGGTGTGTGCCGGCGCAACGCCGCGGCGAGCAACGCGAACTCCCAGGCGTCGCGGTCGCGGGCCGGTTCGTCGGTCGCCGGGTGCGGCTCGTGGCCGTAGGCGGCCGGTTCGATGTCGCGGCCGCCGGTGATGATCAGCCCGTCCAGCCCGTCGAGGACCCGCTCGGCGGTTGCGGCGGTTGCGGCGCCGGCGGCCTGTGGCGGCAGCAGTGTGGCGACGCCTCCGCAGGCGCTCACGCCGTCGACGTAGACACCGGGCAGAAAGACGGCGTCGACATCCCACACACCCGACTGCGCCCGCTGCCGGTAGGTGGTCAGTCCGATGAAGGGCAGCGACCTGGGAAGATCGTCAGAAGCGCTCAAATCCGCGCACCCTCTCCCAGTCGGTGACAGCCGAGTTGAACGCGGCGAGTTCCACCGCGGCGTTGTTCAGGTAGTGCTCGACCACATCGTCGCCGAACGCTTCCCGCGCCATCGCCGACCCGGCGAACAGATCAGCGGCTTCGGCCAGCGTGCCGGGCAGCCGTTGCGCGTCACTGACGTAGGCGTTGCCCGGCAGCGGCTCGGGTAGCGGCAGGGCGTTGTCGATGCCGTACAGGCCGCCGGCGATCAGCGCGGCCACCGATAGGTACTGATTGACGTCACCGCCCGGCGTTCGGCACTCCACGCGCATCGAATGGCCGTGCCCGACCACCCGCAGTGCGCAGGTGCGGTTGTCCATTCCCCAGGCCACCGCGGTGGGCGCGAAGCTGCCCTCCACGAATCGTTTGTAGGAGTTGATGTTGGGGGCACTGAACAGCGTCAGCTCGCGCAGGGTGGCGATCTGGCCGGCGATGAAGTGGGAGAACATCGGCGACATCCCGCGCGGATCGTCCTCGTCGGAGAACACCGCACTGCCGTCGCTGGCGCGCAGGGAGATGTGGATGTGGCAGCTGTTTCCTTCACGCTCGTCGTACTTGGCCATGAACGTCAGGCTCTTGCCGTGCTGATCGGCGATCTCCTTGGCGCCGTTCTTGTAGATGGCATGGTTGTCACAGGAGACCAGCGCGTCGTCGTAGCGGAAGGCGATCTCCTGCTGGCCGAGGTTGCACTCGCCCTTGACTCCCTCGCAGTACATTCCCGCGCCGTCCATGCCGAGGCGGATGTCGCGAAGCAACGGCTCGAGCCGGGTCGAGGCGTGGATCGCATAGTCGATGTTGTAATCACTGGCCTTGCGCAGACCGCGGTAGTCCGCCGCCCACGCGTCGCGGTAACTGTCATCGAAGACGATGAATTCCAGTTCGGTGCCCACGAAGGCCCCGAGTCCGCGCTGGGCAAGCCGGTCGAGTTGCTTGCGCAGGATCGCCCTCGGCGCCGCGACGACCGGATCACCGTTGTGCCAGAGCAGGTCCGCCATCACCAGGGCGGTGCCGGGCAGCCACGGCAACAGCCGCAGCGTGCTCAGATCCGGACGCATGACCATATCGCCGTAGCCGGAGTCCCAGCTCGACATCGCGTACCCGTTGACGGTGTTCATGTCGACGTCGACGGCGAGCAGGTAGTTGCAGCACTCGGCGCCGTGCGTGGCGACCTCCTCGGCGAACAGCCGGGCCGACACCCGCTTACCGGTCAACCTGCCCTGCATGTCGGCGAAGGCGACGATGACCGTGTCGATCTCGCCGGCGGCCATCAGCCGGTCCAGTTCACCAGGCGTCAGCAGCCCGCGCCGGCGTCCGATTGTCCCGTCAGATGTCATAGGCACGGTTTACACGATTGACACGCCAAAGGTAGGACAACAAACCAATAAACCCTTAGTGTGCCAGCACAGGATGCCCGGCCGTGACATCAACAGCGGGGCTCTACCGGTGAAGGAGACCGCCGTGCCAGAGGGCCATGAACTGCTCGACGAGGACGAACTGCATCTGGCGCGACTCGGTTATTCCCAGGAGCTCCAGCGGTCGTGGTCGGGATTCAACAACTTTGCGATCTCGTTCTCGATCATCTCAATCCTGGCGGGCTGCTTCACCTCGTTCGGACTGGGCTGGAACAACGGCGGCCCGGCGGCGATCGCCTGGGGCTGGCCCATCCTGTCGGCCTTCATCCTGCTCATCGGGCTCTGCATGTCCGAACTCGTCTCCGCATTTCCCACGTCGGGCGGAATCTATTGGTGGGCAGCCAAACTCGGTGGCCCGAAAGCCGGTTACTACACCGGCTGGCTCAACCTGATCGGGTTGATCGCCATCCTGGCCTCGGTGGCCTATGGCAGCGCCACGTTCCTCGACCTCACCCTCGGCACGCTGAGTGAAGGCTGGCTCGCCGGCTACAGCCTCCAGCGGGTCTTCGTGATGTTCCTGATCATCCTGGTGGCGGTGGCGACCATCAACATCTTCTCCAGCCATCTGCTCGCGGTGATCAACAACATTTCGGTGTGGTGGCATGTGGCCGGCGCCACCGCCGTCATCGCGATTCTGCTCCTGGTGCCCAAACAACACGCGAGCTTTTCCGAGGTGTTCGCAAAGACGATCAACAACAGCGGGATGTTCGGCGGGGCGACATCGGGATGGGGCTGGCTGTTGCTGGTGCTGCCCATCTCGGCGATCCTGACGCAGTACACGATCACCGGATACGACGCCTCCGCGCACCTTTCGGAGGAGACCAAGAGCGCGGCGAATGCCGCCGCCAAAGGGATCTGGCGGTCGATCTTCTACTCCGCCATCGGCGGCTGGATCCTGCTGCTGGCGTTCCTGTTCGCGGTGCAGGACTCCGATGCGGTGTCGGCGGCCGGCGGTGCGGTGGCGACCATCTTCGCCCAGGCGCTTCCCGCCAAACTCGCCGCACTGGTGCTGTTCATCTCCACGGCGGGACAGCTGTTCTGCACCACCGCATGCCAGACCAGCGCCTCGCGGATGCTGTTCGCCTTCAGCCGTGACCGTGCGGTTCCCGGCCACCGGCTCTGGTCGGCGGTGAACGCCAATAAGGTGCCGGCCAATGCCGTGATGGTGACCGCGGCGCTGGCGGCACTACTCACGTTGCCGGCGCTGGTAGAGGTGGACGTCAACGGCGCACCGGTTCCGATCGCGTTCTTCGCGGTGGTGTCCATCGGCGTCGTCGGCCTGTACCTGTGCTTCGCGGTGCCGATCTTCTACCGCTGGAAGGCCGGCGAGTCCTTCCGGGTCGGCAGCTGGAATCTACGCGGGCACCACCGCTGGATGGCTCCGCTGGCGCTCGCCGAGATCATCCTCACCTCGATCGTGGCGATGTTCCCGACCTCACTCGGGGGCGTGCCCTGGGATGCGAGCTTTGAATGGAAGTTCGTCAACTACACCCCGATCGTGGTGTTCGGGGTGCTGTTCCTGCTGTGGCTGTACTGGCATCTCTCGGTGAAGAAGTGGTTCACCGGTCCGGTCCGCCAGGTCGAACTGCCCTCCGATCAGTTGGCCTGATTCACCAGGTGCTGGTGCGCAGGACGATCTCGGCCGCGAGTTGAGCGGTCGACTCGGCTGCGTTGCGCCGTCCGGCGAACTCGGCCAGCCGGAAATCGCTGTGCACGTAGCGCTGACTGGCTTTGGCCACGGCCCGCGACGCGGGTGTGGTCACCAAGGCGGTGGTGTTGACCTCCACCGGCCGGCACTCCGGATCGCGGATCACACCGTGCGGATCGGGCACCCGCGGGTGACCCCGGTCGACGACCACGAGGCCGACGAAGCGATCCGGCCGCGCGGCGGCGACCTCCCAGGCCAACTCGGCGCCGAAACGATCGCCGACGAGCACCGCCCAGGGCACCTCGAGGTTGTCCAGGATCGCGACGACGGCTTTGGGGTGCAGGCGGGGGTCTGCCCCGATCACCACGGTGCGGACCGACGCGGTGTGCAGACGCTGACACAGGCTGTCGTAGGCGGCCGGGGCATGTGCGGCGGCGCCGAGGATCACAACGTAGGGGCCGTTGTCGGGACCGGAGTCCGGGCCGCAGACGACGACCGGCACCGGGAAGCCGTCGACGGTCATCATCGTCGCGGCCATTCACACACGCTACTGCGGCGCGCGATCCTGACGCGCCTTGATCGAGCCCCCTCTCAGGCACTCTTCAGGAAGCCCGAAGCTTCCTGACCTGCTGGGAGAACACGTCCAGGAAGGTCCTCGGCATGATCGCCTTGGCCCCGATCGAGCGATCGGGCGTGCCGAACGCGACACCGAACACCGCGGAGTCCCCGACGTTCGCAAACGCCATGTAGACACTGCTCGCCGCGTCCCGCAGTGTCATCGTCTGCTGATAGGCGATCCCGTCGCCGTCGACGCCGGGCAGGGGCGTGGTGGTGATCGGGATCCCCTCGGAGTCGGGGTCGAAGAACGCCTCGAATGCCGCGCACCGCGTCGCCTCCGCGCGCAGCTTCGCCAGATCCAGGTTCGACGACAGCAGCGTCATGACGATGCGGGCCCCGTCGTAGGACGCCGCGTACTTCGCAGCGCTGCCCGGACCGCGCTCCGCAGACTCCGCGATGACGTCGGTGAGGGCGTTGGCGCATCCCTGTGGGCGCGACAGCATCGAACCCGGACCGCCGGCACCATCCGGTTCGCCGGGCCTCTCGACGATCCGGTCGTAGCGCACACCCGCGGGGAAATCGGGCTCGGTCAGAAGCGCGGCGTCGAGTCTGGTGCCCGGCCACGTCGCGGTACCGCTGACGGTGCCACCGCAGCCGGTGAGCACAACGCACGCCAGCACTGCGGGCACCACTTTCCTCACGATCGTCAGCGTACGGCCGTGGTGATCACCGATGAGACCGGCGGCGGGCCCTCTAGCAACGCCAGGACGGCGTCGATGTCCAGATGTGCCTCCAGCAGGTCGGCGATCACATCGAGCTGGGCGTCCCGGCGCGCTGCGACATCGACATCCCGCGCGACCTCGAAACCCGTCCGCCCGGCGGCGCTGGCGGCGATCCCCAACCATGTCCGCCGGAACTCGTCGTTGTCGAGGACTCCGTGCCAGTGCGTCCCGAACACCGGGCCGCGGCGGTATCCCTGTGCCGCTCCGCCGGACTCGAACCAGACGTCCTCGCAGCAGCGCACCACCTGACCGTGGCGGATCTCGTACCCCGACAGCGGCGATTCCCACCGGGTGAGGGTCTTGGTGGCGGCGAACTCGATGTCGGCGTCGAGCAGTCCCAGACCGTCCACCGCCCCGCGCCGGCTTTCCACCGCGTCGTCGATACGGCGGCAGAGCATCTGGAAGCCGCCGCAGATGCCGAGTACCGCACCGCCCGCTGCGGCATGCGCGACGATGGCATCGGCGATACCGTGCCGACGAAGCCACTGGAGATCCTCGACGGTGGCCTTGCTGCCCGGGATCACGACGACGTCGGCGTCAGCGACGTCGGCGGCATCGGAGACCCAACGCACCAGCACACCGGGCTCACAGGCCAGCGCTTCGATGTCGGTCGAGTTGGAGATCCGCGGCAGTCGCACGGCGGCCACCCGCAACGACTGCTCTCCGATGGGCGGCTGGGGGCGGCCGACGCCGCCGGGCAGCACCGACAGCGAATCCTCGGCGTCGAGCCACAACTCATGGCAGTACGGCAGCACGCCGTAGGTGGGCCTGCCGGTCAGCGCGAAGAGTTGGTCCAGTCCCGGCGCGAGAAGTCCCGGATCCCCGCGGAACTTGTTGATGATGAATCCGGCGATCAGCGCCTGATCGAGCGGATCGAGCACCGCGACGGTGCCGAACAGATGGGCCAGAACTCCGCCCCGGTCGATGTCACCGACGACGACGACGGGGATGCCGGCGGCGCGGGCCAGCCCCATATTGGCCAGATCCGTTGCCCGAAGGTTGATCTCGGCCGGTGAGCCTGCGCCCTCGCAGATCACCGCATCGAACTCCGCCCGCAATCCCGCAAGGTCCTCGGCCACCACCGAGGCCAGCCCGTCGCGATGGGTGACGTAATCAGCGGCAGCGACCGTCCCGGCCACCCGCCCGCGCACGATCAGTTGAGAGGTGCGGTCGCTGCCGGGTTTGAGCAGGATCGGGTTGAACCGGATGCTCGGCTCCAGCCCGGCGGCACGGGCCTGCATGGCCTGGGCGCGGCCGATCTCTCCGCCGTCGGCGGTGACGTAGGAGTTGTTGCTCATGTTCTGCGCCTTGAACGGCGCCACCCGGATTCCCCTGCGGTGCAGCAGGCGACACAGTCCGGCCACCACCACCGACTTGCCGGCATCCGAGGTGGCCCCGGCGATCAGAAGCGCGCCTGCCATCACGGCTGCCCCATCACGGCCTGCCCTATCACGGCCTGCCCTATCACGGCCTGCCCTATCACGGCAGAGTCAGGATGTCGGCGCCGTCCTCGGTGACCACGATCGTGTGCTCGAACTGCGCCGTCCACCTGTGGTCGCGGGTGGCCACCGTCCAGCCGTCATCCCAGATCTCGTAGTCCAGCGCACCGAGGTTGATCATCGGTTCGATGGTGAAGGTCATCCCCGGTTCGAGGACGGTTTCGACTTCGGGCTCGTCGTAGTGCAGGACGACCAGTCCGTTGTGGAATGTGGTGCCGATACCGTGCCCGGTGAAGTCGCGGACCACGTTGTAGCCGAACCGGTTCGCATAGGACTCGATGACCCTGCCGACCGCCGACAGTGCGCGGCCGGATCGCACCGCCTTGATGGCGCGCATCGTGGCCTCGTGCGTGCGTTCGACGAGCAGACGGTGCTCCTCGCTCACGTCGCCGGCGAGGAAGGTGGCGTTGGTGTCACCGTGCACGCCGTGGATGTAAGCGGTCACGTCGATGTTGACGATGTCACCGTCCTCGATGACCGTCGAGTCCGGGATGCCGTGACAGATGATCTCGTTCAGCGATGTGCAGCAGGACTTGGGGTAGCCCTTGTATCCCAGCGTCGACGGGTAGGCGCCGTGATCGACCATGTACTCATGCGCGATACGGTCCAGTTGGTCGGTGGTGACGCCGGGTTCCACCGCCTTACCGGCTTCGGCCAGCGCCCGGGCGGCGATGCGACCGGCGATGCGCATCTTCTCGATGACCTCGGTGCTCTGCACCCAGGGTTCGTTGCCCTCGGCAACGCCGGAGCGGCCCACGTATTCGGGCCGCTGGATGGCGTTGGGCACCGACCGCGTCGGTGAGAGGACACCCGACTTCACAGCACTGCGCATCGACGCGGTCCCCTACCGGCCGCGGCTCAGCGGTGGCCGCTTGGGGCCGCGAATCGTCACCGACCCCATGACGACGCGGCCGGTGAGCACCACGTGTGGCCGGCCCTCGGCGGGGGGCGACTTGCGGCGATCGCGCGCGCTGCCGCCGTAGACCACGACGTCGTCCAGCGATGCGCTGGCGCCGGCGGGCAACCGGATGTCCACCGAACCACGGATCATGTCGAGTTCGAGCACCACCACCGGCCCGGCGAAGCGGGCGCTGGTGAGGTCGAGGTGCACCGAGCCCACCCGTCGCACCAGCGCCAGCCGCGTCGGCACCGTCCATTCCCCGTGCCGACGCAGCGAACCGAGCCAGCCCCGCAATTCCAGCCGGTCGGCCGCCGAGGTGGCGATCGCCCCGGGCCCGGGAAGGTCCCCGACGAGCGCGTCGAGTTCGGACGGCTGACGGGCGATCGCCACCGCGGCGGAGCGTTCCTCGAACTCGATGATGTCGATCAGTCCCAGTGCCACGGCGTTGTGCAGCCGGCGCAGCGTTCCGCTGCGGTCGGCGTCGGAGATGCGGAGCGCGGGCACTCCGGCGGACGGGCTCTCGTACTGCGTCATGGCCCCTTCAACTTACCTGCGAGGCTGAACTACGCTGACCGACGATGACTCCCGAACTGCCAAGACGTGCCGTCCTGATCGGTGCCGCCGCCGTCCCCCTGGCTGCCTGCGGGCAGGCCGCCAAGACCGAGGCGCCCGCCAAGCCCACTCCCGGACAGGTGCTGGCCACCGCGGCCGACGTGCCGGTGGGGTCGGGCGTCGTGGCGGACGGGACGCTGATCACTCAGCCCACCGCCGGGGTCTTCGAAGGCTTCGTCGCCCGGTGCACCCACGCCGGTTGTGCGCTGTCGACGGTCACCGACGGCAAGGCTGTGTGCCCGTGCCACGGCAGCGCGTTCGGCCTCGACGGCGAGGTGCTGCGCGGACCGGCGACCCAGGCGCTGCGTCCCCGCGCGGTGGCGGTTCGCGACGGCCAGATCGTCGTCGCGACAGCCGATGCGACTAGCTGAAACTCACATCGCTGAGCTTGAATTTGTTGGCCGCCACCCCGAGTAACGACACCGTGTTCCCGGCGAATGTGATGACGACATGGCCGGCCTGGGTGGTGATCTTCACTCCGGTCTTGCCGGGCTGACCGAGGTTGGTGAACCGCAGCCGGTCCTGGCCGACTGTGAAATCGGTGATGACGGCGTTGACGCCACTGCTTCCCACGATGAAGGTATCGGCGCCGGCCGCGCCGGTGAGAGTCTGAAGACCGGTGCCTGCGACCAGAAGGTCGGCTCTGGTGCCGCCGGTCAGGGTGTCGCCGCCGTTGGACCCCACCACCAGTTGGGGTGCCGTCGGATCCTCGATCGCACTGCTGCCGCTGCGGCGTTCGTAGTACACGAAAGCGTCATCCTGCATAGTGGCGATGGTGGTGTTTTTGAGGATCACCGAAGACAGCGTCGTGGATTCGATGCTGCGCAGTGTGGCAGCGTCGAAGCCCTGGTTCTGATACCAGAGGCGGTCGCCATCGCGAAGATTGGTGAACTGCTGACTGATGATCACGTCAAAGGTCTGTCCGACCATTGCCCCGTTGAGATGGTCCTCTGCCAGCCCGCCGACCCACAGTTCCACCTTGTTGACGTCGCCGTAGACGGACTGCAGATCCGCTGCCGTGGTCGGGTCGGAGGTGATTTGCGAGAAGCTGGTGTATGGCGTCAGTCCCAGCGACGCGCGGGTTTCGTTCAACGTTCCCAGGCCGAGGTCCCGGCCACGCTGAAGGTTGATCGCTGCGAGGTCCAGTCCCGCCGACGGTCCGAACAGAAAATTGCGCAGATCGTCGACGATGTGAACGTCGAGTGCATTGGACGGATCGTTGGTCAGATGACGCAGCAGGCCATCGGCTCCACCGTCGGCCTGGAAGGCCGTGGTGTCCTGGAAGAAGGCGTCCTTGAGGGTGACAGCCGGGCCGACAGGATTGCCCTGCTCATCGGTCTTCTGCAGGTTGGCCGAAACGATCGAATGGCCCAATCGGAATGCGGCGCCGGCGAACTCCTCGGTGAGCCGGGCGTCGGCGGTCGGCTTGTAGCCCGTGTACGGCGCAATCGCGTTGGCGCCGACCAGATGCGGCAGGAACTCGCTGTAGGTGATGTGCTCGATCTCCGCGGTGACGATCGCGCGGGCCTGGTTGTACAACTGGTCGCCGGTCCAGTCCGGGTGGGCGGCTTTGAGCAGATCGACCTGGCGGTTGTGCTCACGCATGAACACCGTCTGCAGGGCCGTCAGGTCGGGGTTCTCCTGAACGCGGCTGTCCCCGGCGACGAAGGCGCCGTTGACGATCGGGAGGTTGTCACCGGTCGAGGTCAGCAGACGGCCGTCGCTCCCGCGCAGACTGGCCGCGGTCGTGGCGTCCGACCCGTAGACCATGGAGCCGTCCAGCCACCCCGTCACGTTGTTGGTGGTCAACGCAGGCTTACCGGAGACGCCCGTGGCGGGGTCGATCACTGCGCGGGTCATTGAGATGGATCCGCTCAGGACCGAATCCCCGCTGGGGACAGCGACGTCGATGTGGGTGGTGCCGTCGGAGAGGGTCAGGTTGATGTCATGGTCGATGAACTGACCCCACGCGTACATCATCCCGGACAGCCCCTCGGCATTCGGGGTGTCGCCGTTGCCGGCGACGACGATGTTGCTCACGGTGCGCGCGTTCGGCAGGTCCGTGCGCAGGGCCGAGATTCCATCACTGAAGTGGGCCGCGCCGATCCGGCTGAAATCGGCGCCGACGGCGTTCAGTCCGGGATTCGTCAGGTTGTTACCGCTGCCGTCGATCGACCGGTAGGTGATCTCCGGCCGGGCCGGCGTCGGCGGTACCGGCGTGGGCGCCGGGGGTGACGGCGGCGGTGACGGCGGCGAGGGAGGGATCAGTGGTCGAGGCGGAGGGAATCGGACGGGCTGCGGTGGCGGTCCCGCCGGCGCCGCGCCACGCGGACCCGCTCCGTGTGCCCCTCTGAGGGGGGCGGTCCGAGCCGGCGACGCGGGTGCCGATGCGGCACCGGCGGTAACCCGGGATGCGGCCGAGGTCCGCACTTCGCCGTTCGCGGGCCGCTGCGCGCTGCGCGATGTGGTTGCGGCCGAATCGTCGGCGGAGGCGGTCCAGGGGATCGAGGCGAGCACCCCGCCGACTCCGAGGGCGACCGCGAGGGCTCCCACCCGCCCCACGCCGATCGGGCTCACCAGGTTTGAACGTGCGGGCATCGGTTTCACCGGTCCTCATCCTTGATCGGCGAGCCCCACGGGACCCGACACGGAAAATGGCTCTGAACTGCGAGTGTTATTGAATTAACGAGAGCATCACATCACCGCTTTCCCTGCGTGTCAAGTGTTACGCGGTTCTCGATCGGCTCTCATCGCGGCGCGCCGGCCGGCGCGGCGACGTCGATCGAGTGCGAGTGGATCAGTAGTAGGCTGGTCGCACGGCTGCTGATCGAGCCCGGGAAGGTGGTGCCGTGTCGCCGCAGGAGCTCGACCCGACCGGGGCCAAGATCCTCGACGGCGCGACCCGGGTGCTGCGCGACTTCGGCGTCAAGCGGGCCACCGTGGAACTCGTCGCGAAGTACGCCGGCGTGTCCCATATGACCATCTACCGGCGGTGGCCGAGCAAGGGTGACCTGCTCAGGACGGCCGTGGTCGGCGAATTCACCGAGATCCTCGATCAGGCCTTCGACCAGGCCGGGGGGCGGGGCGGCTCATTCTCCGAGCGCTCGCTGATCGCCTTCACCGACATCGTGTGGACATTGCGGAACCATCCGCTCGTCATCCGCGAGATGGACTCCGATTCCGGCGAGCAACTGCCGGTGCTGTCGAGCACGTCCGGATCGATCATGGATGTCAGCCTGCCGCTGATCGCGGAGCGACTCACGCGGCTGGACTCGGCCCACGACACTCCCGACGCCGCATCCCTCGCCGACGTGTTCGTCCGGCTTGCACACTCCATGGTGGTCGTGAGCCGACCCGGCCAGCCGCTGACCACCCGGGAGCAGGTCGCCGACTACGCACGCGAGTGTTTCGGCCCCTACCTGCAGACTCTCAGCTCGGCATCGAGCCGGCCCGATGGCCCCCGGCCGCGGCCCTACCTGCAGATCGCCGCCGCGCTGGTGCTGACCGTTCTCGCACTCGGGGTCGGGCTGACTGCGGGCCGCAGCACCGACGTCAAACTTCCTTTCATCACCCCGGCCAATGTCGGCAAGTCTCCTGCCCCCGCGGCTCCGAGCAGTGTCGTCACCGATGTCCCCGCCGGGCGGGACGGTACCGTCGTCCCCCCACAGGCCGAGCCGTCGAGTCCCGCCCAGCGGCAGGGGTCTACAGACGCCGGTGCGCCGGTGATGTCGCCACCGCGTCAGGAGAGCGGGATCATTCAGGCCCCCGCCGGACCCATCGGATCCGCCGGATCCGTCGGTGGCGGGTCGGCACCGGACACGCCCGCTCTCAACAGGACGCCACCGCCCCCGCCCCCGCAGGTCGGTACCGGCCCCAGCGGGGGTCCTCCGCCGCCGCCACCGCCGGGGCCCAAGCCGCCACCGCCCCCCGGCTCAGGTCCCGGTACCGCTCCAGGGCCGCGGCCGCCGGCGGCCGGCCCGGCCAATCCCGGTCCCGGCCCGGC
>JBAXCK010000056.1:0-18438 GCA_037141465.1 Mycobacteriaceae bacterium | reverse complement strand
TTCTGCTCGGCGGCGGCAACCCCACCGATCCGGTGGCATGGCTGGCCGCCCGCGGTATCAGCGTCGGCGCCTACACCGGCTGACGCGGCCGCTGTCGCGGGCTGCCCACCCGGTACGGGCCCCGAACTTCAGGCATCGAGGATGCGCGAGCGCTGCGGGTCGTAGAACGGCTGGAACTGCAGCCGGACCGGATAGTCGCCAGCGGGTGCGTGCACCGTGAACGACTGCTCGCGCAACCAGGCCGCGGTGACCCCGCCTTCGTGGAACACCTGCGCCAGACCTACCGGCCCGCCGAGGGTGTAGCCGTACGCAGCGGCCCGGACGTAGCCGACCCAGCGGCCGTCGGCGAGCACCGGCTCGTTGCCGAACAGATCAGCCCCGGCGTCGTCCACAAAAAGGCTCACCACGCGGTTGCGCGCAGCGCCCTGCGCCTTGAACTCCAGCAATGCGTCGCGGCCGACGAAGCCCCCCGGCTTGTCCCAAGCGATGGTGAATCCCAAACCCGCCTCGATGGGGTTGTCGGTGTTGTCGATGTCCACGCCGATGTCGCGGTAGCCCTTCTCCAGCCGAAGGCTCGACATCGCCGCGAGTCCGACCGGCCGGAACCCGAGATCTGCTCCGGCTCCGGTTAACTCGTCAAAGACACCGGCGGCGTACTCGGCGGGCACGTGCAACTCCCAGCCGAGCTCGCCGAGATAGGTCACCCGGATAGCCAACACCGGTGCGTATCCAACGTGGATGTGCCGGGCCGACAGGTATGGGAAGGCGTCATTGGAAAGATCGGCATCGGTGAGCCTGGACAGCAGGGCCCGCGACTTCGGTCCCTGCACCGAGAGCAGCGTCGTTCCGGAGGTGACATCGGTGACCGTGACGAACTCCCCGGCGCGGGTCTGTCGCCGGATCATCGGCTCGACGCGCCGGTGAATCAGGTCACTGGCCACCACGAGGAACTTTTCCTCGCCGAGTCGGGTGACCGTGAGGTCGGTGGCGATGCCGCCGGCGTTGTTGAGCCACTGGGTGTAGACCAGCCGGCCGATCTCCCGGTCGACGACGCTGACCGAGAGGCGGTCGAGCACCGCGGCGGCGGAAGGTCCCTGCACCAGGAACTTGGCCATCAGGCTCATGTCCAGAACGCCGACGTCCTCGCGCACCGCCCGGTGCTCGCGACCCACGATCTCGAAGGAGCCCTGCCTGGCGTAGTCCAGGGTGGTGGCCGGATGGGCGCCGTCGGCGTCGTACCACTCGGCGAACTCCCAGCCCACCGAGGCGTTGAAGTGTCCGCCGGCGGCCACCAGACGGTCGTGCAGCACCGAACGCCGTACGTCCCGGGCCGAGCCGGGCTTCCAGGCGGGCCAGACTGCATCGCCGAAAAGTACACCGAGTTGTTCGACGGTCCGTTCGGCACGGAAGCGCCGGGAGGTCTCGTGCCCGGCAGCCCGGTCGATGGCGTAGCCGGTGATATCGACCGGCGGTAAACCGTCGACGATCCAGTGCGCCATGACATTTCCGACGCCGCCGCCCATCAGGATCCCCAGCGAGTTCATCCCGGCGGCGACGAAGTAGCCCTCCAACTCGGGTGCGGGACCGAGCATCGGCCGGATGTCGGGGGTGAACGACTCCGGGCCGCAGAAGAACAGTCGCACTCCGACGTCGGACAGCGACGGGATGCGTTCGAGGGCGGTGCCCAGATACGGGCCCATCCGCTCCCAGTCCGGCGGCAGGCTGCCGAAGGCGAAGCCGTCGGACACGCCGTCCAGCGACCACGGGGCACCGACCGGTTCGAACAGGCCGACCAGCATGCCGTCGCCCTCGGGTCGGTAATAGCCGTAGCGATCCGGATCCTCGATCACGGCGAGATTCTTGTCCATGCCGGGGACCGCGTCGGTGATCAGGTAGTAGTGCTCGGCCGCCTGCAGCGGGATGCAGACGTCGTTGCGCGCACCGAGCTGCCGGGCCCACATCCCGGCCGCGTTCACCACGATCTCGGTCTCGATGCGGCCCTGCTCGGTCAGCACCGCGCTTACCCTGCCGCGTTTGGTCTCGACGCCGGTGACCCTGATGCCCTCGATGACACATGCCCCCAGCGCTTTGGC
The DNA here is from genome assembly GCA_037141465.1 of Mycobacteriaceae bacterium. GTDB lineage: Bacteria > Actinomycetota > Actinomycetes > Mycobacteriales > Mycobacteriaceae > Mycobacterium. The sequence goes on along the minus strand of JBAXCK010000056.1, from coordinate 16,345 downwards.
TCCCTTGGCCATTGAGGTGGCGACACCGACCGGATCGGCGCGGCCCTCGTCGGGCACATAGAAGCCGGCCAGCACGTCGGAGGTCTCCAGCAGCGGCCACATATCCTGCAGTTCGCGCGCCGAGATCTCATGCTCGGTGACACCGAAGCCGTGCATCCAGGCCGACGACCGGCGCAGCGCCTCCAGTCGTTGCGGACTGGTGGCCAGGCTGACGTGTCCGACCGGGTTGAAGCCGGTGGAATGGCCGGTCTCCGCCTCGAGTCGCTCATAAAGATCACGGGAGTAGCGGCTGAAGAACAGCGCGGTCTCATCCGTCATGCCCGCGGAGGTGATCAGCCCGGCCGCATGCCAGGTGGTGCCGGCGGTCAGTTCGTGTTGTTCGAGCAAGACGACGTCGGTCCACCCCAGGTGCGCCAGGTGGTAGGCGATACTGCACCCGGTCACCCCGCCGCCCACGATGACCACGCGTGCTCGTTCGGGCAGGACTTTCGGGCTGCTCACCGCGCGCGGCCTCGACCGTCATTCTCCAACTGAGCGAACCGGTGTCTGAACACTCAATCAGCGTGACACAATTCGCCAATGGGCGAATCTGAAATCTTCGACGCCGTCGTGATCGGGGCCGGCTTCGCCGGACTGGTGGCCGCGCGGGATCTGATCGAAGCGGGCCATCGGGTGGTGGTCCTCGAAGCCCGGGACCGGGCGGGGGGACGCACCTACTCCACCACGTTCCCCGGCACGGACGTGGTGGTCGACCTCGGCGCCGAGTGGTTCGATCCGGCGCGCCATCACTTCATGGCCGCCGAAGTGGAGCGCTACGGTGCCCGCTTCGTCGAGGCCGACCGGGAGGGCGCCAACCGCTGGTACCTCGACGGCCGGCAGGCCGACGGTGAGGAGCCCGACGCCCTCATCGACATGGCGGAACTCGACAATGTCCTCGACCGCATCAAGGCCGACATCGCACCGGTGGTGTTCGCGAACAGGTTTGATCAGGTCAACACCGCGGCGTTGGACATCCCGTTCAGCGAGTACCTCGCCAACCTCGATGCGCCGCCGGCCATCGCCGACCTCCTCCGCGCGCAGTCCTACACCCTCACCGGTGCGCTGCCCACCGAGTTCTCGGCGTTCGTCTACCTCCGCGAAATCGCGGGTTTCGACAACGATCCCGCATATTCGTTCTTCGCATCGCTGGCCCGGGTCGACATCGGCAGCGGCGGCTTGGCGCAACGGGTCGCCGACGAGATCGCCTCCCACGTCCGCCTGGGCGAACCGGTGACCGCCGTCACCGAGACCGCCGACGGCGTGGAGGTGTCTTCCGCTACGGGCAAGCGCTTCGCGGCCCGCCAGTGCGTGCTGGCCGCTCCGCTGAACACCCTGGGCGACATCGCCTTCACGCCGGGCTACCCGCCCGTGCTCGCCACGCTGGTCGCGCAGGGTCACACCGGCCGGTGCGTGAAGGTCTGGGCGAAGATGGCCGGCTTGAAGCACGTGTTCGCGATGGGCTGGCCGGGCGTGGTGGAGTGCACCCTGAAGGACACCGTCACCGAGGAGTCCGGTGTCAAGGGCATCCTGGCGTCCTTCGGCCTGGAACCTGACATCACCTTCGACCGGGCCGACCTCCTGCAGGCCGGTCTTGATCAGCTGGGCCTCAATGCCACCGTCGAGGAGGTCTTCGGCCACGACTGGCTGCGCGACCCGTACTCGAAGGGGACCTGGCTGGCGATCCGGCCGGGACAGGCGACGGCGTGCGCCGAGGTGGAGTTGCAGTGGGGCCGGATTCACCTGACCGGTGCCGACTTCGCCGGAGTGTGGTCGGGATGGGTCGACGGAGCCATCGAGGCCGGCCGGACGACGGCGAAACAGGTCAGCGCCGCGCTGACCGGCTCCCGGGTCTGACACCCGTCTACCGGGGTTCGAGCACCGCCTGCGGGCCGCGGAGCATCAGCTGCCTGCCGATGATGATCCGCTGGATCTCGCTCGCGCCCTCCCAGATCCGTTCCACCCTCAACTCCCGGAACATCCGCTCGGCGACGTTCTCGCGCATGTAGCCGCGACCGCCGAAGATCTGCACCGCCCGGTCGGCAACCCGGCCGGCCATCTCCGAGCAGTACAGCTTGGCCATCGACGCTTGGCCGTGCAGTGCCTTGCGGTCCAGGCCGGCATCGATACCGCGGGCCACCTCGTAAAGCAGGCTGCGCGCCGCGAACAACTCGGTGGCGCTGTCGGCGAGCATGCCGGCGACCAACTGGTGCTCGCCGAGGGGCTTGCCGTCGACGATCCGCTCGCGTGCAAACGCCGTCATCTCGTCGACGAGGCGTTGCGCCGCGCCCACACAACGCGAAGAGACCATGATGCGCTCGAAGCGGAACCAGTCCTGGGTGAACGTCATTCCCTGTCCCTCGGCGCCGACGAGATGGGTTGCCGGCACGCGGACATCGACGAACGACACGATCGGATGCTCGTCAGGGATGTTGTGGGTGTAGCGCGGACTGCGCACCACCTCCACACCTGGCCACGGCAGATCCACCACCAGCAGGACATGGTCGCCCTCGTGATCGCCGCCCTCGAGTCGGGCCTGAACGAAGACGTAGTCGGCGAGGTTGAAGGAGGTGACGTGCCACTTCACGCCGTTGATGATGTAGTCATCGCCGTCTCGACGGGCGGTGGTCTCCAACGCCGAGACATCCGAGCCGGCGAACTCCTCGGTGATCGCGTAGGCCTCGTGCCTCTCGCCCCGCACACCGGGAAGCAACCAGCGCTGCAGCTGGTAGTCGGTAGCGACATCGGCCCACCATTGGGGAGGGGTGTGCATCACCCAGGCCAGTGCATTGGTGGCCCGGCCGGTCTGCTCCTGAACCAGAACCTGTTGCAGCGCAGTCAATCCCGGGCCACCCACCGATGTCGGCATGTTGGTGGCGTACAGGCCCAATTCAATCGCACGACGGTGGTGTTCGGCGGTGAGTTCCTTGGAGAGGTAACCACCGGCCAGTTCTGCCTCGACCTCATAGGGGATCAGGCTGTCGACGAAGGCCCGCGCGGTGTTCTGGATCCTGATGTCCTCGGCTGTCAACCCATACATCGCCCGCGCTCTCCCTCCTCTTGACTGAGCATTCAGTCTATGCCACGGTCTGCTGATATGACCATTTCCGCGAGCGTCGATGTGGTGGTGGTCGGCGGCGGGACGGTCGGGGCATGGACCGCGGTCCAACTCGCCGAGCGAGGCGTCGGGCGTGTGGTGCTGCTTGAGACCAAAACCCTCGGTGCAGGCGCCAGCAGTCGGGCCGCCGGGATGGTGCGTGCCCAGGGCGGCACCGAGACCGCCATCCGACTTGGCATGCGAACTCAGGACTTCTATCGATCCACCGGCGACCGTTTTCCACTGGACTGCGGCTTTATCGCCCAGGGGTACCTGATGCCGTGCTTCACCGAGGATGAGGTGTCTCAGGCGCGTGAGCGGATCGCGCTGCAGCAGCGCCTCGGCCTGGATGTCGAGTGGGTATCGAGTGCTCAGATCGACAGCCGGAAAACGGGCTTGGCGCCCGGGGTGACGATGGGCGCCTCCTACGCGCCCGGAGACGGTTACATCGAAGCGTCGCGCAATGTGTTGGCCTACACCGCCGCACTGGTTGCCCACCGCGTCGACATCCGGGAACGGTGCGCGTTCACCGGTCTGCGCACCGCAGGCGGGCGGGTGGTCGGCGTGAACACCTCGTCGGGACCCATCGATGCCGACCGGGTGGTGCTGACCGGCGGTCCGACCCTCGGCGAGGTGGGGGCGCTGGCCGGTGGCCGAATCCCGGCCGGCGGCGCTCGTCACCAGGTGGTGGTGACCGAACCGGTGCCGTCCGTGGATGTCCACCAACTGCCGATGGTGTTCGACGTGACCTCTGGGATCTACTGGCGTCCCGGCGCGGCCGGAGGATTGCTGTGGGGCATGAGCAATCCCGACGAGCAACCCGGTGCGGCTGTGGGTTTCGACCCGGTCTACTACGCGCAGGCCCGCGAACGCATCGAGGAGATCTTCCCGGCGGTGGCCGGTCTGGGCCTGCGGCGTACCTGGGCGGCCACCATCGACTACACCAGCGATCACACCCCGATACTGGGCCCACTGCTCACCGAGGATGGCCCGGTTTCGGGCACGGTGGTGGCAAGTGCGGCCGGACACGGCATGATGTGGGGCCCCGCGGTCGCGGAGGTAGCTGCCGATCTCGTCATTACCGAAAAGTGTTCGTGGCTGGATATCACCGATCTTGGCCTGGACCGGTTCGACACGCACGGCAACAGTCGCCTGGTGCCCGATCCGATCTCCCTGCCGTTCCCAGAAAGCGTTGCCCAACAAGAGAAAGCAAGGATCACCCGATGAGTGAAGCTGTCACCACCCCCGTACTGGCCGATGCCGTCAACGCCGAGTTGGAGGACTGGGGCCCACTGGATGAGGCCACCGGTCATTCGATGGCGACCCACGGTGTCGAACTCTGGGCCCAGGGCACAGCGTCGGCAGGCATATGGCAGTGTGCACCCGGCCCGTCGCATTGGGTGCTGGACACCAACGAGGTGATCTACCTGGTGGCCGGACGGATGACGGTCACCCCGGACGGCGGCCAGTCCAAGGAAATCGGCGTGGGCGATATCGCGGTGTTTCCGCTGGGTTGGTCGGGAACCTGGGAGATCCACGAGACCGTCCGCAAGGTCTACTCGATCTTCTGATCCCGCGCGAGCACCAGCGCGTCCACCGCGATCGCACCGGTGGGTGAAGCGATCACCGGATTGGCCTCGACGGCATCGATGACGTCGCCGAGTTCGAGTGCCAGTTGCGAGAATCCGGCAATGACGTCGACCAGTGCGTCGATATCTACCGGAGGCTGGCCACGCCAGCCGGCCAGCAACGGAGCAATGCGCAGCGAGCGCAGCATCCGCATGGCATCGGCTGACGCGACCGGGGGGCAGGCGACGGCGCGGTCGGCGAGCAATTCGACCATGGTCCCGCCGGCCGCGACCACGATGAGCGAGCCGAAGTTCTCATCGCGGACCACGCCGATGGAGACCTCGACGCCGGCCTCGGCCATGGCGTGCACGCTCACGGCCGGACCCAGACGATCTGCCATCGACCGGTAGGCCTCGCTCAACGCCGCCGCATCGGCGATACCAAGGACGACACCGCCCACATCGCTCTTGTGCTCGGCTCCTGAGGTTTTCAGTGCCACCGGATAGCCGACGGTATCGGCGAGGGCCAGCACATCATCGAGATCGTCGGCAACGCCGGTTGCGGTAACCGCAATGCCGTAGTCCGCCAGCAGTGCGAACGCCGCATGGCCGTCCCAGTCGGGTGCGGCCAGCCGCGATAACCAGCGGCGCTGCCGATCGGGGTCGATGAGCGCGGCGGTGGTTCCAGCGGCCAGCGGCCAGCGGGCCAGATGGCCCAGCGCCGCAATCCCGCTTCGCGCGTTCTCCAACACTGCAATACCGCTGCTGCGCAGGCGTTCCGCGGCGGTGCGGTCGACGGCGGATGACACCGACGCCAGCACCGCGATCGGCGAATCGGTGGTGGCCGCAACCGCGATGACAGCATCGGGGTAGGCGGTGTCACCGTCGAATTCGGTGACCAGATCCACAGCCAGTGCCGTCACCGCGACCGCGGGATCGTCGACGATCGCTTTCAGGCTGCAGCTGAACAGGGTCCGGGTGTCGGCGCCGGTGCCCCACAGGTCCAGCGGATTGGTGGCGATCAGTCCCTCGTCGAGCAGATCGGTGACGGTGGCCAGCGTCACGTCGCCCAGTTCGGCGAACTCGACGCCCAGATCGTGCGCGAGATCGGCACACAGCGCCCGTTCCGCACCGGAGTCATGGACGGTGGCGATCCCGCGTGAACCTGGCCGGCGCCGACGGCCGGACTCGAAAAGCTCAATGGTGTCGCACAACTCGGCCAAATCGCGCACCCGGATCGCCCCGGTCTGCGCGCAGAAGGCCTGCCATCCGATGTCCTCGCCGGCCAGCGCTCCGGAGTGCGCTGCCACCATCTCCCGGCCGCGCGGGGAGTGGCCGACCGACAAAATCACGACGGGCACGTCCTGTCCGGCCGCACGGCGCAGGGCGGCGCGCAGCCTGCCTATCACCCGGGGAGTCTCCAGTAGCAGTGCGATCAGGGTGGTGCCAGGATCGTCGAGCGCGTAGTCGACGTAGTCGGCGGCGCCGGTGACCAGTTCCTGGCCGGAGGAGACTGCCAGCCGGAACCCGAACCCTCGGTTGGCGCGGAGTAGCGTGGAGAACGCAGAGCCGGAGTGGGTGATCAGCGAAACACCGCCGGCCGCAAGCGGATCGGGTTCCAGATAGCCCAGGGCCCGCAACCCGGTTGCATTGTTGACGAACCCCATGCACCCCGCGCCACAGAGCGCCATGTCGGCCGCGATCGCTACGGCGGAGATCTCCTCCCGCAGGCCCGGGGCATGCGCGGAGCCGAACACGACCGCCCCGCGAGCCCCTGCGGCCGCCGCGGCTTCGAGTTCGCCGCGCAATGCCGCGTCCGGTACGCCGAGCAGCACGAGATCCACCGGCTCGTCGAGAGCGGCCAGCGACGGTGCGCAGGCGACACCGTTGATGTGGTCGTAGCGCGGATTCACCAGATGCATCCGCGCTGAACTACGCATGCCTTCGACGATCATCCGGGCGCCGAAGCTGCCGGGTCGGGCGCTGGCGCCGACTAGCGCCACCGACCGTGCGCCGAGCATCGCGTCCACCGCGGTGCTGCGGAGTCTGCCCTCGGGCGGCCTTGGGGTCAGGAGCGCCTGCCCAGTGCCGAGAGCAACTTCCGGTTGCCGCGCTTCTTATCGGCCAATGCCGCCTTGGCGGCCTGCCAGCCGGGGATACCGCAGACGCCCCCGCCGGCATGGGTGGCCGAACTCCCGTTGTACAACCCGGCGATCGGGGTCCGGTAATCGGCGTATCCCGGCGCGGGCCGCATGTGGAACAACTGCTCCAGGGACAGTTCGCCGTGGAAAATGTTGCCGCCGATCAGGCCGTACTCCACTTCCATCTCGTGCGGGCCGACGATATCGCGGTGCAGGATCGAGCCCTTGAACCCGGGCGCCACCTCGTCGTAGAGGTCGATCAGCCGGTCGGCGTAGGCCTCGAGTTCTTCAGTGTGCGGTTCGCTCGCCCACTCGGAGGGCACCCACTGGGTGAACATCGACATGATGTGTGTGCCATCGGGATTCAGCGTCTTGTCCAGCGTTGTGGGGATGGTGCCGTCGCTGAACGGAGCCAGTGCCGGCCGCCCGGCCCGGGCATCCTGGAAGGCGGCCTCAATGAACTCCATCGTCGGGGCCATCTCTACCGAACCGGTGTGGTGCTCGGCCTGGCCGTGGCTGGGATCGGCGGTGAAGTTCGGCAATTCGCCCAGGGCAAGGTTGATCTTCACCACGCCACTGCGGGTCTTCCAGTGCTCGATATCGTTGACGAAGTCGTCGGGGAGTTCATGGCGCGGGATCTGATCCAGGAATGCCGTACGGGGATGCAGTGTGGTCACCACCAGCGGGGCATGGACCTCGTCACCGTTGTCGAGCGCGACTCCCTGCACGCGTCCGCTGCGCACCAAGACTTTCGATACTCGAGCCTTGGTGCGGATCTCGGCGCCGAAGCCGCGGGCCGAACGGGCGATCGCCTCGGACACCCCGCCCATGCCACCTTCGGGGTAACCCCAGCTGCCCATTTGGCCGTCGCCGACGTCACCGATCGAGTGGTGCGCCATGACGTAGGCGGTGCCGGGCTCATAGGGGCCGGCCCAGGTCCCGATCACGCCGTTGACCGCCAGCGCGCCTTTGATCTGCGGCGACTCGAACCAGTCGTCGAGCAGATCGGCGACGCTCATCGTGAGCAGTCGGGTGACGTCAGCGGTGCTGCGGACTGTGATGTCCCGCTTGCTCCACGCGAGCTTGGCCAGGTCGGCCAGATCCGACGGCCGCCGCGATCCGACCTTGGGTGGCACCTGTGTCAGCAGTGGGCCGAGAAAGTCGCCGAGGCCCTCCATCCAGGCGTTCCACTTAGGCCAGGTGTCGGCATCCCTCTTTGACCACTTGGCCAATTGCTCGTGGGTGCGGGCCGGGTCGTCCTCGTAGATGCACAGCGAGCCGCCCTCGGGGAAGGCCTGGTAGTACGGACCCATCGGGTGCACCTTGTAGCCGTGTTGTTCCAGTTGCAGTTCTCGCGTGATGGTCGGCGGCATCAGGCTCATCACGTACGACAGTCGGGTCACCCGCAGATGCGGAGCGTCCTCCCACGGCGCCTCGGTGGTCGCCGATCCGCCGAGGGATCCGCGTGATTCGAGCACCAGGGTCCTGGCTCCGGAGCGAGCGAGATAGGCGGCCGACACCAACCCGTTGTGGCCGCCTCCGATGACGATGGCATCGTAAGAGTTCGACATAGTGCACCCCATTTCCGTTGGCCCCGAGCGGACGTCCTGACTGACTGTTCAATCTAACCGAAGTGTTAGGATTTCAACAAGAGCCAACGCCCATAACGGGGAGGACGACAGGTGGCCGAACCCGCACCAGCAACCGAAGGCAATGAAGCGCGTCGCATCCAAATGTTACGCGCAGCCACTGAACTCATCTGCGAACGCGGGTTTTCCGAGACCCGGATCTCCGATGTCGCCAAGCGTGCAGGAGTGAGTTCGGCCCTGGTGATCTATTACTTCGGGACGCGTGATCGGTTGCTGGTCGATGCGCTGCGTTTTTCGGAAGAAGCGTTCTATGAGGCTGCCGAGGCGATGCTGGCCGAGGTTTCCTCTGTGCGGGAACGTATTTCATTGCTGATCGAGTGGACCTGCATTCCGTCGCGCGACGGTGAGGTCGCCGGCGCGTGGGGACTGTGGTTCGACCTGTGGGTGCAGGCCTTCCGGCATGAGGAGGTCAAGGCAGGTCGGGTGGAACGCGATGCACGGTGGCGCCGGATGATCGTTGACGCGATCGAATCGGATGATGTCCACGGCAAGGTTGATCCGTCGATGTTCGCTCTTGAGTTCGCCGCACTGCTCGACGGGTTGTCGATCCAGGTCGCACTGGACGACCCGGAGGTGAATTCAAAGGTCGCCTACGACATCGCGATGCGATTCGCCGAGCGGGAACTCAATCTTCCCATCGCGGTCCGGCGCACGCGGGCGAAAGCCCATTCGGCTGCCCGCAGTCGGATCCGCTGAGGCGCCTTACTCTGCGTGCCCGGCGGCCGCGGCGGGCACTGATGCCGGACTTGCTCGCAACACCCGGACCGCATCGGGTGCGCACACACATCTCACGACCATGCCCGACGCGTAGCCGACGGACTGCGGTCCGGAGTGATTGGGCACGTCGACCACCAGAGCGCTGGACTCGCCGACGTCGACATGTACCTGTGTCGATGCCCCGAGGTACACGACCTCGGTCACGGTGCCGCCGATGACGTTGTAGCCCGCCGGAACTGGATCGTCGGGCTGTTGCACCGTGACTCGTTCGGGCCGGATCACGATAGCGGCCGGTCCGGGCACGCATCCGCTGTCGACTGCCGCGGCGAGCCGTGTGGACATCGCCGAGCACACCGCGGTGCCGCCGGAGGTCTCCAGCACTTGGGTGTCGAAAATATTCGCTGCACCCAGGAATCCTGCGACGTAGGTCGTTGCCGGCGCGGTGTAGATCTCCTGCGGCGGACCCACCTGTTCAACCCGGCCCTCGGCCAAAACCGCGATCTGGTCGCTCATGGTGAGCGCTTCCTCTTGATCGTGGGTGACGTAGACGAAAGTGATGCCGACTTCACGTTGAACCGTGCGCAACTCCAGCTGTAATTGCTTGCGCAGCTTGGCATCCAGTGCCCCGAGTGGCTCGTCGAGTAGCAGCACCCGCGGTCGCAGCACCAGGGCGCGGGCGAGTGCAACCCGCTGCTGCTGGCCGCCGGACAGCTGAGTGGGTTTGCGCTTGCCGAAGTCGTTCATCTGAACGAGGTCGAGAGCGGCGCCGACCCTCTGCTTGGTGTCTGCTTTGGTCGCGTTGTGATAGCGCAACCCGAAGGCGACGTTGTCCCACACGCTCATGAAAGGGAACAGCGCATATGACTGGAACACCGTGTTGACGGGTCGCTTATGCGGTGGATCCGAGACGACGTCGCGGCCGTCGAGTTCGATACGTCCGGAATCCGGCTGCTCAAAGCCGGCGATCATCCGCAACGTCGTGGTCTTACCGCACCCGGAGGCGCCGAGCAGCGAGTAGAACTGTCCCGCCGGGATGTCGAGGTCGATACCGGTGACCGCGGGGACCCCGTCGTACGCCTTAGCCAGATTGTCGAGTCGGATCGCGCCGCCGCTCACCGCACTCTCCGGCTAGCGGTCAGCCTGCTACCACCGTGGCCAGTCGGGCGAAGTTCGCGGCGAAGCGGTCCACATCGGCATCGTCGTGCTGGACGGACAACAACCATTGCTCGATCTTGCCCCATGGCGGTAGGAAAACTCCGCCGTTGTGCTGCATGAGCCAGTGCAAGTGCCCGATCCCGGTGTCGATCTGCAGGAAATCGCGGAACTCCCGCACCGGCTCGGAGCGGAAGGTCACGCACCCCTTGGCTCCGATGCTGACCACGCGCCAGCCATACCCGTGCTCGGCGATGGTGTCTTCGAGACTGGCCCGCAGCCTAGCGGCGAGTCGATCGAGTTGCGCGTAGCCCGCCGGGTTGAGGACCTCGGAAAGATTGGCCCGGGTTGCGGCCATCGCGAGTGGGTTGCCGTTGAAGGTGCCCACCTGTTCGTAGAGACCGTCGGCGACCGCCGACATGACCGCGGTGGTGCCGCCGATAGCCGCAACCGAGATACCACCGCCCAGCGCCTTGGCGAGGCAAACCATATCGGGTGTCACGCCGGACAGCCCGGTGATTCCGGCCGGCCCCGTGGTGAATCCGGTTTTTACCTCATCGAAAATCAGCAGTGCGCCGGCTGCGTGCAGCAACTCGCGGATCGCGGCGAGGTAGCCGTCGTCGGGGGGGATGATGCCGGCATTCATCATCGCCGGCTCAACGATCATGCCGGCAATCTCACCCGGATTCTCGGCCAGCGCCCGGGCCACCGCTTCGGGATCGTTGAACGGAACGATGACGACCAGATCCGTAATTGCGGAGGGGATTCCACTGTTACCGGGAACACCGATGGGGTGGTCGCGGGGGCCGACCTCGTCGGCTTCCGGCAGGACTGACACCTGGACCGAGTCGTGGTGGCCGTGGTAGCAGCCTTCGACTTTGATGATTTTGTCGCGTCCGGTCACCGCCCGGGCCAAATGTACGGCGTCCATGGTGGCTTCGGTTCCCGAGTTCGCGAAGCGCCACTGCGGCAGGCCGAAGCGGCGCGCCAGTTCGCGGGCGTTCCAGATCGCGTCCTCGGTGGGTTGAGCAAAATGTGTTCCGCGGCGCACCCGTTCACTGACCGCGGCGACGATCGCCGGGTGTGCGTGTCCGGCAATGGACGCGCCGTATCCGCCGTGCATGTCGACATACTCGCCGCCGTCGACGTCGTAAATCTTCGACCCGGCCCCGTGGCTCATCCACACCGCCTGCGGCTGCGCGATCTGCCAGTTCGAGGTCGCGCTGCCGGCCAGATGCTCGCCGGCCTGCGCGATTAGTTCGGTGCTGCGCGGTTGGCGGCGCAGGAACACCTGCTCCTGTTCGGCGATAAGGGCGGCGACGTCGCCCCGGACCGGTCTTTCGATAGCCGGCGATACCACGGGAACCTCCGCTCGATTGCCCTGTCGACCCGGGGAGAGGCGGCACGGACAATTCCTGACTGAGCGTTCAGTCTATGTCAGAGACCCTTCGGCTACAAGCAGGGAAACGCGGGTTGATCTAACGACGGGCATCAACACCCGAAGTGTGCGAGAGTCCTGGTTAACGATCAACCGCGTGGTTTCCGGAGGTCCGAATGGCAGTTCCCAACCGACACGGTTCGAGCCGCCGGCAGTTCCTGCTGCGCGCCGCACTGCTGGCGGGCGGAACGCCCGCCCTGATGGCCTTTCTCGACGCCTGCGCGAAGACCGATCAGACGTCGTTGTCGGCCCCGACCATGAAGATCGCCTCGCCAGACAAACCGGTCACCTGGGACATCGCCGTGGACAACGAGCCGATCGCAGATGGGCTTGCGCCGGAGAAGGCCGCGACGCTGCAGCTGTACAGCTACGCCGACTACGTCTCACCGGGTGCCATCAAATCGTTTCAAGAGAAGTACGGAACCACTGTTCAGGTGTCAACATTCAACGACACCGATGAGGCAATCACCAAGATCCGGGCAGGCAGTGTCGATTACGACGTCTTCTTCCCCAGTTACGACCAGATCGGAAAGCTCGTGAACGGCTCGCTGTTGCGACCGCTCAACCACGCCTATATCCCCAACATAAAGAATGTCTGGCCGGTGTTCACGAACCCGTTCTATGACCAGCAGTGGCGCTACACAACGCCCTACACCGTGTACACGACCGGCATCGGTTGGAACAATACGGTGGTGCCCGCCGATATCGGTGCGCTCAAGAATCCCTACGAGGCGCTGTGGGATCCGGCGTACAAGAACAAGACCGCCGTTATCGACGACTGGCATACGGCGATGTCGATGGTGCTGCTCAAGCTCGGCATCACCGATGTGAACACCTCGTCTGCGGACAATCTGAAGCAGGTCGGCGAGCAGTTGACCGCATTGGTGGCGGCGACCTCGCCCAAGGTCACCATCACGATGTACACCGATGTGCCCACTGGTCAGATCGGGCTGACGCAAATGTGGTCAGGTGACATCATCAACGCGCAGAACTACCTGCCTGAGGGCACGACGGCCGAAGTGCTGCGCTACTGGTTCCCAACCGATGGAAAAGGGTTGGTGGACAACGATCTGATGGTCATCCTGCGCGGCGGTAAGAACCCGGTGCTGTCGCATCTGTTCATCAACCACATGCTGGAAACCGAATCCGCCAAGCAGAATTTCAAGCAGATCGGCTACCAACCACCGCAGGTGTCGATGAGCCCGGACTCGCTGGTGGCGGACGGCTTCGTTGCGGAGAACATCAAGACCGCGATCGTTCGACCGGAGTACTACGAAGTCGGCTACCGGATCCTTGAACTCGAACCCGACAACGATGCCGCCTGGCACAACGTCTGGCGGGCCTTCAAGGCTGGGGGATCCTGACCCCGGTGACGCTGGCCGAGGTTGCGGCGCAGGCAAAGCCGCGGTCGACGCGGGCGCGAGGCAATACGCTCGGGCCAATTCTAGCCGCGCCGGGTGTCATCTGGCTGCTGTTGTTCTTCCTCGGTCCGCTCTACGTGGTCCTCGCGATAGTTTTCGGCCGCACCGATCCGATCTTTCGCACGGCCGTTCCGGTGTGGAATCCGCTGCAGTGGAACCCGTCTCAGTTCAACTATGTGCTAAGTCGCATCGTCGGGGCTGACGGCATATTCGGCCCAGCGCTGCTTCGCACCGCGCTCTACGTACTCGCGGCCGGGTTGCTGTGCCTGCTTCTCGCATTCCCGGTTGCCTACTACACCGCCCGGTTATCCGGACGGTGGAAGGGCCTGCTGCTGGCGCTTCTGATTGCGCCATTCTGGATCAGCTACATGATGCGGATGCTGGCCTGGGTGAATCTGCTGCAGGATGACGGCCTGGTCAACCGGCTGTTCAGCATGGGAGGCATCTTCGACGTCCGGGTGCACTGGTTGACCGGTCAGCCGGTGGTCGTCGTGCTGGGGCTGGTGTACGGCTACGTGGCATACATGATCCTGCCGTTGTATGCCGGGCTGGATCGGCTTCCGCAGTCAACCTTGGAGGCGGCCCGCGATCTTGGTGCCGGCCGGTTCGCGTCCTTCTGGCGAGTCACCCTGCCGATGTGCCGGCCGACGATAGTGGCTGCGGTCCTGCTCACCTGTCTACCGATGCTCGGCGACTATTTCACCTCCGACATGCTCTCGGCGTCACCGAAGACCGCGATGGTGGGCAACCTCATCAATGACAGCGTGCAGTCTCCCGGCCAGACCGGTCAGGCCGGCGCGCTGGTGATGCTGGTGCTGCTGGTCGCGGTGCTGCCGATGTTCTACTACGTACGGGTCACCTCCCGCGGGGACACGGCGTCATGAGAAGCCCGGTGACATGGTGGAACGACCCGTGGCGGCCGCCCCGGATCCTGCTGGCGGTCACTTTCGGCTACCTGGCATGGTCGCTGATCCCGGTCCTGATCGCGGTCATGTTCTCGTTCAACGACGGACGGTCGCGGACGGTCTGGCAGGGCTTCTCGACGCGCTGGTACTTCGGCGATCCGGTCAAGTCGGTATGGCATGACGCCGCACTGCACACCGCCCTGTTTCAGACACTGAAGCTGGGCCTGATCACCACCCTGATCACGGTGCCACTCGGGGTGATGTTCGCCATCGGGATCGATCGCTGGCGTGGCCGACTGCCCGCCGGGGCGAACGTGCTCATGCTGGTGTCGTTCGTTCTTCCCGAGGTGTTGCTCGCGGTCGCACTGCTCTTCGTCGTCACCACGTTGCCGTTGCCGATCAAGTTGGGCACCGGTGCCCAGGTGCTCGGTTTGGTGACGTTCCAGATCGCCTATCCGGCCGTGCTGGTTCGGGCGCGCCTAGCCACCATCGGCACCCAATACGAAGAGGCTGCAATGGATCTCGGGGCCTCACCGCTGGCGGCCTTGCGCCGGGTGACGCTACCGATGTTGCTTCCGGCGATATTCGCCAGCACCGTCCTGGTGTTCGCCGACGTGATCGACGACTTCGTTCTGGTGCGCTACCTGTCCGGAAGTTCCTCGACCGAACCGGTCTCGGTCAAGATCTACAACACCGCACGCGCCGCGCCGACACCGGCGCTCAATGCCCTGGCGACCCTGCTGTTGTTCGCTGCACTGCTGACGATCACCGTGGGTTACCTCGTCTATCGAAGGATGACTCGTGGCGACAACACCGCCGGCGGCGGTATCGCAGCGTTCGCCGGCGAGGCGTAAGCGTTTCACGGCTTTACCGCAACCCGTCCGGGTACTAAACTGAACGGGTGTTCAAACAGTCTGAGGCAGCCCCCGTACCCGCCGACGCCCTCGCCGCATCACTGGCGCCGTTCGGTTCATCCCGCATGCTGCCGCGTGAGGCCTACGTCGACCCGGCGGTGTTCGAATGGGAGCAGCGCAACATCTTCTCCGGGTGGCATTGCGTCGGCCACGCCAGCGATCTCGACGGGGTAGGCGCGCAGCGGGCGGTAGGGTCCGGCGCCAACGGCATCCTGCTGGTTCGCGGCGATGACTGTGCGGTCCGGGCGTTCGCCAACGTCTGCCGGCATCGCGGACACGAACTGCTGCCCTGCGGAGCGAGCGTCAAGCGCCGCGGTGTCGTGTGCCCGTATCACGCCTGGTCGTACAAACTCGACGGGGAGTTGCGGAATGCGCCAGGGTTCGATGAGCTCGAATCTTTCGACCCCTCACAGCTCGGGCTGACCGAGTTGCGGCTGGTCGATTGGCACGGCTGGCTTTTCGTCGATCCCAGCGGCCAGAGCGGTGAGTTCGCCGATCATGTCGCCGGGACCGAGGAGATCATCGGCCCCTACCGGCCCGAGGACCTGACCGTCGTCGCGCGGCACTCATACGAACTCGCGACCAACTGGAAAGTGATCGTCGAAAACTACCAGGAGTGCTACCACTGTCCGTCGATCCATCCCGAGTTGTCCCGAATCAGCCCGCCGACCAGTGGCGAGAACATTGAGATGCCCGGTGACTGGATGGGCGGCTGGATGTCGATGATCGCCGAGGCCGAGACCATGTCATTGAGCGGCCGCAGCGGCGGGGTTGCGATCAAGGGCCTTTCCGAGCACGAACTGCGCTCAGTTATGTACATCGTCGGGTACCCCAACCTCCTAGTGAGCCTGCACCCCGACTACGTGATGACGCATACGATGACGCCGCTTGCGGTGGACCGCACCCACGTCGAATGCGCATGGGCGTTCCCGAAGGAGGCCGTCGAGCGGCCCGGCTTCGATCCGTCCTACGCCGTCGACTTCTGGGATCTGACCAACCGACAGGACTGGACGGCATGCGAGTCCGTTCAGCGCGGGCTGAGTTCGCCACATGCCAAACCCGGGCCGTTGGCCCCACAGGAGGACGGCGTCTACCAATTCGTAACCCGTGTGGCGAAGGCATACTCCGGCGGCCGGTGAGCGCACACATTTGCACACATTTGTAAGCCGGGCTGAGCGCGAACTAGATTTTCTGGAGCGGAGCATGGTTGTGCATCAACTTCACCCGGCCGGCGCTGCCGAAGTCGATCAGTGACATCGCGGCCTCTCCTGAACCGGAGACCTCCTCGACGCAGCCCAGACCGTACT
>JBAXCK010000055.1:0-18693 GCA_037141465.1 Mycobacteriaceae bacterium | reverse complement strand
GGGGTTCTAGATGATCGGGGTTCTAGATGATCTTCTGCGAGACGAGGTACTCGGCAATCTTCTTGCCGCCCTCGCCCTCGTCGGAGACCTTCTCACCGGCCGTCTTCGGCGGCTTGGGCGTCGAGGTCAGAACCGTGGAACCGGCGTTGGCCAGGCCCACCTCGTCGGCTCCGACGCCGATGTCGTCGAGGGTGAGCGTCGCGACTTCCTTCTTCTTCGCGGCCATGATGCCCTTGAAGGACGGGAAGCGCGGCTCGTTGATCTTCTCGTTGACGCTGACGATCGCCGGCAGCGACGCCTCGACACTGAAGAGGCCTTCGTCGGTCTCGCGCTCGCCGCTGATCTTGCCGCCCTCGACGGAGATCGTGCGCATGTGGGTCAACTGCGGCAGACCGAGGTACTCGGCGATGATCGCCGGCACCGCACCGCCGGTGCCGTCGGTGGCCTCGTTGCCCGCGATCACCAGATCGGTTCCCTCGATGGTGCCCAGCGCGCGGGCCAGCGCCCAGCCGGTCTGCACCATGTCCGATCCGTGCAGACGCTCATCGAGGAGATGGACGCCCTTGTCGGCCCCCATCGACAGCGCCTTGCGAATCGCCTCGGTGGCGCGCTCGGGGCCTGCGGTCAGCACCGTCACGGTGCTCTCACCGCCTTCACGCTCCTTGATGAGCAGCGCCTCTTCGACGGCACGCTCGTTGATCTCATCGAGCACGGCGTCGGCGGCGTCGCGGTCTAAGGTCCAGTCACCGTTGGAGAGCTTGCGCTCCGACCAGGTGTCCGGGACCTGCTTGATCAGAACCACGATGTTCGTCATCGCTTCTCAGTCCTCCTGCAAGGGGTTCCGTCCGGCCGGCCGGCCGTCGGAGTGGTGGGGTCACATCCGCTGACCACACCATGTTACCGGTCGGTAACTTATGGTGGATCGCACCCTAACGATAACCCGCCCGGACGGGTGTTCTCGCAGGCGGCGGCAACCGGCGACGAGTTCGCCTTGGACGCCGCCGGCCGATAGCCTGCCTTGCGATGAGCGCACACCTGACCGACGCCGCCGACAGTGGACTCCCACTGACCGGTGAGCGCACCGTGCCCGGCCTGGCGGAGGAGAACTACTGGTTCCGCCGCCACGAGGTCACCTATCGGCACTGCGTGGATATCTGCGCAGGTCAGGACGTACTGGAGGCCGGCTGTGGCGAGGGCTACGGCGCCGACCTTCTCGCCGGTGTGGCCCGCCGGGTGGTGGCCGTCGACTACGACGCCGCGACCGTCGCCCACGTCCGCGCGCGCTACCCGGCAGTCGAGGTGATCGCCGCCAATCTGGCCCAGCTCCCGATGCCGGACGCCGGCCTTGACGTGGTGGTGAACTTCCAGGTCATCGAGCATCTGTGGGATCAGCCACAGTTCATTACCGAATGCTTACGGGTGCTGCGCCCGGGCGGTTCACTGCTGATCTCCACGCCGAACCGCATCACCTTCACCCCCGGGCGCGACACCCCGCTCAACCCGTTCCACACCCGCGAACTCAATGCCGCCGAACTCACCGGACTGCTGCGCGATGGCGGCTTCGAGGTGCGCGAGATCCACGGTGTGTTCCACGGGCCCGCACTGGCGGCGATGGACGGGCGCCACGGCGGATCCATCATCGACGCGCAGATCGAACGCGCCCTCGCCGACGCCCCGTGGGAACCGGAACTGCTCGCCGACGTGTCGGCGGTACGCTGCGAGGACTTCGACGTCATCGACGCGCGTGATCGCGACATCGACCAGAGCCTGGATCTGCTCGCGATCGCGGTGCGCCCGTGACCGAGGGTCGCATTCCAGGACAGTTCAGCCTCGTTCTGCACACCCACCTTCCGTGGCTGGCCCACCACGGCCGCTGGCCGGTCGGCGAGGAGTGGCTGTACCAATCCTGGGCGGCCGCCTACCTGCCGCTGATCCGCGAACTCCGCACGCTGGCCGCCGAGGGACGCCGAAGCGTGCTCACACTCGGCATCACCCCTGTGGTGGCGGCCCAACTCGACGACCCCTACTGCCTCGACGGCATGCACCGGTGGCTGGCCAACTGGCAGCTGCGCGCCACCGAGGCGGCCACGCTGCGCACCCCGACCGGTGCGGGCACCGGATCGGCGATGACTCCGGAAGCCCTGCGGGCCTTCGGTATTCGGGAACTCGCCGACGCCGGCCGCAGCACCGAGGAGTTCACTTCGCTGTGGCGCCACGGCGCCAGCCCGCTGCTGCGCGACCTGATCGACGCGGGCACCGTGGAACTGCTCGGCGGGCCGCTGGCGCATCCGTTCCAGCCCCTGCTGACGCCGCGGTTGCGCGAGTTCGCGCTGCGCGAGGGTCTGGCCGATACCGCCCTGCGGTTGTCGCACACGCCGGCCGGCATCTGGGCGCCGGAATGCGCGTACGCGCCCGGAATGGAATACGGCTACCGCGATGCCGGTGTGCGCCACTTCATGGTCGACGGTCCCTCGCTGCACGGCGACACCGCGCTGGGGCGCCCGGTCGGCGACAGCGGCGTGCTGGCGTTCGGCCGCGATCTGTCGGTCAGTTACCGGGTGTGGTCGCCGAAGTCGGGGTATCCCGGCCACCCCGCGTACCGCGACTTCCACACCTACGACCACCTCACCGGCCTCAAGCCCGCGCGGGTCACCGGACGCAACGTCACCCCCGAGGCGAAGGCTCCCTACGACCCGGTACGGGCCGAGGCCGCGGTGGACGCCCACGTCGCCGATTTCGTCCAGGTCGTGCGCAACCGGCTCATTAGCGAGTCCCAGCGGATCGGGCGTCCCGCGCACGTCGTCGCCGCGTTCGACACCGAGTTGTTCGGCCACTGGTGGCACGAGGGACCGACCTGGCTGGGACGGCTGCTGCGGGCGCTGCCGGAAGCCGGGGTGCGCCTGGGCACGCTCTCGGATGCGGCCGAGAACGGATTCGTCGGCGCACCCGTGGAACTGCCGCCGAGCTCCTGGGGTTCTGGCAAGGACTGGCAGGTGTGGTCGGGACCCAAGGTCGCCGACCTGGTGGCGCTGAACACCGAGGTGGTCGACAACGCGCTGACGTGTGTCGACAAGGCGCTGGCCCAGAGCGGCGGCGCACCCGCCCGCGACCTCGTCGCCGACCAGATCCTGCGCGAGGCCCTGCTGACCGTCTCCAGTGACTGGCCCTTCATGGTGAGCAAGGATTCCGCGGGAGATTACGCCCGCTACCGCGCGCACCTGCACGCCCACGCCACCCGGGAGATCACCGACGCACTGGCCTCCGGGCATCGCGACACCGCGCAGCGACTGGCCGCCGGATGGAATGCCGCCGACGGACTCTTCGGCGCGCTCGACGCACGACGGCTGCCGCGCCCATGAGAATCCTCATGGTCTCGTGGGAGTACCCGCCGGTGATCGTCGGCGGGCTGGGCCGTCACGTCTACCAGTTGGCGACGGCGCTGGCCGCCGAGGGCCACGACGTGGTGGTGCTCTCCCGTCAGCACGCCGGCACCGACCCCGCCAGCCACCCCACCACCGATGAGGTTCGAGACGGCGTGCGGATCGTCGCGGCGGCGCAGGATCCGCACGAATTCGATTTCGGCCAGGACATGATGGCCTGGACGCTGGCCATGGGTCACGCGATGCTGCGTTCCGGCCTGGCGCTGGGCGGGCGGTGGACACCGGACGTCGTGCACGCCCATGACTGGCTGGTCGCCCATCCGGCGATCGCGCTGGCGGAGTTCTTCGACGTTCCCATCGTCTCCACCATCCACGCCACCGAGGCCGGACGGCACTCCGGCTGGGTCAGCGGCCCGATCAGCCGCCAGGTACATGCCGTGGAGTCGTGGCTCGCGCGCGAATCCGACGCGCTGATCGCCTGTTCGGCGTCGATGGCCGCCGAGGTCGCCGAACTGTTCGGCCCCGGACTGTCGGAGATCTCGGTCATCCCCAATGGCATCGACTCGAGCCGATGGCCGTTCGCAGTCCGCCGGGCGCACGACGGGCTGCCGGAACTGCTCTACTTCGGGCGCCTCGAATACGAGAAGGGTGTCCACGACGCCATCGCCGCGCTGCCGCGAATCCGACGCGCCCACCCGGGCACCACACTGACCATCGCCGGTGACGGCACCCAGCAGGACTGGCTCGTCGAGGTGGCGCGCAAACACAAGGTGCTCAAGGCCGTTCACTTCTCCGGTCGTGCCGACCACGACGAACTGCTGGCCCTTCTCCATCGCGCTGACGTCGCGGTGCTGCCCAGCCATTACGAACCGTTCGGCATCGTCGCACTGGAGGCGGCCGCAGCGGGCGCCCCCCTGGTGACCACCACCGTCGGCGGTCTGGGCGAGGCGGTGATCGACGGCGAGACCGGACTGTCCTGTCCGCCGCGGGATGTGCCGGCACTGGCCGCCGCCGTGTGTGCCGCGCTGGATGATCCCGCCGCCGCACAGCGTCGCGCGGTGGCCGCCCGCGAGCGTCTCACCTCCGATTTCGACTGGCATACGGTGGCCGCGCACACCGCCGCGGTCTACCTCGGCGCCAAACGGCGGGAGCGGGAGCCGCACGCGCGCCGGCCGATCGTCGAGCAGCCGCTGCCGGATCGCTGAGCTGACCCCTCAGGTCAGTACACCTAGCGCGCGGCTTTCTTACGCTCGATGTCGGCCAGATGTGCGGCCAGTTCCGCCCGCTGCGCCGCCGAGGTCTCCCAGGCGAGCTTGCGGTTCTTGACCACCTTGGCCGGTGAGCCGACCGCGATCGAATAGTCCGGGATGTCGCCCTTGACCACCGCGTGCGCACCCAGCACGCAACCGCGGCCCACCCGGGTGCCCCGCAGGACGGTGACCTTCGCCGCGATCCACACGTCCGGACCGATACGCACCGGGCTCTTGACGATGCCCTGGTCCTTGATGGGCATCTCGATGTTGTCCATGCGGTGGTCGAAGTCGCAGATGTAGCACCAGTCGGCCATCAGTGCGGAGTCGCCGAATTCGATGTCGAGGTAGCAGTTGATGACGTTGTCGCGGCCGAACACCACCTTGTCACCCAGGCGCAGCGAGCCCTCGTGGGCACGGATGGTGTTCTTGTCGCCGATGTGCACCCACCGGCCGATCTCGAGCTGCGCGAGTTCCGGGGTGGCGTGGATCTCCACGTCCTTGCCCAGGAACACCATGCCGCGGGTGATGATGTGCGGATTGGTCAGTTTGAACTTCAGCAGCCGCCAGTAGCGCACCAGGTACCACGGTGTGTAGGCCCGGTTGGCGATCACCCACTTCAGCGAGGCGAGCGTCAGGAAACGGGCCTGCCGCGGGTCGCGCAGCCGAGAACCCCGCCACCGCTTGTGGATCGGCGCGCCCCACATGCTCGTCACGGCAGCACAGCCTAGTCTCGCCTTGATGGGAAGGACACCGGTGCCACGTCGGCTGCTCGCGCTGGCGGCGGCCGCGTGGCTGACCGCCTGCGGCACCACCGACTCCTGGGTCGAGTCGATCGCCGCGCGCGGCTGGCCGGCCCAGTACGCCGACGCGGCCAACAGCAGCTACACCACCACTCCGGGAGCCACCGATCTCACCCTCGCCTGGACCCGCTCGGTCAAGGGCGAACTCGGCGCCGCGCCGGCACTGGGCGGCAGTGGTTACCTGGCCGTCAACGGACAGACCGCCGCCGGCTGCTCGCTGATGGTGTGGGAGAACGACAACGGCGGACGGCAGCGCTGGTGCACACGCATGGTGCTCGGCGGTGGATTCGCCAGCGCGCTGTTCGACGGCTTCGACAACCTCTACATGGGTCAGCCGGGGCTGATGATCTCCTATCCGCCCACCCAGTGGGTGCGATGGCGCACCAACGTCATCGGAATGCCGACCACGGCACGGTTTCTGGGTGCCGGCCAGCTGCTGGTGATCACCCATCTCGGACAGGTGCTGGTGTTCGACTCCCACCGCGGCACCGTGGACGGCACGCCGGTGGATCTCGTCGAGGGGATCGACCCGACCGACCCGGTGCGCGGTCTGGCGGACTGCCAGCAGTCCCTGCCCGCCTGCCCGGTGCCGGCGGCGCCGGCGTTCTCCGCCGCGTCGGGTCTCATCGTCGTCGGGGTGTGGCAGCCCGGCGCCCGGGCGCCGGTGCTCACCGCGCTGCGCTATCAGCACGGGCAGAGTCCGCTGCTGTCGCGGGAGTGGACCAGCGAAGCGGTGGAGGCAGGGGTGCTGGCGAGTCCGGTGTTCTCCGGTGACGGCCGAACCGTGTACGTCAACGGCCGCGACCGCCGCCTGTGGGCACTGAAAGCGGACGACGGCAGCGTGAAGTGGTCGGCTCCGCTGGAGTTCCAGCCGCAGACACCGCCGTCGCTCTCCCCCGACGGACTGCTCATCGCCGGCGGCGGACCCGACACCCGCCTGGTGGCGCTGCGCGATGCCGGCGACCGCGCCGAGGTGGTGTGGCGTCGCGACGACGTCACACCGTTGACGACGTCGAGCCAAGCGGGCGATCGGACGGCCTACACGGTCGTCGCCGGCGGACCCGGCCGGCTGGCCCTGCTGGTGTTCGATTCCGCCGACGAGGGCCGCACCGTCAACACCTACCCCCTGCCGGACGCGGCGGGTTTTCCGGTCGGGGTGTCGGTCGGTACCGACCGCAGGGTGGTCGCGGCGACCAGTGCGGGTCAGGTGTACAGCTTCAGTCCGGGCTGAGGTCTACAGCGCCAGCGGCGGGATGGCGGTGCGCGGTATCGAGACCGACGTGGCGCCGGCATACGACGGCAGCAGTTCGGCGCGGCCGAAATAGAACGTCACCGCGTCGTCGGTGATGGCGAAGTTCTGGTAGTGCGCGGGGTCCATGCCGTCGTCGACCGATATCGATCCGGCCAGACCGGTTCTGGTCTCGAGTTCGCGTTGCACGAGCGGGAATATCGTCTGCAGGGGTGCCGCGCCGGGGTCGAAGAGCGAGTCGAAGGTGACGGGCTTGCCGCGGCCGACGTCATAGGTGAAGGCCTTGTACCAGGTGGTCGGGTGCGCGCTGCCGACGTTCTCGAAAAGCGTCAGCACCACGCTGCGGGTCTGCGCGGATCGAAACGACTCGGAGGTGACGTTCATTTCGTAGGGCAGGTTCCGTGCCCCCGGCCCCTGCGCGGCGTTGACCATCCCGTCGCGGGTCTGGCTCAGATAGTCCACGATCGTCTGCTCGTCGGGGTAGTCCAGCGGGAACTCGGCGTCGACGGTGAAGTCCGGCTGGTTCTCGGTCACGTGACACGAACCGTCGGCCACCACCCCGCCGAGTGATCCGCAGCCCACCGGCGCGCCGCCGGCGGGTGCGGCGTACAGCACCGTCGCTGTGCTCAGCACCACGCTCGCAGCGATGATTCGCATGGCGTCAGACTACCGGCCGGCAGAGGAACGCCGCCCCGCGTGACAAGGCGCCTGACCCGATGCGCGTTATCACCAACGACAGCGCCGTGTCACCGTCGGGGCGCAGCCGTCTGCGCAACTCGTCCGGATCGACGTCCACCCCGCGCACCAGGATCTCCAGCGGTCCGCAACCGAGTTCGGAAAGCCTGCGGCGCAGTGTCTTCTCCCGGATCGGCGTCTCGTCGAGGATCTCGAATCCGCGCACGCCGTCGGGCAGCCGGTCACCGGTCAGGTAGGCGATGTCGGGGTCGAGTTGCCACAGGCCGTGCCGGGCGGCGTACTGGCGCACCAGTCCGGCGCGCACCACCGCACCGTCGGGGTCGATGATGTAGCGCCCAGGCGCCGCGGTGGGGCACTCGTCGGGTTCGGCGTCGGTGAGTGTCTCGGCGCGGTCGAGAACACTCGCGCGCCGTCGCACACCGGAATCGGCGAGGTCGGCCGACCACAGGCAGGCTTCGCGGACCGACCCGCCACTGGAGGTCACCTCGATCTCACCGCCGAAGCCGAGCCGGCGCACCGCGTCGAAGTCGATACCAGGCGCGCACTTGATCGCACTCGACCGGCCACGGTAGACCTCGAGCAGGACGTCCAGTGGCGGGCGGTAGGCGCGGGGGTCGAAGCGGCGGCGCCCGACGGTCCGCCGGGCGGGGTCGAGCAGCACCACCGCGTCACGGCTCACCGGCGCCAATGCGTCGGCCCGGCACAGCGGCACATCCGCGCCGAGGTTGTGGCGCGCCATCGCGAGTCGTATCTCGTCGACATCGCTGCCCATCACCGCGGTGGCCGCGGTCGCCAGGGCGGCGAGTTCGGTGCCGATCGAACACGTCGCATCGTGCACGACCGCGCCGTGCAGTCGTCGCGCACGGTGGTGTGCCACCGCGGCGGTGGTGGCCTGCTGCAGTGCCTCGTCGGTGAACAGCCAGCGCGACGCCTCGGGGATCTTGCCGGCGGCACGCCGGCGCAGCAGTGTGGTCTCGACCAGGGCGGGGGTGCGCTCACCGAAGCGTGCGCGTACCGCGTCGACGTCACCGATCCGGGTCCGGTCGTCGAGGGCGAACCGGTCGACCTCGGCCAGTGCGGCCGCACCCGCATCACTGGCGAGGTAGGCGACGTCGGCCAGGGTGAAATTCAGGACGGCTTGACCCCGGTGATCATCACGTTGTAGTACCAGCCCTTGGGGACCACCCGGCGCCACAGGGTGGCGTCGACCCAACTCAGCGTCGTCCACCCGGTGAACGCGAACTTCGCCCAGCCCCAGCCGAGCTTGCCCGGGGGCACCATCGCCTCGATGGTCCGCAGCGGCCAGCCCAGCATGGCGGCGGTGAACTCCGTTGTCTGCGTGGAGACCTCCACCGCGCCGGCGTGACGGGCCATCTCCTCCAGGTCCGCCGGATCGAAGGTGTGTAGGTCGACGACGGCCTCCAGGGCGGCCGCGCGGGATGACTCGTCGAGTTCGGCCTGCGGCCTGCGCCAGCCGCCGAGTCCGGGCAGGCGGGTGGCGTTGGTGGCCACTTTCCAGGTCAGTGTCGAGAGCCGTCGCGCGTACCCGTTGCCGACGGTGGTCGGTTCGCCGGCGAACACGAACCGCCCGCCGGGCTTGAGCACGCGGACCACTTCGCGCAGCGATTTCTCCACATCGGGGATGTGGTGGAGCACCGCGTGGCCGACCACGAGGTCGAAGGTGTCGTCGTCGTAGGGAATGCCTTCGGCGTCGGCCACCCGGCCGTCGATGTCCAGGCCGAGGGATTCGCCGTTGCGCACCGCGACTTTCACCATGCCCGGCGACAGGTCGGTGACCGAACCTCGGCGGGCGACACCCGCCTGGATGAGGTTCAGCAGGAAGAAGCCGCTGCCGCACCCCAGTTCCAGGGCCCGCTCATAGGGCAGGTCACGCAGTTCCCCGGCCGGCACCGTGGCGTCGAACAGGTCGCGCGCGTAGTCCACGCAGCGCTTGTCATAGGAGATCGACCACTTGTCGTCGTAGTTCTCGGCTTCCCAGTCGTGGTAGAGGATCTGGGCCAGCTTGGTGTCCTTCAGCGCGGCCTCGACCTGTTCGGCCGTGGCGTGCGGGTTCGGAGCGGGTTGCACGTCGGACATGCAGGGCAGCCTAATGAACCGGCCGTGCGGCGAAAACCTCGCCGTAGCGCCGCGCCTCGTCCTCGGCGCCGAGCGTGCCGTCGACGAGGGCCTTGACCCCGGCCAGCGCCGCACCGGGCGCGTCGGTGAACCGGGACGCCCACTGCACCGAGGTGTCGTAGACGTCGTCGGGTGCGACCAGATCGTCGATGAGTCCCGACCTCGCCGCCTCCTTGGCTCCGACGAAGCGGCCACTGAACGCCATCTCCTTGGCGTGCGGGCGGCCGACCGCCTGCGCCAGCCGTCGGCAACCCCCGCCGCCGGGGATCAGGCCGGCCAGGATCTCGGTCGCGCCGAGTTTGGCGTTGTCACCGCATACCCGCCAGTCGGCGGCCAGCGCGAGGCTCAAGCCGGCGCCCAGGGCGTAACCGGTGACCGCGGCGACGGTGGGTTTCGGGATCCCGGCGACCGCGTCGATCGCGGCGCGACGCGCGGCGTCGGCGGCTTCTGCTTCGCGGCGGTGCAGGGTGAGCAACTCCGGCACGTCGTCTCCGACGGAGAAGATCTCGTGGCCGCCGAACAGGATGACGGCCGCGACGTCGGCTCGCTGCGACACCTCATGGGCTGCGGCGGCCAGTTCGCGGTACGCCTGTCTGGTCAGGGCGTTGGTCGGCTCGCGGTGCAGCAGCACCGTCGCGATCCCCGGTTGGTTGGCGCCGAGGTGGACGCTGACGAACTCACCGCCGATGGAGTGGGCCACTAGAGGATTCCCCCGAGCCGGCCGCCGCTGTGCCGGGCGGCGTTGTAGCGGTCGCTGTCGAAGAACTCGATCTCCCAATTCTCCTTGACCACAGTCAGTTTCGGCTGCACTTTCGCGATCTGGCGTTCCAGCGCGAGAACCTCGTCCACCGTCCGGCCGGCCAGTGAGTCGAGTTGGCTCCAGGTCGGCGGCAACAGCAGCGCGCGCCCTGCCGCGAAGTCCTCGATCGCCGCCTCCGGACTCGACCACCCGGCCTGGTCGGACTCGGTGTTCTCGTTGTCGGCTCGTTGCCCCTGCGGCAGTGCGCCGACGAAGAAGTAGGTGTCGTAGCGTCGGGTGCGCTCCTCCTTGGGCGTCACCCAGTTCGACCACGGCCGCAGCAGATCGGCCCGCAGCACCAGGCTCTCCCCCCGCAGGAAGTCGGTGAACGACAGGCTCCGGTCCTCGAGTTCCTTGCGCGCCCGGTGGTAGACCGATGCGTCGGCGACGATGCCGTCGGGATCGTCGGCGGGACCGGCGAAGAGCACACCGGACTCCTCGAAGGTCTCACGTGCGGCGGCGCACACCAGCGCCTCGGCCAGATCGTCGGCGATGCCGAACCGCTCAGCCCACCAGTCGGGCTCGGGCCCGTACCAGGCGCCGTGGCCGATCAGCCCCGCATCGCGGTCGCGGTCGTCCACGCCACCGCCGGGGAACACCGTCATGCCGGCGGCGAACTCCATGGCGGCGTGCCGGCGCATCAGGAACACCTCGATGCCCGCCGACGCCTCGACGTCGCGCACCAGCATGACGGTGGCGGCGGGGCGGACGGGCAGCGGTTCGTCGGTCATTGGCGTCTCCTGTGCGCCGCGCGGGTGCGGGCGCGCCGCGCGAAGTAGCGGTCGTCGACGACGTCGACGGCGATGGACTGCCCGAAGGCGGCCGAGAGGTTCTCGGCGGTGAGGGTGTCGGCCAGCAACCCGGCAGCCAGCACGCGGCCCTCGGCGAGGATGAGGCAGTGGCTGAAACCCGGCGGGATCTCCTCGACGTGATGGGTCACCAGCACCAGGGCCGGCGAATCCGGGTCGGCGGCAAGGTCGGCCAGGCGCGCCACGAGTTCCTCGCGGCCGCCGAGGTCCAACCCCGCGGCGGGTTCGTCGAGCAGCAGCAGTTCCGGATCGGTCATCAGCGAGCGGGCGATGAGGACCCGCTTGCGCTCGCCCTCCGACAGGGTGCCGTAGGTCCGCTCGGCCAGATGCTCAGCGCCCACGCTCTCCAGGGTGTCCACCGCGCGCACGTAGTCGATGTCGTCGTAGCGCTCCCGCCACCGTCCCAGCACCGCGTAGCCGGCCGAGACCACCACGTCGCGCACGAGTTCGTCCTCGGGGACGCGCTGGGCGAGAACGGCACTGCTCAGGCCCACCCGCTGCCGCAACTCGGCCATGTCGACGCGTCCCAGTCGCTCACCGAGCACGGTGGCGGTGCCCGAGGAGGGGTATTCCATCGCCGCCGCCATCCGCAGCAGTGACGTCTTGCCGGCGCCGTTGGGGCCGATCACCACCCAGCGTTCGTCGAGTTCCACCTGCCAGCTGACCGGGCCGACGAGGGTGCGGCCGCCGCGGCGGAGGCTGACGTTGCGGAAGTCGACGAGCAGGTCGTCATCGATCTCATCGACGTCCGGCATCACGGGCACCTGATCATGGTGCCGCACGCCACGCGCCCCTACTCCGGCGGGATGTCGACTCTGCGCAGCACGCCGTCGACGGCGTCGGCGGCCTCGATCTCCGCGCGGGTGATGCCAAGGATGAACAGCACGGTGTCCAGATACGGGTGGCTCAGTGCGGCGTCGGCGACCTCGCGCAGTGCGGGCTTGGCGTTGAACGCCACGCCGAGGCCGGCAGCACCGAGCATGTCGATGTCGTTGGCGCCGTCGCCGACCGCCACGGTCTGCTCCATCGGCACCCCGGCCTGATCGGCGAAGTCTCGCAGCGCCTTGGCCTTTCCGGCGCGGTCGACGATCGGGCCGATGACGCGACCGGTCAGCTTTCCGTCGACGATCTCCAGTTCGTTGGCCGCGACGAAGTCCAGCATGAGCTCGTGCGCCAGCGGATCAATCACCTGCCGGAAACCACCGGAGACCACGCCGCAATGAAATCCCAAGCGCCGCAGCGTCCGGATGGTCGTCCGGGCGCCGGGTGTGAGCTCTATCCGCTGGGAGACCTCATCGAGCACCTCAGCGGGCAGACCTTCCAGGGTGGCCACCCGCTTGTGCAGCGACTCGGCGAAGTCCAGTTCGCCGCGCATCGCCGCGTCGGTGATGGCCGCGACCGCCTCACCGGCACCGGCGCGTTCGGCCAGCATCTCGATGACCTCACCCTGGATCAGGGTCGAGTCGACGTCGAACACGATGAGCCGCTTGGCGCGGCGCTCGAGGTTGTAGCGCTCCACGGCGATGTCGACACCTTCGGCGGCCCCCACCCGCACCAGTGCGGCCTGCAGTTGATCATCGAGTCCCGGCGGGGCGGACACCCGCAGTTCCAGCCCCGTCACCGGATAGTCGGACAACCCGCGGATGAAGTCGATGTTGACTCCGAGTGCGGCCGCGGCACGGGCCACCGCCCCGAACGCGGCCGCGGTGACGGGCCGGCCGAGCACGACGATGGTGTGGGTGGACGGCTCGACGATCACCGCCACGTCATCGCTGCGTTCGATGCTGACGTCGAGGCCCAGTGCCTCGATGGTGGAGATCACCTCGCGGCGCAGAGACTCGCCGTCGGCGACCTCGGCGGGACCGGAGACCAGCACGCCGAGGGTGAGGCGGTCGCGGATGACGACCTGTTCGACGTTGAGTAGATCCACCGCGTGTGCGGAGAGCACCTCGAACAGCGCGGAGGTGACGCCCGGCCGGTCGACTCCGGTGACGGTGATCAGCACCGACACCCTGTCGGTCATGTCAGCACAGGCGGGAAGCCGCGGTGCTAGACGTCGCCGTCGATGTCCGAACCAGCGGACCGGCGCTTGAACACAGGGCGCTTGGCGGTCTCGAACTCAGCCTTCTTGCTCGCGTCGAAGCCGAGCGCGGCGGCGACGGGCCGGCTGCTGGGCTGCCGGCCGACATGAGCCTCGGCCCGCATCCGCTCCACCATGTGCGGGTAGTGCAGTTCGAACGCGGGGCGCTCCGAGCGGATGTTGGGCAGCTCGGTGAAGTTGTGCCGCGGCGGCGGGCAACTGGTGGCCCACTCCAGGGAATTGCCATGGCCCCACGGGTCATCGACGGTGACGACCTCGCCGTAGCGCCAGCTGCGGAACACGTTCCACAGGAACGGCAGCATCGACGCCCCGAGGATGAACGCACCGACGGTGGAGACGATATTCAGCGTGGTGAACCCGTCACTGGGCAGGTAGTCGGCGTAGCGGCGGGGCATGCCCTCGTCGCCCAGCCAGTGCTGCACCAGGAACGTCAGGTTGAAGCCGATGAACGTCAGCCAGAAGTGCACCTTGCCCAGCCGCTCGTCGAGCAGGCGTCCGGTCATCTTCGGGAACCAGAAGTAGATGCCGGCGTAGGTGGCGAACACGATCACGCCGAACAGCACGTAGTGGAAGTGCGCGATCACGAAGTAGCTGTCGGAGACATGGAAGTCCAGCGGCGGGCTGGCCAGCAGCACGCCCGAGAGGCCGCCGCACAGGAACGTCACCAGGAAGCCGAACGAGAACAACATCGGTGTCTCGAAGGTGATCTGCCCGCGCCACATGGTTCCCAGCCAGTTGAAGAACTTGATGCCGGTCGGCACGGCGATGAGGAACGTCATGAACGAGAAGAACGGCAACAGCACCGCGCCGGTCACGTACATGTGGTGTGCCCAGACCGCCACCGACAGCGCGGCGATCGCGATGGTGGCGTACACGAGCGTCGAATAGCCGAACACCGGCTTGCGGGCGAAGACCGGGAAGATCTCCGACACGATGCCGAAGAACGGCAGCGCCAGGATATAGACCTCGGGGTGGCCGAAGTACCAGAACAGATGCTGGAACAGCGTCACACCGCCGTTGGCCGGGTCATAGATGTGCGCGCCGAGGCGCCGATCGGCGGCCAGACCGAACAGCGCGGCGGTCAGCAACGGGAACACCAGCAGCACCAGGATCGAGGTGACGAAGATGTTCCAGGTGAAGATCGGCATCCGGAACATGGTCATGCCCGGGCAGCGCATGCAGACCACGGTGGTGATCATGTTGACCGCCCCGAGGATGGTGCCCAGGCCGCCCACGGCGACACCCAGGATCCACAGGTCCGCACCGATGCCCGGTGAGTGCACCGAGTCGCTGAGCGGAACATAGACGGTCCAGCCGAAGTCCGCCGACCCGCCGGGGGTGATGAAGCCGCCGAGGGCGATGAGCGCACCGAAGATGAAGAGCCACAGCGACAGCGCGTTGAGCCGCGGGAAGGCCACGTCGGGTGCGCCGATCTGCAGCGGGAGCACCAGGTTGGCGAAGCCGAACACGATGGGTGTCGCGTAGAAGAGCAGCATCGCCGTGCCGTGCATGGTGAACAGCTGGTTGTACTGCTCGTTGGAGAGGAACTGCAGACCCGGGATCGCCAGCTCGGCGCGCATGAACAGCGCCATCAGGCCGGCGAGGGCGAAGAAGATGAAGCAGGCGATCACGTACATGATGCCGATGAGCTTGTGGTCGGTGGTCGTGATGACGTTGTAGATGAGGTTGCCCTTGGGGCCGCTGCGCGCCGGGTAGGGGCGAGCCGCCTCAAGTTCTCCACGCGAGGGCACTACGGCTGTCACGGGTCCTCCAAACCACTCTGAAGAGCACCTTCGCGCTCTCTCTACAGCGGCATCCTATCCCCACCCGGGGCCCTCTGCGGTGCCAGTCCTACATTCCGTCGTAATCGCGTCACCCCCGTGTCCGGACCCACCCGTCCGCGCAGGTCAGCGGTGCCGCCGGGACGCGGTGTTACCGTCGCCCCGTGCCGTTCCGCGCCGCCGCCTGCTGCCTCGCCGCAGCCGGGGCGCTGGCCATCGCGATCAGCGGCTGCTCCTCGGCGCCGCAGACCCCGCTCGCGGGACCCTCCACTGCCGTCATCACCAGCACCACCAAGGTCGCCTCGGCCGGCGTGCTGGGCAACCAGCGCCGCCCCGACGAGTCGTGCGCCCCTGAGCCGGCTCGCCTCGATCCGGCGCCGCCGCCGCCGGTTCGGCACGCAGCCGGCGAGACCGCGGTGGTGGCCGACCCGCAGCGCATCGTCGTGCTGGCCGGCGACGAACTCGACGCGCTGTGCGCGCTGGGCCTGCAGGGCCGGATCGTGGCGGCCGCTCTGCCCGACGGCGCCGAGACGCAGCCGTCGTATCTGGGCACCGTCGTGCACGACCTGCCCGCAGTCGGCACCCGCAGCGCGCCGGATCTGGCCGCGATCGCCGCGGCCAAGCCCGACCTGATCCTCGGCGCGAAGTCGCTCACCGCAGATGCCGCAGATGACGCAGATGACTACGCATCGCTGGCCGCGATCGCCCCGACGGTGTTCACAGCAGCACCCGGGGCGCGCTGGGGGGACAATCTGCGGCTGGTGGGTGCGGCGACCGGCCGCGGCGCGGCCGCCGGCGAACTGCTCGCCGGCTTCACCGCCGCCGCGCGGCAGGCCGGAGAGGCCAACGACGCCACCCACTTCCAGGCGTCGATCGTCCAGTTCACCGACTCGACGGTTCGGGTGTGGGGTACGGACAACTTCCCCGCCAGCGTGCTGAGCGCGGTCGGCGTGGATCGGCCTGCGGCGCAACGGTTTTCCGACAAGCCCTTCATCGAGATTCCCGGCGACTCCTCGGACTTCACGGCCGCCGACGGCGACATCGTGTACGTGTCCTTCTCCTCTGCGCAGGCCAGGGACCGCGCTTCCGACATCCTCAACGGGCAGGCGTGGCGGAAGCTGTCGGCCAACCGGGACAACCGCGTCTTCGTGGTCAACAACGAGGTGTGGCAGACCGGCCAGGGAATCGTCGCGGCGCGCGGCATCATCGACGACCTGCGCTGGCTGAACGCGCCGATCAACTAGCTCCCTAGAAGCACAGCTCCGACTTGTCGACCTTGGGCATCGTGCTGGTGATGTGCTGCATCGTGGCCAGGAACCGGTAGAGCTCCGGGTAGACAACCGGCTTGCCGCTGTTGAGCACCGCCACCGAGATCGCACGCTCCGGGTCGGCCCACGCCAGCATGTTGGTGAAGCCGAGGTGACCGAAGGCGTGCTGGGTGTCGAGTCCGTAGAGGCTGACGACCTGCGCGCCGAGCATCAGGCCGTAGGAGAACCGGGTCGGATACACCAGGGACAGGTCGATCTCCAGATGCGAGCGTTCGTGCAGGGCGGCCCGGATGGTCTCGGCGTCCAGCACCCGCACGCCGTCGAGTTCCCCGCCCCGGCGCATGATCTCGAAGAACCGGGACAGCTCCCAGGCGGTGGTGATGGTGTTGGCCGCCGGGACGATGCCGGTCAGAAAGCGCGGGTCGTTGGTCAGGGTGACCAGATCGTCCACTCCGACGCCCAGGGCGCGGCTGAGCAGATTCGACAGCGGCGGCGCGGTGGGCGGACCGGTGATGTAGTTCACCGCCACCTTGTCGACGTCGGGCGGCGCCACGCCGTAGTTGGTCCACCGGAATCCGCCGACCGGGTCGAGGAACTCCTCGGCCAGCACCGTCCGGATGTCCTTGCCGGTGACGGCGTGCACCACCTCGCCGAGGATGAAGCCTCCCGACACGGCGTGGTAGGCCAGATAGCGGCCGGCTTTCGCAAACGGCGAGGCGCTGACGAGGATGTCGGTCAGGTAGGCGCGGTCGCCGAGCTTGTCGAGGTCCAGCGCGGTCTTGGGCAGATTGGGCACCGCCGCCCGGTGCGCCAGGACATGGCCGATGGTGATGCGGTGCTTGCGGTTGCGTTCGTAGCCGGCAATGTAGTCGGCGACGGGGTCGTCGAGGCGCAGCAGTCCGCGCTCGACGAGTTTGTGGACGACGAACGCGGTGATCGCCTTCGACGTCGAGTAGACACAGAACGGGGTGTCGACGCTGACTGGAACGCGTTCGACGTCGCGCCCGTCGTGCGGGCCGTTGCCGCGCGCGTGGCCGATGGCCCGGTTGAGGATCACCGCGCCGTTGCGCCGCACGCAGATCTGCAGCGCCGGGTGCACCCCGCTGCGATACCAGTCGACGATCGACGTCCAGATGGACTCGACTGCGGTCGCGTCGACGCCCCCGGCCGACGGTGCCTCCTCCTCGCCCACGTCGGTGACCGATTCGAGGTCCTTGGGAATGCGGATCCGGCGAAGCGGGTCGGGTAACCCCAATGGCGGTCGCGGCAGCGACGGCATCGAGAAGACCATTGGCGCATCGTAAGGGGCAGTGACGGCGCTATCGGGCGAGACGCTTAATCTCAAGATATGACCACCGTCTCCGCATACGCCGCCACATCCGCCACCGAGCCGCTGACCCGGACCACGATCACGCGCCGCGACGTCGGTCCGCATGACGTGCGCTTCGACATCCACTTCGCGGGCATCTGCCACTCCGACATCCACACCGTCCGCGCCGAGTGGGGTCAGCCGAACTACCCGGTGGTACCGGGCCATGAGATCGCCGGGGTCGTCACTGAGATCGGTTCGGCGGTAACCAAGTACAAGGTCGGCGATCGGGTCGGCGTCGGATGTTTCGTCGATTCCTGCCGGGAGTGCAAGAACTGCAAAGCCGGTCTTGAGCAGTACTGCACCGGCGGTGGCAATATCGGCACCTACAACGGGGTCGGCCGTGACGGGCAGGCCACCCAGGGCGGGTACAGCGGAAGCATCGTGGTCGACGAGAACTACGTGTTGCGCATTCCCGAGGCGCTGGCGCTGGATGCCGCCGCCCCGCTGCTGTGCGCGGGCATCACCACCTACTCACCGATGCGGCACTGGAACGTCGGCCCGGGTACCCGGCTCGGTGTGATCGGACTCGGCGGGCTGGGCCATATGGCCGTCAAGCTGGGTGCGGCGATGGGCGCCGAGGTGACCGTGCTGTCACAGTCGCTGAAGAAGATGGAGGACGGCCTGCGATTGGGCGCCAAGAGTTACTACGCCACCAGTGAGCGCGACACCTTCAAGAAGTTGCGGAACTCCTTCGACGTCATCCTCAACACCGTGTCGGCCAATCTCGACCTGGGCCGCTATCTGCAGATGGTCGATCTCGACGGCGTCTTCGTCGAACTCGGTGCCCCGGAGAACCCGCTGGTGGTCCCGCCGTTCTCGATCATCGGTATGCGCCGCAGCATCGCCGGATCGGTGATCGGCGGCATCGCCGAAACTCAGGAGATGCTCGACTTCTGCGCCGAGCACGGCATCGCCTCGGAGATCGAGGTGATCGCTCCGGATTACGTCAACGAGGCCTACGAGCGGGTGATCGCCAGCGACGTGCGGTACCGGTTCGTGATCGACACTGAGTCGCTGCGTTAGCGGCGACGAAGGGTCGAATCAGACCC
>JBAXCK010000054.1:0-18791 GCA_037141465.1 Mycobacteriaceae bacterium | reverse complement strand
CTCACCGAGCGCCGGGGCAACACCCTGCTGATCACCATCAACCGGCCCGAGGCCCGCAACGCGGTCAACACCGCGGTCAGCGTCGGCGTCGGCGACGCACTGCAAGCCGCGCAGGACGATCCGGAGATCCGCGCGGTGGTGATCACCGGTTCGGGTGACAAGTCGTTCTGCGCCGGCGCGGATCTCAAGGCGATCTCGCGGGGCGAGAACATCTTTCACCCCGATCATCCCGAGTGGGGGTTCGCCGGATTCGTTCAGCACTTCATCGACAAGCCGATCATCGCGGCGGTCAACGGCACCGCACTGGGCGGCGGCACCGAGATCTCACTGGCCAGCGACCTCGTCGTGGCGCAGGCCAGCGCGCAGTTCGGCCTGCCCGAGGTCAAGCGCGGTCTGGTGGCCGCTGCCGGCGGGCTGTTCCGCATCGTCGAACAGCTGCCCCGCAAGATCGCCATGCAACTGCTCGTCACCGGTGACCCGATCAGCGCCGCCGACGCCGCCCGCTGGGGCCTGATCAATCAGGTCGTGCCCGACGGCCCGGGAAATCCAGCGGTGGACGCCGCGCTGGCTTTGGCCGAGCGCATCACCGTCAACGCGCCGCTGGCCGTGCAGGCCAGCAAGCGCGTGGCCCTGGGCGTCGACGACGGCGCGATCACACCGGAACACGACGCGTGGAAGCGCTCCAACCGCGAGATGCGCGTGGTGTTCGGCTCCGAGGACGCCAGGGAAGGGCCGATGGCCTTCGCCCAGAAACGCGCCCCGGTCTGGAAGGCGCGCTAAGCGGCAGGCTTCGCGGTGGTCGTCGCCGGGGTCTCCGATGCGGCCGGTGCCGCACTGGTCGACGGAGCCTCCGTCGGCGCAGCCGAGGTGCTCGGCGCGGCCGATGTGGTCGCCGACTCGGCGGCCGACGTGGTGGCCGACTCGCTGGCACTCGTCGTCGCACTCGTCGGCGAGGTCTCCATCGGAGTGCCCGCCCCGGCGGTCGCCGTCGGCGGCGTCAGCACCGTGTCGATCATGTAGATGTAGGCGCCGTGCGCGGCGTAGGCGCACACCACGCGGCTGTCGTTGACCTTGATGTCGCCGCCCTTGCCGGTGACGACCACCTGACGGCCGTCCTGCGTCGGCATCGTGCCCTGCACGTCATTGGGGCCGAGATAACCCAGCACCATGTGATAGAAGAGCGTCGGCAGCAGCACCGTCGGGTCGGACTTCAAGGTGGCCAGCGTCGCCGGGTCGAGCTTGGCGAAGGCGTCGTTGGTGGGCGCGAAGACCACGTACGGGCCGCCGTCGAGGACGCTGACGATGTTGACCTCTGGGTTGAGCTGGCCGGAGATGGCCGCGCTGAAGGTGCTCAGGTTCGGGTTCGACGCGATGGCCTGCGAGCCGCTCTGCAGCGCCATCGACGCGATGGAGCCGGCACCGGCGGGCACCTGGGCCTTGTAGGCGTCACAGCCCGGTCCCTGCGGGTCGGGGACCTTGGTCGAGGTGGGCACCGGGCCGGCCGGTGAGGGCGGCGGCGGGGCGGGCACCGGATCGGCGTACGCCTGGACTGCGGTGGGTACGGCGATGGCGATCGCGGCGGCGGCCGCGGCCAGGCCGAGGGTTTTGGGCCGAAGGGTCCTGTTAAGAGTGCTCACGAAGATGGAATCGTAGCCGCGTGGAGTTTCGTTACCCAAAACGACGAGTTCGTGCACCCTTTCGTACCATGTGCGGATGCCCGAACCGCTGATCGTCAGCCTGCGTGGACGCACCCCGGAACTGCACCCCGAGTCCTGGGTGGCGCCGAACGCCAGCGTGATCGGTCAGGTGCGGCTGGGGGCCCGGGCCAGCGTCTGGTACTCGGCGACCCTGCGGGCCGAGGCCGAGCCCATCGACATCGGCGCCGGCACCAACGTCCAGGACGGCGTCGTGATCCACGTCGATCCCGAGTACCCGGTCCGGGTGGGGGCCGGCGTCAGCATCGGGCACAACGCGGTCCTGCACGGCTGCACCGTCGAGGACGGCGCGCTGATCGGGATGGGCGCGATCATCCTCAACGGCGCGATTGTCGGAGCCGGCGCACTGGTGGCCGCCGGCGCGGTGATCGCCCAGGGTGTGGTGATCCCGCCGCGTTCACTGGTGGCCGGTGTGCCGGGCCGGATACGCCGGGAACTCAGTGACGCGGAGGTGACCGCCAACCGCAACAACGCGACGGTCTATGAACATCTGATGGACGTCCACCGTGCTTGACGACATCCGCGCCGCGGCCACCCGATTGGCCGCACCGCAGCAGGAGTGGCCGGCGGTGATCCACCGCCGCAAGATCGTCGTCACCGTCGTGCTGGTGGCGGGCGCGGTGCTGCTCGGATTCTCGTTGCGCACCAAACCCGGCGATCCGCTGTTCTATCTGCTGACGATCGCGCTGGCGGCCACCTGGACGCTCGGGGCGTTCCTGTCCGGGCCGTTGCACCTCGGTTCAATCAAGTGGCACGGCCGCAACCAGCGCCCGGTGATCACCGGCGTCACCCTGGGCCTGCTGCTCGGCGGGGCGTTCCTGCTCGGGGGTCTCGTCGTGCGGCGTATTCCGCCTGTGGCGGAACGGATTTCGGATGTGCTGCAGTACACCTTGTTCGGGCCCCTGTGGGTCATTGCGCTTATCGCGGTGATCAACGGCGTCGCCGAGGAACTGTTCTTCCGCGGCGCGCTCTACACCGCACTGGAGTCGTTCCATCCCGTCGTGGTCTCCACGCTGCTCTACATGGTGACCACCACCGCGTCCGGCAATCCCATGCTCGGCTTCGCCGCCCTGATCCTGGGCACGGTGTGCGCGCTGGAGCGCCGTGCCACCGGCGGCGTGCTGGCGCCGTTCCTCACCCACCTGATCTGGGGGCTGATCATGGTGCTGGCGCTGCCGGCTGTCTTCGGGCTCTAGAACGCCGCGCGCAGTCGCGGTCCGGCCTTCTTCCAGTACGCGAAGAACGACGGGAAGTACCCGTCCAGATCCGGCAGCATCCATTCGCGCGGTTCGGCCACACCGCGCCAGTGCGCGTTCAGTGGATGCTCGCGGAAGTTGAGCGCCCGATCGCCGGCCAGCCCCGCCAGATCGTCGAACGATCCGGCCATCACCTGCAGACCCGGGATGCACGCGCCCAACTCCAGTGCCCAGTCCAGGCATGACTGCGACACCGGGTAGCGGGCGAAGACATCGGGTTCCAGCAGCAGCACCCGATCGCCGTCGTCGACGGCGTGCCACTGCTCGTCGAGGTTGTAGTAGCTGTAGACGAAGACTCGCGCGCCGCGCAGATCCGGGGGAGTAGTGACCGGTAGTGGCGTCACGGCGTCGAACGGCTCCGTCGCCTCCAGCGACGGTGGCACCTGCGCGGATTCCAGCGTGGCGTAGTCGGCGTCTAGGTAGCTGCCGCGCTGGCGGGATCCGGTGTAGCGGTTGATGTTCTCCTGGTTGGCGTAGTACTTCTTGGCGGAGAACGCGCCGGCCACCCACTGCCAACTCAGCGCGTTGGAGGCCCAGTCGCCGTCGTGCAGGTGGTAATACATCCACTGCGCCGGTTCCCGCCAGTGCGCGCCGCCGATGTTGCAGGCGACCGACGCGGTGTACATGCGCAGGTGGTTGTGCAGATACCCGGTGGTCATCAGTTCGGTGATGCCGGCGTCGATGGCGTCGACACCGGTGGCTGCCTGCGGCAGTGCGCTCGGCAGTTCCCGGTGGCGCACACCGCTCTGCGGACGTTTGAGGTCGGTGTCGATCAGGGCGCCCTTGGCCTGCCAGACGCGCTGGAAGTAATCCCGCCAGGACAGTTCCTGGATGAGTTTCTCGCAGGCGTCCCAGCCGTAGGGCTGTGCGGCCAGGTGCTCGAAGACCGCCCGCGTGCTCAGCGCCCCGCGCGAGATGAACGGTGACAGCCGGGTGACGTCGCCGTTGAGGTGATTGCGGCTGCGGGCATACGACCGCGGGTCGACCGCCGCCAGGCGTTCATGCAGAACCGGGTGTGGGCTCACTCCCCGGTGAAGACCGCCGAACGCCGCTCCTGGAACGCCCGCGTCCCCTCGGCGAAGTCCTTGGTGCGCAGCAGCTTCAACTGGCCCTGCGTCTCGCGAACCAGCGCGTCGTCCAGCTCGGTCAGCGTTGTGGCGTTGATCGCGTGCTTGGTCCGCTGCAGCGCCAGCGCCGGACCGCAGGCCAGCTTCTCGATCACCGCGGCGGCTTCAGCTTCGAGTCCCTCGGCCGGATGCACCGAGGACACCAGGCCGTAGTCGAACGCCTCGTTGGCCGGCAGCCGCTCGGCCAGCAGCGCCATCTTCATGGCGCGGGTGCGCCCGATGGCCGCGGCGACCAGAGCGGACGCGCCGCCGTCGGGCATCAGCCCGATCTTGGTGAACGCCAAAAGGAAGAACGCCGCCTCCGAGGCCAGCACGATGTCGCAGGCCAGCGCGAGTGACACACCGACGCCGGCCGTCGGCCCCTGCACGACGGCCACCACCGGCTTGGGCAGGTCCGCGATCTTTCGCACCGCGATGTTGACCGCGGCCAGCAGCGGGTCGATGTCCGCCGCCGACCCGCGCGCCAGATCCTGATCCTCGGCGCTGATGCCGGCCCCGGCGCAGAACCCGCGCCCCGCCCCGCCCAGACGCACCACCTTCACCGCCGGGTCATCGCCGGCCCGCTCGAGCACCGAGCACAGCGTCTCCACCATCTCGGCGGTCAACGAGTTCAGGCTGTCGGGCCGGTTGAACGTGATCGACAGGACGTTGCCGTCGAGACTGACGAGGAGGTCGTTGACGCCGGTGTAGGGAGGCACGGTAGAAACATTCTCATGTCTGGACCTCTGAAGGGCCTTCGGGTCGTCGAACTCGCCGGGATCGGCCCCGGCCCGCACGCCTCGATGATCCTCGGTGATCTCGGAGCCGACGTCGTGCGCGTCGAGCGCCCGTCGTCGCGGCCCGGGCAGCCCACCCGGATGTCGGAGGACTTCCTGCTGCGCAACCGCCGTTCGGTCACCGCCGACCTCAAGAGCGAGGAGGGCCGCGATCTGGTGCGCACCCTGATCTCCAAGGCCGACGTCCTCATCGAGGGCTTCCGGCCCGGCGTCACCGAACGCCTCGGCCTGGGTCCGGAGGATTGCGCGAAGCTCAACGAGGGTCTGGTCTACGCGCGGATGACCGGTTGGGGTCAGACCGGCCCGCGCAGCCAGCAGTCCGGCCACGACATGAACTACATCTCGCTCAACGGTGTGCTGCACGCGATCGGTCGCGTCAACGAGGCGCCCGTCCCGCCGCTGAACCTCGTCGGTGACTTCGGCGGCGGTTCGATGTTCCTCCT
Source organism: Mycobacteriaceae bacterium (assembly GCA_037141465.1). Lineage (GTDB taxonomy): Bacteria > Actinomycetota > Actinomycetes > Mycobacteriales > Mycobacteriaceae > Mycobacterium. Next base: position 13,474 of record JBAXCK010000054.1, on the reverse strand, counting down.
CGTCGGAATCCTCGCCGCGCTCTATGAGCGCAGCCACTCCGGTAGGGGTCAGGTGATCGACGCCGCGATGGTCGACGGTTCGGCGGTGCTGGCGCAGATGATGTTCGCGTTCCGCCACACCGGAATGTGGAGCGACGTGCGCGGCACCAACATGCTCGACACCGGTGCGCCCTGGTACAACGTCTACGAGTGCGCCGACGGTCGCCACGTCGCGGTCGGTTCGATCGAGCCGCAGTTCTACGCCGAACTCATCGAGAAGTTGGGCCTGGACCCGGCGACGCTGCCCGCCCAGAACGACATCACCCGGTTCCCGGAGTTGAAGGCGATCCTCGCCGACACCTTCGTCAAGCACGACCGCGACCACTGGGCCAAGCTGTTCAAAGACAGCGACGCCTGCGTCACCCCGATCCTGTCGTTCGCCGAGATCGAGACCGAACCGCACAACGTCGAGCGCAACAGCTTCTACAAAGTGGGCGACTCGGTGTTCCCGATGCCGGCCCCGCGCTTCTCCCGCACCCAGCCCGGCACGCCCACCCCGCCCCGCGTCCCCGGGCAGGACACCGAGGCGGTCCTGCGCGACTGGGTATAGTGCCCAACCAACCGGTCGGTCAACGAAAGGACTGTCAGTGGAGATCAAGGACGCCGTCGCCGTCGTCACCGGTGGAGCCTCGGGCCTGGGCCTGGCCACCACCAAGGCCCTGCTCGACGAGGGCGCCAAGGTGGTCATCCTCGACCTGCCGACCTCCAAGGGCGCTGACGTCGCCGAGACCCTGAATTCCGAGCTGGGGGGTGACCGCGTCCGCTTCGCGCCCGGCGACGTGTGCGACGAAGCCGCCGTCACGAAGGCCTTCGACACCGCCGAGGAACTCGGACCGGTGCGCATCGTGGTCAACTGCGCCGGCACCGGCGACGCCATCCGCGTGCTGAGCAAGCACGGCGTCTACCCGCTGGAGAAGTTCGCCCGCATCGTCAACATCAACCTGGTCGGCACGTTCAACGTGCTGCGCCTGGGCGCGGAGCGCATCCACAAGACCGAGCCGATCGGCGGCGAGCGCGGCGTGATCATCAACACCGCGTCAGTCGCGGCGTTCGACGGTCAGATCGGTCAGGCCGCCTACTCGGCGTCCAAGGGCGGCGTCGTCGGCATGACGCTGCCGATCGCCCGCGACCTGGCCGACAAGCAGATCCGTGTGATGACCATCGCGCCCGGCCTGTTCGACACCCCGCTGCTGGCGGGCCTGCCGGAACCGGCCAAGGCCTCCCTGGGCGCGCAGGTGCCGCACCCGTCGCGGCTGGGCGATCCCAGCGAGTACGGCGCACTGGCCGTGCACATCGTGGAGAATCCGATGCTCAACGGCGAGGTGATCCGCCTCGACGGCGCCATCCGCATGGCACCCCGCTGACCCCAGGAGACACCATGGCACTGAAGACCAAGTTCACCGAGACCTTTGGCGTCGAGCATCCGATCGCTCAGGGCGGTATGCAGTGGGTGGGCCGCGCGGAACTCGTCGCGGCTGTCGCCAACGCCGGCGCGCTCGGTTTCCTCACTGCGCTCACCCAGCCGACGCCGGCCGACCTGTCGCGTGAGATCGACAAGACGCGCGAGCTGACCGACAAGCCGTTCGGGGTGAACCTCACGATCCTGCCGGCGATCAACCCGCCGCCGTATGACGAGTACCGCCAGGTGATCGTCGACCACGACATCAAGATCGTCGAGACGGCCGGCTCCAACCCCGCACCGCACCTGCCGATGTTCCACGACAACGGCATCAAGGTGCTGCACAAGTGCACCTCGGTGCGCCACGCGGTCAAGGCGCAGAGCCTCGGCGTCGACGGAATCAGCATCGACGGCTTCGAGTGCGCCGGTCACCCCGGCGAGGACGACATCCCCGGTCTGGTGCTGATCCCCGCCGCGGCCAAGGAGATCGAGATCCCGATGATCGCCTCCGGCGGCTTCGGCGACGCCCGCGGTCTGGTCGCCGCACTCGCACTGGGCGCCGACGGGGTCAACATGGGCACCCGGTTCATGTGCACCGTCGAGTCCTGCATCCACGAGAACGTCAAGCAGGCCATCGTCGACGGCACCGAACTGGACACCGAGCTGATCTTCCGCCCGCTGCGCAACACCGCCCGGGTGGCGTCCAACACCGTCTCGCGCGAGGTGGTCGAGATCCTCGACAAGGGCGGTCAGTTCGATCAGGTCAAGGATCTGGTGGCCGGCACCCGCGGTCGCCGTGTGTTCGACGACGGCGACCTCGAGGCCGGCATCTGGAGTGTGGGCACCGTGATGGGCCTGATCCACGACATCCCGACCTGCGGGGAACTGGTTCACCGGATGGTCCGCGAGGCCGAGGAGATCATCACCGGGCGCCTGGCCGGCATGGTCACCTCAGATACGAAAGTGCCCGCCTGAGAACAGGCGGGCACGGGAAAAGACTCGGGGGCGGCTGATGCCGCAAAACGCCTGGTGTCAGGCGACGTCGACGAACTGCTCGGAGGTGTCACCCTCCACCAGAACGTCTCCGTGATACAGCGCCTCGAAGTCAACCTTGATGACGTCTGCGCTCGTGTCGTCGATCCACATGTTCATGACTCTATGAGTCACTTTTAAGGGTTCTTTGAGTCACGATTCGGAATATGGTGGCAATCTGACCGCCCCGTGACGCACCCGTCCGCCGGTCGACCGGCCCCGAATCACCCTCCAGAGGATCGCTGGCCTGGCAGTTTGCTGGAATTGGGGAAGGATGGGCGTGTGCTGCACCGAATCGCGGGCCTGGCCCTTCGCTCACCCAGGCTGATTTTGGGCCTGGCGGCGGCCCTCATGGTGGCCACCGGGGTCTTCGGCGCGTCGATCATCAGCCACCTGTCCTCCGGCGGCTTCCAGGACCCGGGATCGCAGTCCTCTCAGGCCGCCCGGATGCTCAGCGAGAAGTTCGGCCAGAGCGACCAGCAGCTGCTGATCACCGTCACCGACCCGGGCGGTTCGGCGACCAGTGAGCGGGCGCATGCCGTCGGGACCGACATCGTCGCCGCGCTGGACGCCTCACCCAACGTGCTCAGCGTCAGCTCGCCGTGGACCGCACCAGCGGCGGCGGCCACCGAACTGCTCTCCACCGACGGCCGGTCGGCACTGATCGTGGCCACCATGGCCGGCGGTGAGGACAGGGCCCAGGAGTACGCGGCGCCACTGGCCGAGCGGCTCGCCGTGGACCGCGACGGTCTCACCATCCGCGCCGGCGGCACGGCGATGATCTACCACCAGATCAACGCGCAGACCAAGAAGGACCTGCTGCGCATGGAGGCCATCGCGATCCCGCTGAGCTTTCTTGTTCTGGTGTGGGTGTTCGGCGGCCTGATCGCCGCGGCGCTGCCACTGGTGGTCGGACTGATGGCCGTCCTGGGTGCGATGGCGGTGCTGCGGGCGATCACCGCCTTCACCGACGTGTCGATCTTCGCGCTGAACATCACCTCGGCACTCGGTCTGGCGCTGGCCATCGACTACACACTGCTGATCGTCAGCCGCTACCGCGACGAGATCGCCGCCGGCGCCGACACGCGCACCGCACTGGTGCGCACCATGACCACCGCGGGGCGCACGGTGCTGTTCTCCGCCGTCACCGTCGCGCTGTCACTGTCGGCGCTGGTGATCTTCCCGATGTACTTTCTCAAGTCGTTCGCCTACGCCGGCATCGCCACCGTGGCGTTCGCCGCCGCCGCCGCCGTCATCGTCACCCCGGCGGCCATCGTCGTCCTCGGTGACCGGCTGGACTCCTATGACATCCGCCGCCTGATCCGGCGGATCCTCGGCCGCGCCGAGCCCGCACACACACCCGTCGAGCGTCAGTTCTGGTACCGCTCGACGAAGTTCGTCATGGGCCGCGCCGTACCGATCGGCACGGTGATCGTCGCGCTGCTGCTGTTTCTGGGGGCGCCGTTCCTGCACATCCGGTTCGGCAACCCCGATGACCGCGTGCTGCCCAAGAGCGCCTCGGCCCATCAGGTGGGCGACATGCTGCGCAACGACTTCCCGAACAATCTGCTGACCGGCATGAGCGTCGTCGTTCCCGACGCCACCGGCGTCACACCCGAGGAACTCGACCGCTACGCCGCCGATCTCTCCCGGGTGCCCGACGTCTCGTCGGTCTCCGCGCCCGGTGGCACGTTCGCCGCGGGCGTGAAGGTTGGTCCGCCGTCGGCGCCCACCGGTATCTCCGACGGCAGTGCGCTGCTGTCGCTGCGCAGCAGTGCCGAGCTGTTCAGCGACGCGTCCACGGTTCAGTTGCAACGTCTGCACGCCGTCGCCGAACCCGGCGGGCGGCAGGTGATGATCGCCGGCGGCGCGCAGGTCACCCGCGACGTCGTCAGCGCGATCACCACCCGGCTGCCGTGGGTGCTCGGACTGATCGCGGTCATCACGTTCGTGCTGCTGTTCCTGCTGACCGGCTCGCTGGTGCTCCCGCTGAAGGCGTTGGTGCTCAACGTGCTGTCGCTGTCGGCGGCGTTCGGTGCGCTGGTGTGGATCTTCCAGGAGGGCCACTTCAGCGCGCTGGGCACCACGCCCACCGGCACACTGGAGGCCAACGTGCCGGTGCTGATGTTCTGCGTGGCGTTCGGCCTGTCGATGGACTACGAGGTGTTCCTGCTCGCCCGGATCCGCGAGTACTGGCTGGAGTCGCGGCAGACCCGCGAGGACAGCGACGAGAGCGTCGCGCTCGGTCTGGCCCGCACCGGTCGGGTGGTGACGGCGGCCGCGCTGATCATGTCGATCGCGTTCGCGGCGCTGATCGCCGCGCAGGTGTCGTTCATGCGGATCTTCGGCCTCGGCCTCACGCTGGCGGTCCTGGTGGACGCCACCCTGGTGCGGATGGCGCTGCTGCCGGCGTTCATGCGGGTGATGGGGAAGCGCAACTGGTGGGCGCCGCGGCCGCTGGTGCGTCTGCACGAGCGGTTCGGGCTGCGCGAGGGGCCGCTGTCAGTCGAGATCGAACGCGTTGCGGATCGCGATGCTCAAATCAGCTTCCTGGTCGGGCAGCAAGAAACCGATCTGGCGGCCGAGGGCCGTCACCGGAATGGTGACGATGTTGTCCAGGCTCACCACTGAGTCGTAGTCCAGACCGTTGCGGTGGCCGACCGGTAGTTCCGTGGACAGGCCACGGACTGTCGAGATGATTGGTGCGACCGTGACGCGGCTGAGGTGAGGCCGAACCAGTTCCCGCGTAAGGACTAGGACCGGACGGCCCTTGTCCAGCGAAGCGATGTGAATAGGCCTCATTGCAAGCCAGTGTCAAGCTCGGCTGCATAGGCCGCCAAGTCATCGAGCCCGTCATTGTCAGCTTGCTGTGCTGCCAGCAATTCGGCGTCACGGGCCGCAAGCAGGCGCCGACGTTCTCTCTCCAGAGCCCGCTGGACGAAGTCGGCGCGGCTGGCAGCGTTTCCGGCTTGAACTTGCTCGTCGATGAACGCCACCGATTCCTCGGGAAGGCGCACCGCTATTTGCCTACTCATCTCCAGATGGTACCGAATCGGGATGCAATCCGCTACCGGCTGTACAGTGAAGCGGTGAGCTCACAGACCCTCGATCACCCGTTCTTCGCGCGGATGTGGACCATGATGTCCGACCACGAGACCCCGCTGCTCAAGAAGCTTCGCGCCGAGAACCTCGAGGGCCTGACCGGCCGGGTGCTGGAGGTGGGTGCCGGCACCGGCACCAACTTCGAGTTCTACCCCGCCACCGTCACCGAGGTGGTCGCGCTGGAACCCGAGACCCGGCTCGCACCGCTGGCGCGCGAGGCCGCGGCCAGCGCTGCGGTGCCGGTCAGTGTCATCGAGTCCACCATCGAAGCCATGCCCACGAGCGAGCCGTTCGACGCCGTCGTCTGCTCGCTGGTGCTGTGCTCGGTCGAGCATCCCGATTCGGTTCTGTGGCAACTCAATTCGGTGCTCAAGCCCGGGGGAGAGTTGCGCTACTTCGAGCACGTCGCCAGCTCCGGCTGGCGCGGGGGATTGCAGAAACTGGCCGACGTGACGCTGTGGCCGCGCATCGCCGGCAACTGCCACACCCACCGCGACACCGAGGCCACCATCACCGCCGCGGGCTTCACGGTGTCCGCGGCCCGGCGGCAGTGGACGTTCCCGGCGTGGGTTCCGCTGCCGGTGTCGGAGGTCGCCGTCGGCCGTGCGGTGAAGGCCTAGGCAGCGACATCAGGGCAGCGCGACTCGCAGGGCCCTGCTGACTCCGGCCATCGTCGGTGTCGATAGCGCCCCGCGACTGTCTGATAGCTCGTCGTGGAAGAGCTGCACGATGTCGTCGGCAAGTACGAAGCCAACCAATGGGTCGGCCGCAGTCAGAGGAACGACAGTCGGCACATGCGCGTTCTTACTCGTGGTCGTGATCCGCGCAGCGAGGACGGTGTCCAGGTTCCGATTCCGGGCGTTGTTACTGACGACTACCCACGGCTTCGGTCCATGTCCGAGGTCGACGCTGTAGACCTGACCCCGCCAAACCTGGGTACTCACGAGCGGGCAGCGTAGCGGTCTCTGGCCGATCGTCGTTCCGCGTTCTCCTCGGGCCTGTTGAATTCGGTGGCGAGATCGGCGTAACCGGTCTCCAGCACTGCATCCCTGAGGGCTTCGGCTCCGGCCTGAAGCAGCGCACGCAGCGCTCCTGCCTCCGAGGTGATGTCGCCTGCACCGCGGTTGCTGGCCCACTGGCGAAGCGCCTGAAAAGCGGTGGAGTCCGTGTCGAGGTAGGGGGCAATCACGACCTCGTCGGAGTCTTTCAATATCAGGCTGACACGCTTACTCATGCACTGGATTATACACTTGAAACGAGTGCATTATCCGGGCACTAACAGCCCCTAGCTCCCCAGCAGGTCCGGCAGCCGCGCCAACAGCGTCGGCAGCGCCGTACCGGCCGGCTCCTGGAGATACGCAGTCGCCGAGGACGACAGCGGCGTCGGGTCCGGGTTCACCTCGATGACGGCCGCCCCGCGGGCCAGCGCCACCTCCGGCAGCCCCGCCGCCGGGTAGACCACACCGGAGGTGCCGACCACCACCACCAACTCCGAGTTCGACACCGCCTCGACGGCGGCCTGCCACGGCTCGTCGGGCAACTGCTCGCCGAACCACACGATGCCCGGCCGGATCCGCCCCCCGCACTCGCACGACGGGGGTGCCACCTCCAGCACCGGCTCGCCCATGTCCGGCAGCGGCCCGTGATAGCGCGACCCGCAGGTGTCACACCAGAACTCCGCCAGGCTGCCGTGCAGATGGTGCACGGTCTTACTGCCGGCGCGCTCGTGCAGATCGTCGACGTTCTGGGTGATCACGGTGACCTCGGCATAGTCCTGCCAGTCGGCGACGGCTCGGTGGCCCGGATTGGGCTGTACCTCCTTGACCAGATGGTGGCGCCACAGATACCAGGCCCACACCCGCTCGGGGTGGCGCGCCCAGCCGTCGGTGCTGGAGATCTCGTAGGGGTCGTATTGCGCCCACAGCCCGGTCTCGTCGTCGCGGAACGTCGGCACCCCGCTCTCGGCGGAGATCCCGGCCCCGCTGAGCACCGCGATACGCATCACGCCAAGATAGCCGCACTCGGCGATACTGAATCCCGTGTCAGACGCCGCGGCAGACCTCCGGTGGCTGCGTCTCGACGCCCACTCCGGCGCGGCGCTGTATGACCAGTTGCGCCTCGGCGTGATCGACGCGGTGCGCGACGGCCGGCTCACACCGGGCACCCGGTTGCCGACGGTGCGCGAGTTGGCCGCCGCACTGGATCTCGCGCCCAACACCGTCGCGCGCGCCTACCGCGAACTCGAGACCGCGGGCATCGTGGTGACGCGACGACGACTCGGCACGTTCGTCGCGCGCTCGGATCCGGCCGACGTGAAGATGGCCAAGGCCGCACGTGCCTACGCCGACGTCACCCGGAAGCTGGGCCTGGACCGCAAGGACGCGCGTCGCTACCTCGATGCCGAGTTCGGCTAGAACTCCAGCAGCGCGTACACCCCGCGGAACGGCTTCATCGGACCGAAGCGCCAGAACGCGGGGAAGACCGTGGAGAAGAAGAAGCCGCGCCCGCGCGGCATCGGGACGTCGTGCACCGCTGTGAGTCCCGCCGTGGTGCCCACCAGTGCGCGCAGCTGGTTGATTGACAGACTGAACGGCATCGGCGGCACCCGGTACACCTTCGAGGCGCGTATTCCTTTCGGGGCCACCTTCTTGATGATCGTCGGCGGCAGGTCGAAGAACATCTGCCCGCCGCTGAACCGTTTGGCGCACTGGGTGATGAGATCCATTGCCTCGCTCGGCTGCAGATACATCAGCAGACCCTCGGCGGTGATGAACACGCCCTCGGTCGCGTCGACGTGATCCATCCAGCTGTAGTCCAGTGCTGACTGCGCAAGGTTGGTGATGCGCGGTGATGGCGGCAGCAGCCGCTCGCGAAGTGCGATCACCGGAGCCAGATCCACTGAGAGCCAACGGAATTGGGCATCGGGCAACGCCTCGTCGAGACGCCAGAAGCTGGTCTGGAAACCCTCGGCGAGCGCGACGACGGTGGCCCGCGGATGGGTGCGCAGATACTCGCGCGTGCACGCGTCGGCCGCCAGCGATCGAAGCGCCATCTCCTGACCACGCCGGCCGAACTTGTCGTAGTCGACCCCGGAGTCTGCCCCGATCGCGTCGCGCAGCGTGATCGCCATCGGATCGTGCAGGATCGCCTCCGGCAGCGACGCCTGGTGCGCGCGGCCGTTGAGCGTCATCAGTGCCGTCTCCGAGACGCCGGTGAGGGTCACGAGCGCCAACCTACAGTCGGTGCGGCAGTAGGCTCGCACGATGAGCCGGGACGTGTTCGACGACAAGCTGCTGGCGCTGATCGCCGACAACTCCCTGGGCGTGCTGGCCACCATCAAGCGCGACGGCCGCCCGCAACTTTCCAACGTCACGTATCACTTCGATCCGCGCACGCTGACCGTCGAGATCTCGATCACCGAGGCGCGCGCTAAAACACGCAACCTGCGGCGCGACCCGAGGGCGTCGCTGCTGGTCAGCTCCGACGACGGTTGGTCCTACGCGGTGGCCGAGGGCGATGCCGAACTCAGTGCGCCGGCCGGCGCCGCGGATGATCACACCGTCGATGACCTGGTGGAACTTTACAAAAAGGTCGCGGGTGAACACCCCGACTGGGACGATTACCGCCGCGCGATGGTCATCGACCGCCGGGTGCTGATGCGCCTGGGAATCCGCCACCTTTACGGGATGCCGCCGGGCACCAGGTGACCGGTGTGTCACCGTCGCTGGCGCGGCGCCTGCCGCGGAGGACTTTGGTCCCTATCTTCAGAAAATCTTCGGCGAATTCCGGCGACGCCAGTGAAGCCTGAAGGAACTTTCCGCCGGTAGCGTAATCCGGGCCCGGGCGCGCCTGAATCCATATTCTAGCTGCGGTAACGGTTTAGGCGCCGGCACGGGAACGGGTCACCCCTGGCACCGTGCACGGGTGGTGTAGCTATCGGATACTACTTCCGTATGCAAGAAAAAATGGCCAAGATCGACAGTCCTCGGTTGTGTTGACCTGAGAGCGTGTTAAGTTTTGCTGGTCAGTTCACCACGTACGTCCCTGAAAGGGAGGCTCCACACAATGTCCACTACCCCAAGTCGAGGTAAGAGCCCACTGCGGGTCGCACCTCTGATGACCTCGGGTCTGGCCGTCGCCGCAGCGGGTGCGCTCGCCGTGATGCCGGCTCAGTCGCTCTTCCAGGCGGCGCTCGCGCCGGCCCCGATCGTGCAGGTTCACGACGAGGTCGCTCTGACCGCCAATGACGGCGGCATCATCGGCCAGTTCATTGGCATCTTCGTCGGCAACGGAACGTCGACCACCTCCCCTAATGCCGGCATTCTGATCGGTAACGGTTACTCGCCCTCTGCGCTTGACACCGACTTGCCGGACGGCGCCTGCTACCAGAAGGCGTGCAACGGCGGCAACGGCGGCCTGCTGCTCGGCAACGGTGGCAACGGCGTCAATGGTGGTAACGGCGGCAATGCCGGTCCGTTCAGCATCTTCGGTATCACCTTCAACGTGTTCGGCAACGGCGGTAACGGCGGTGCCGGCCTCGATGCCGTGTACACCGGTGGTGTTCTGAAGACAGCTGCCACCGCTGGTGGCGCTGGCGGCAGCGCCGGCTTGATGGGCAACGGTGGCGCCGGTGGCGCCGGCGGCTCCGATCTCGGCGGCGCCGGCCAGACCGCTGCTTCCGCAGGTGCCGCTGGCGGCGCTGGCGGCCGCGGTGGCTTCGTCTGGGGCGACGGCGGCGTCGGTGGCGCCGGCGGTAAGGCTGTTTCGCAGGTCAACGCTATCGGTGCCAAGGGCGGCGCCGGTGGTCTCGGCGGCGGAACCTGGCTGCTCGGAAATGCGGGCGCTGGCGGTGCCGGCGGTGCTGCGACCTCGATCAGCAATGGCAGCACGGGCGGCGACGCCACGGGCGGCGCAGCTGGTGCCGGTGGCCGCGGTGGCCTCCTGTGGGGCAACGGCGGCGGCGGCGGTGCCGGCGGCGCGGCCACGGCTGGCAGCGTCTTGGCGGCTGCTATCGCGGCTGCCGGTGGGCAGCCCTATGTGAGCGGCAGCGCTACGAGTGGTGCCGGTGGTGCCGGTGGCGGCTCGACCTTCGGCTATGGCGGCCTCGGCGGTAACGCCGGTACTGCGCAGTCGGGCGGCGGGACTGCGACGGGCGGCGTCGGCGGTGCGGGCGGCAGCGTGCTGCTGTACGGCGCGGGTCTCCCGGGTGGTCTTGGCGGCTTCGCTATCACCGGGCAGGGTCGGTCAGCGACCGGCGGTGCCGGTGGTGCCGGTGGCGGCGCGACTCTTCTGGGTATCGCCGCGGATAACACGCTGACCGGGACCAACGGTGGTCTCGGTGGCGGCGCATCGGTCGTTGCGAATCCGGGTGGAACTGCGACCGGCGGCGCCGGTGGCGCTGGTGCGGGCGGACCCATCGTGGGCTTCCTGGGCGCCGGTGGCTCCGGTGGCAAGGGTGGTTCGATCGGTGACGGTTCGACCGCCACGCTCAACTTCGGTCTCCCGACCAACGTTGGTGCGGCGATCGGTGGCGCCGGTGGTGCCGGTGGTGCCGGCGGCGCGCTGGCTGGCGTCGGTGGCGTCGGTGGTAACGGTGGCAACGCCACCAAGGGTGCCACCAAGAAGGGCGGCGCTGGCGGTGCCGGTGGCGCAGGCGGCCTGCTGTTCGGCAGCGCCGGTGCCTCGGGCTCGGCCGGTTCGACCGGCTAGTACCCGGTTACACCGCAGTACAACTGCAGTACAAGAGGGCGGGCGTCGACTTCGGTCGGCGCCCGCTTTCTTGTCATTTGCGGCGGCCGTCCGAGTTACACCGGTATCGCCAGATGAAGGGTCTATCGGAGGGCAGGGAAAAGTTTGCTGACTGACCGGTCCGGTGCTAGTGTCGGCCATGTGCGGCTCAGCTTGCAATTACCTGAGACGGTGATAAGTTTTTACTCAGTGTCAGTCCCCGTCCGCTCCGAAGGGAAACCCCATGTCTTCCAGTAGCTCCAACGTCCGCTGGACCTCGCTGCGCGTCGCGCCGCTGATCGGCACCGGCGTCGTGATCGCGAGCACCGGCCTCGCGCTGATCAACCCGCTGATGGGCGCGTCGTCGACCAACGCATCGGTGCAACCCCGCGTGGTCACCAGCCAGGACATCGCGCTCACCGCGGACCAGGGCCTGATCGGTCAGTTCATCGGCTTCTTCATCAGCAACGGCACCGCGGAGCGCCCCGACGCCGGCCTGCTGATCGGCGACGGCTACAGCTACTCCTTCAGCGACGACGCCCAGTGCACCAGCGGATGCAACGGCGGCCGCGCGGGACTGCTGTTCGGCAACGGCGGTGACGGCTACTACGGCAACGGCGGTAACGCGGGGCTGTTCGGCAACGGTGGCAACGGTGACGCCGGTGGCAACGGTGGCAACGGCGGCCTCTTCTTCGGCAACGGCGGTAACGGCGGCGCCGGCACCAACGGCGAGTACGACGCCAAGGGCCTGCGGACCTTCTTCGCGAGCAACGGTGGCAACGGCGGCAACGCCGGCCTGATCGGCAACGGCGGCATCGGCGGTGCCGGCGGCGACGACTTCAACTCGTTCACTGCCGGCGGTGACACCGGCGCCGGCGGCGGCAACGGCGGCGGGGGCGGCCGCGGCGGCTGGCTGTGGGGCAACGGCGGTGCGGGCGGTGACGGCGGCGTGGGATGGGCCGGCATTACGGTCGACAGCAAGGGCAACATCACCCGTGTCGAGGCTGATGCCGGCCCTGCCTTCGGGGGTTACGGCGGCCTCGGCGGTACGACAGGTCTCTTTGGTAACGGCGGCTACGGCGGCTGGGGCGGTAGCGCATTCTCGGCTGGCAGCACTGCATACGGCGGTAATGGCGGTGAAGGCGGCCGTGGTGGTCTGCTATGGGGGCGCGGCGGCGACGGCGGTCAAGGCGGAGGGTTCCCGTACGACAATGTGATTTACGGCCGAGGCGTCGAGTCTTGGCTCGGGACAGCCATCGGTGGCGACGGCGGCCAGGGCGGCGATTCGACCACCGGGCATGCAGGTTGGGGCGGTGATGGCGGTTCGGCGATATCGGGCCGCGGAAACACCGCTTCGGCCGGAGGCATCAGCTTTGGTGGCTATGGCGCGCGCGGAGGCAACGCATTCTTGGTCGGCTTGGGCGGCCTCGGCGGCTGGGGCGGTGACGCCTACACCTACAGCACGCAGGGTCAAGCCACCGGCGGTAACGGGGCGAACGCCGGCAACAGCGCCGGCTTAACTGTTCCCGGTGTGTTCGGCGGAAGCGGCGGCATCGGCGTCTACCAAGACTCTGGTTCAACAGCTGCTCCGGCCGGAGACCAGACTGCCGGCGGCGTGCGCGGCGGCGACGGCGGCGTCGGCGGCTCCGGCGGCATCTTCGGCCTCGGTGGTGGCGGTGGCTATGGCGGTTTTGCCGGAAAGTCCAGTGCCGCCAACGCCGGGAATCCGTACACGGCGACCGGCGGCAACGGCGGCGTCGGCGGGGTCGGCGGCCTGTTCGCCAACGGCGGTCCCGGTGGCAACGGCGGCAACGCCAAGTTCAGTGTCACCACCAAGACGCCCGGCACGGGCGGTGCGGGCGGCAGCGGCGGCCTCTTCGGCCAGCCGGGTGCTGACGGCAGCCCGGGTGAGGGCTCGACCGGGTAGCTCCTTCAGACTGCAAAAGCGGGCGTCGGCTTCGGCCGGCGCCCGCTTTGTCGTTACCCTCGGGGACATGGCCGATGACACTTCGCCCGACCCCAACGAGAACACCAAGCGCAAGTTCCGCGAGGCGCTCGAGCGCAAGAAGGCCAAGTCCGCTAGTGCTGCCGGCCGTGCCGAGGGCGGCGGTAAGCAGGTCCACGCGCACGGACCCGTCGCCAACCGTCGGGAGTTCCGCCGCAAGAGCGGCGGCT
>JBAXCK010000053.1:0-19919 GCA_037141465.1 Mycobacteriaceae bacterium | reverse complement strand
TAGAGCCGCGGACTCATAATCCGTTGGTCGCGGGTTCGAGCCCCGCCCGCCCCACCGGCTGGGCGGTGTCCTCGTCAGGCCGCCCCGGTTCGGGTAGTGAGGCGGCGATTCCGATTCAAACCCAGACCCCAGCACACCCGCATAGCATCGCCTGTCAGGGAAGCATTCACAGCAGAGGGGAAGTTCATGGGTAGTGCCGCGGAGCGGGAGAGACAGCTGGCATTGGTTTCGCGCCTGAAGGTCACCTACCCCGAGGTTCCCGAGTGGCCGATGCCGAATGTGATGACCCCCGCGCACTACTGGGCCTACCAGAAGTGCAGCCAGGATCAGGGCGGCCAGTTCAACGTGTCCGAGCCCTTCCTCGACAAGGAGGAAGAGCAGTGGGAGTTGATGACCTACGTCCTGTGCGAGGTCCTCGGGTGGACGGGCATCTGGGTCTCGGAGGAGCGGCGCAAGGCGGCCGACGTCGACCTGGGTCTGTCGATGTACCTGGGCCTGCCGTATTACGCGCGCTGGCTGTGGGCGGTCGGCAAGACACTGCTGGAGAAGCAGTACATCACCTGGGCGGAGCTGAGCGACCGCCTCGCCGAGGTGCAGGCCCGCTATGCCGGCGGTCTCAAGGGCCGCCTACCCGAGGCGGAGCCCAAGTTCGAGGGTGACGGCTCGAAGGTCGAACGCAACGGCGTCCACATCGAAGCGCTGGGCAAGGGCGACCCCGCGATGTACGCGGGGCAGGCCGACAAGGCCGCATTCAAGGTCGGCGACAAGGTCAAAGTCCGTGAGATGCCCGCGATGTACTACACCCGCACACCCGAATACGTGCGCGGCGCCCAGGGTGTGATCGCCGAAGTGGCCTACGAGAGTCCGGCACCCGAGGACGAGGCCTGGGGCCGGGAGGACGTCACGCCCGAGTGGTTCTACATCGTGCGCTTCAAACAATCCGCGCTGTGGGACGACTACCACGGGCCCGACGGTGACACCCTGCAGACCGAGATTCCCGAACGCTGGCTTCAGACCGCCGGCTGACCCGAGAGGAACACCATGTCCGATCACGGTCATGACCACGATCACGATCACGCGAACACCGTCAAGCCGATGGTCGATGAGATCACCGACTTCGAGGTTCTCGAGATCGCGCTGCGCGAACTGTGCATCGAGAAGGGTCTGTTCACTGCGGAGCAGCATCGCCTGATGACCGAGTACGGCGAGCAGATCGGGCCGACGCCCGCCGCCCGGCTGGTCGCCAAAGCGTGGCTGGACCCCGAATTCACAAAGCTCGTGCTGACCGACGCGCTCACGGCCAGCAAGGAGGTCGGGGTCGACTGGCTGGACCCGACCGGCTTCGGCACCCCGAGTGACTTCTATGCGTTCAAGGTCCTGGAGAACACCCCCGAGGTGCACAACGTGATTGTCTGTGCGCTGTGCTCGTGCTACCCGCGACCGATCCTGGGTAACTCCCCGGAGTGGTACCGCACCCCGAACTACCGGCGCCGGATTGTCCGTTGGCCGCGGCCGGTGCTGGCCGAATTCGGCCTGCAGCTGCCCGAGGACGTGGAGGTGCGGGTGGCCGACTCCAATCAGAAGCACCGGTACATGGTCATGCCGATGCGTCCCGAGGGCACCGAGGGCTGGAGCGAGGAGCAGCTGACCGAGATCATCACCCGTGACTCACTGATCGGTGTCGCGCTCCCCAGGCCGGGTGTGACGACTAACGCAATCACCGCATCGA
This sequence comes from Mycobacteriaceae bacterium, assembly GCA_037141465.1. Taxonomy (GTDB): domain Bacteria; phylum Actinomycetota; class Actinomycetes; order Mycobacteriales; family Mycobacteriaceae; genus Mycobacterium. Next base: position 18,190 of record JBAXCK010000053.1, on the reverse strand, counting down.
TTCCGGCCATCCGGCCGATCGTGAAGTGAGCCGACCCACCGTGAGTGCCGTGGAACCGTCGGATGTCGAGTCGGTCACCGTCGAGGTCCTCCAGCAGATCGCCGAGCGTAATCAGGCCTGGCCGGTGATGGCGGCCAAGTACGGCGTGGAGAATCCGTTGCCGCCGTGGAAGACAAGTCTCGACGGGCTGTGCGACGCGCTCGATCGTTCCTGCGCCGATGACAGCACGCTGAACTTCACCTTCAAGCAACGCCGCGACGAGGAGGATGCGCTGTCGTCGACCCGCTACGCCGATCTGCCGTATCCGGAGAACCAGCTTGTGGCGCTGGCGCACTCACTGGTGGCACGCGGAGTCATCTCGGAAGCTGAACTCCGCGAGCGGCTGGCCGCGATCCGGGCCCGCCTCGAAGCCGAGTAGCGATCACAGCCCCAGGAAGGCAAGTCCCTGCGCGAGATAGACCGCGAAGGGCCTCGGGCTGTAGGGGCCCGTTTGATTCTGGCTCATCACGACACCGACCAGGCCGGTCGAGGGACTGACGAAGAATGTCGTGCCGTAAGTGCCCGACCACCAGTAGTCGCCGGTGCGGTCGAACGTCGGGGTGGCGTCGCCGTCGACCACGACAGCCATGCCGAGCCCCCAGCCGAGCCCCTTGATGTCCTCGTCCTCGAGCACGCCCGAGGGCACCTGCGCCTGTGTCATCGTCGCGACGGTTTCGGGTTTGAGGATCTGCACGCCCTGATACGTGCCACCGTTCCAGAGCATCAGCGCGAAGCGCATGTAGTCGCCGGCCGTCGAGATGAGTCCACTGCCGCCGGGGGTCCAGTCGATTGACTCGCCGCGCGGTCGGTCGACAGCAACAAGACGGCCGAGCGGATCCTGGGTGTACATCGTGGCGAGTCCGTCGCGGTTGGATGCGGTGGCGAAGAAACTGGTCGACGTCATGCTGAGGGGCTCGAGGATGCGATCGGTGACGAAATCACCAAAGGGCTCGGCGCTGGCGACTTCAATGACGCGCGCGAGCACATCCGCGGACCAGCCGTAACGCCACTGCGTGCCGGGTTGTTCATAGAGGGGCGCGGTCATGATCCGGTTGACGCGCTCCTGAAGTGAGCCCGAGCCCGCATAGATGTCACGTCCGGCCCACAGGAGGTCGAGATCAGAGGGGTCGGTGGCCGACGACGACGCGTTGCGTGAGCCACCGCCGATGCCCGACGAGAACTCCAGCAGGTCTCGTACCGTCAGCGGCCGGTCGAGGGCAACGGTGTCGATCGTCCCATTCGCTGACGCCGTCTGGCTTGTGGCGACGCGCAAGTTCGCCGCCGCGGGAATGTAGCGCGACACGGGATCGTCGAGGCTGAGGCGGCCCTCCTCGACGAGGATCATCGCCGCGACGGCGGTGACGGGCTTCGTCATCGATGCGATGCGGAACCGCGTGTCGAGTTCCATCGGTGTGCCTGAGGCGATGTCGGCGAAACCGGCCGTCGTCGCGTACACGACTTGACCGTCGCGGGCGAACATCGCCACATAGCCTGATTGGAGCCCGAGTCCGGCCGCGGCTTTGAGGAACAGGTCGATCGCGATGGGTGCGGGCCAGACGAGCCCGGGTGCGGCCTCGGTCGTGAGATTCGCCCCGGGTACTCCGAAGATGGGCTGCGCGAAGATGCCGGACCTTCCGGCAGATCCGGTCCGACCGGTGCGCCCGCCGTCGGCTCGCGCGCCTCCGGTGCCTCCGGTGCCGCCCGTGCCGAAGAACGACAACGCGCCGGCGTCACCGCCCGCACCGCCGACACCGCCGTCGCCGACCACCGCATCTCCGCCGGCGCCGCCGGCACCGCCGTTACCCGAGAACAACCCGCCCGATCCGCCCGTGCCGCCGGCACCGCCGGCGGTCGTGGCCGCACCGCCGTTGCCGCCGTCACCGAACCACCCGGCCGCCCCGCCGTTGCCGCCGGCGAATCCGTTGCCGCCGTTGCCCAGCAGCCCGCTGTTGCCGCCGTCGCATGCGCCGGTGGTGCAGGCACCCTCATAGGCCGTGTAGGAGTAGCCGTCGCCCATCAGGATGCCTGCGTTCGGATTGTCGGCGGTGCCGTTGCCGACGAGCATCCGCACAATGCCGCCCGGTTGCCATGCCATCGTGGCGTCGGGGGCCGATGCCGCGGCGACGACCTTGGGACGGGGCATCGCCGCTGCCGCTGCCGGGGGCTTCCGCTTCGCGGCGACCTGCGGGGCACTCCCCGTGCGGGCGGGTGAGATCGTCGTCATCCGCCGGCTTGCCGGCGTGCCGGATTCCGCACGCCCCGTTGCCGCTGCGGTCCGCCCCGATGCCGCCTCTCCGGTGTCGGCAGCGGCACTTGGGGCCAGCCCGATTGCCGCCGCCGAACCGATGCCGAGTGCGATCGCCAGAGCCCCGATGCGGCCGATATGGACGGTCCGAGGCTGCTCAGGCGTCCGCGATGCGCAGACCGTGCAGGGATCGTTCGGTGTCACACGCGGGCCTTTCGGTCTTCGGATGCCCGAAGTTTAGGCAAAAGGTGCTATCCGGAGCGTGTATTGCGGTGGTTTCAGCCTGTCCGGGCCGCGATGCCGTCGCTGGGGCTACCCTTTGGGGACTGGGGCTACCCTTTGGGGACTGGGGCTACCCTTTGGGGAAATGCCCACAGTGAGTCTCCGCCTCGGTACGGCGATCACGATGGTGCTGGTGACTGCGGGGTGTGGGCCGAGCGCGCGCCAACCGGAGATCGTGGTCAGCTACGAGAAGGCAAGCACGGGTTCGGGCCTAGTAGGGCGATCGCTGTTGAAACGTACGCACCTTCTCGAACATCTCGCCGAACGGGTCGGACACACGCTCAAGCTGCCCCACGATATTGCTCTGGTCGGTGCCCAGTGCGGTGAGGCGAACGCCTACTGGGACGCTGCGCAGAAGAAGATCACGATCTGCTACGAGGATGCCAGCCTCAGCGTGCATGTCTTCAAACTGGCAGGGGACCTCGATCCGATCCCGGCGGCATTCAATGCTGAATTGGCCACCTTCTATCACGAACTCGCCCATGCGGCAATCGATTTCGATGAGCTACCGATCACCGGCCGCGAAGAGGACGCCGCAGACCAACTGGTCGTGTTCTCCCTGCTCGAGCCCGACGAGAACGGCACCGTGGAGCCTGACGCCGAGTATGCCGTCAAGGATTACGCCCGCATGTTCGAGCAGTACGCGGCCCATCAGCAGGATCTGGTCGACGACGACTTCGCCGCGAAACACTCGCTGAACCAGACCCGCATGTACAACGTGCTGTGCTGGATGTACGGCGCCGACCCCATCAAGTACGGCGACATCGTTACCGACGGGTCACTCCCCAAGGGCCGGGCTGTTGGCTGTGTAGACGAGTACAAGCAGCTGGCCCGTTCTTGGTCCACGCTGCTCAAGCCCTACGTCAGAAGCAACAGGTAGACGGAACGGCCACCACGTAACCCCCCCAGGATGTACGTGGTGACCGTTCCCGGTTGACAACGGTGTCACACGATGACGTCTTCACAAAGGTTTTAGTCGATAAGCCGACCTACGCCGTAACCGGCCTTACGAAGTGTGAAAGGCTTGTCACCGGAGCGGCCACCGTCGATTTGCACTACCCCCCTGTGCGAGTCCGGTGGTCGCTCCCCGCCCGCCTCGACGGCACAGGGGTGGGCCGGGCGTCGGCGGTACGGTGGCGGCCATGACCGTCGTCGTCGTGGGAGCCGGCCTGGCCGGTCTGGCCGCGGCGCGATATCTGACCGCGCGCGCAATCCCGGTGACGGTCCTCGACGGTAGCGACGCCGTCGGCGGCCGGATCCGCACCGACGTCGTCGACGGGTACCGCCTCGATCGCGGGTTCCAGCTCTACAACCCCGCTTACCCCGAGGGCGCCCGCGTCCTCGACCACGGCGCCCTGAATCTGAAACCGTTCGTCGCCGGGGCGCGCATCGTGGTCGATCGCGGCGGGCGGCGCCGGGTGGAGCGGGTCGCCGACCCGCGCCGGCAGCCCTCGTGGGCGGTGTCCTCGCTGCTCGCCCGCATGGGGTCACCGCTGTCGACGGCCCGATTCGGCGCCTATGCCGCCGCGTGCGCCGTGCGCTCCGTTCCCTCGCTGTGCCGGGAGCCCGATGTCACGACCGAGGAGGCACTGCGGCGTGCCGGGGTTGACCGCACTCTGATGGAGACCGTGCTGCGGCCATTTCTGTCCGGCGTGTTCCTCGAGTCCGAACTCGCCACATCGCGGCGGTTCCTGGATGTGGTGCTCAAGTCATTCGTCCGCGGCACCCCGGCCGTGCCGGCGCTGGGTATGCAACGCATTCCCGAGCAGCTCGCGACCGGCATCGATGTACGACTCGGCCACCGCGTCACCGCGGTCTCGGCTCGACGGGTGAACGTCGACGGCGGTGACGTGCACGCCGCCGACGCGGTGATCGTCGCAACCGATCCGACCACCGCCGAGAGCCTTGTCGCGGGAGTTCGCGCACCCGCGGCGCATTCGGTCACCACGTGGTACTACCGCCCCGACTGCGCGCCGCAGGATCTCGCCGGCGGGCACGCGGTGCTGACCCTCGACGGCAGCCGCCGCGGACCGCTGGTCAACACCGTGGTGCTCAGTCACGCCGCGCCCGACTACGCGCCGGCCGGCAGCGCACTGGTTGCGGCATCAGCACTCGGCGCGCGCGACACACCAGGCTCCGACGGGGATGTCCGCAGACACCTCGAATGGCTCTACGGCGTACCGACGGCGGGGTGGGAACTGATCAGGAGCTATCCGATTGCCTACGCGTTACCCGCGATGGCGGTGCCCTTCGACTTACAGCGCCCGGTCCGCACGGACGACGGTGTCTACGTCGCCGGGGACCACCGCGACACGTCGTCCATCCAGGGTGCGCTGGTCAGTGGCCGCCGGGCGGCACAGGCGGTGTGCAAGGATCTGGGCTCCGCGTAACCGCCCGGGGGTAGATTCCCCACCATGGTTTTCGACCTCAAAATCACCGGTGGCACCGTCGTCGACGGCACCGGCGCAGACCGCTATCAGGCCGACGTCGCCGTCAAGGACGGCAAGATCGTCGAGATCCGCCGCCGGGGTCCGGGGGATCCGCCGCTGGGCGGCGAGGCGCGCGAGACCATCGACGCGACCGGCAAGATCGTGGCCCCCGGATTCGTCGACATCCACACCCACTACGACGGCCAGGTCAGCTGGGACGACGTCCTCGATCCGTCGGCCAGCCACGGCGTCACCACCGTGATCGCCGGCAACTGCGGCGTCGGCTTCGCCCCGGTGCGGCCCGGCACCGAGGACTGGCTCATCGCGCTGATGGAGGGTGTGGAGGACATCCCCGGCACCGCACTCTCGGAGGGCATCACCTGGGGATGGGAGAGCTACGCCGAATATCTCGACATCATCGGCAAGCGCGAACTGTCGGTGGACTTCGGTAGCCAGATCGCGCACGGCACCGTGCGGGCCTACGCCATGGGTGAGCGGGGCGCACGCAACGAGCCCGCCACCCCCGACGACATAGCCGTCATGAGCCGACTGGTTCAGGAGGCGATCGAAGCCGGTGCGCTGGGGTTCTCGTCCTCGCGGACGCTCGCGCACCGGGCGATGGACGGTGAACCCGTGCCGGGCACGTTCGCCGCCGAGGACGAACTGTTCGCCCTCGGCCGTGCGGTGGTCGCAGGCGGCGGCTCGGTGTTCGAACTCGCCCCGCAGGGCGCCGCCGGTGAGGACATCGTCGCGCCCAAGAAGGAACTGGAGTGGATGCGACGCCTCGGCGAGGAGATCGACTGCGCGCTGAGCTTCGCGCTGATCCAGGTCGACGCCGATCCCAATCTGTGGCGGGAACAACTGGAACTGTCGGCGGCCGCGCACGAGGCCGGCAGCCGGCTCTATCCGCAGGTGGCGGCCCGGCCGTTCGGCATGCTGCTCGGCTTTCCCGGCCACCATGCCTTCACCCATCGGCCCACCTACCGCCGACTCAAAGCGGAGTGCAGCCGTGAGGAACTCGCCGAGCGTCTCGCCGATCCCGCGGTGCGGGCGGCCATCCTCTCCGAGGAGGATCTGCCGATCGACCCGACCAAACTGTTCGACGGCATGTTCGCTTTCGCCCAGTACTCCAGCGAACGGCTCTACTCACTCGGTGAGCCACCGGACTACGAACCCACACCGGATCGCACGGTCGCCGCGATCGCACGCCAGCGCGGTGAGGATCCACTGGCGACGATGTATGACCTGATGCTTGAAGCCGACGCGGGCTCGATGCTGATGATGCCGCTGTTCAACTACGCAGACGGCAATCACGACGCGATCCGGGAGATGATGACCCACCCCGCCGGGGTACTCGGGTTGTCCGATGGTGGCGCCCACTGCAGCATGATCTGCGACGCATCCTATCCGACGTTCCTGCTGACGCACTGGGCGCGCGATCGCCATCGCGGCGAGAAACTTCCGCTGGAGTACGTGGTGCGCAAGCAGTCCCACGACACCGCGCAACTGTTCGGGCTGACCGATCGGGGCGTCGTCGAGGTGGGCAAGAAAGGGGACCTCAATGTCATCGACCTGGATGCGCTGACCCTGCACGCCCCGCGGATGGCCTACGACCTGCCCGCCGGCGGGCACCGTCTGGTGCAGGGCGCGTCGGGCTACACCGCGACGATCGTCAACGGGGTGGTGACCCGCCGCGACGGCGTGGACACCGGCGCACGGCCCGGCCGGCTGGTGCGCGGGGCGTACTGAACAGATGCCAGGACGAGTTCCCCGGCCACTAAGCTCTCGGCGATGAACACCTCACGGCAGCCGAAACGCATCGTCATCACCGGCGCCACCGCCGGCATCGGACTGGAGTGCGCCAAGCAACTCGCCCCAGGGAATCATCTTGTGCTGGTCGGGCGCAGCGCCGACAAACTCGCGGTGGCCCGGGATCAGGTTCTGGCCGCGGGTGCTGAATCCGCCGACACCGAAATCTGTGATTTCGCCTCGCTGGATGCGGTCCGGCAACTGGCGTCAAACATCGCGCGGAACTACGACCACATCGACGTGCTCATCAACAACGCCGGCGGTGTCTTCGCCAATCGCACCGAAACGAAGGACGGCTTCGAGTCCACCTTCGCGATCAACCATCTCGCGCCCTATCTGCTGACCGAACTGCTCAAGCCGCTGATGATCGCCAGTGCGCCGTCGCGCATTGTCATCACCGCGTCCACCGGCCACTATCGCGGGACCCTCGATTTCGACGACCTGCAGTACACGCAGGGGTACGGAATCATGAAGGCTTACGGGCGATCCAAGCTCGCGAATGTCATCTATGCCCGTGAGCTCGCCCGTGAGCTCGCCGGTACCGGCGTGACCGTCACTGCGCTCCACCCCGGCGCGGTGGCAACGGACATCTGGAGCGGGGCGCCGATGCTGCTCCGACCTGTGCTCGCGGTCGTCAAGAGATTGGTCATGATCTCGCCGGCCGAAGGCGGCAGCGCCATCACGCATCTGGCTTCATCGCCGGAAGTGGAGGGGGTCACCGGCGAGTACTTCGAGAAGAACAAGGTGCGGCAACCAGCGCGTCTCGCGCTCGACGCTGACGCATCGCAGCGTCTGCTGTCGGAAAGCGCGCGGATGGTCGGGCTCAGTTAGGAGCCCCGCGCGTCGGAATCCGTCCGTCCGGACATCCAAAGGAGTGCTGATGACCCAACTCGTGATCGCCTTGAACGGCGTCTTCTTCTTCGGGATGGGTGTTTACGCTCTGGCCCGGCCGGCCGCGATGATCAGCCCTTTCGGCATCAGCTTGCCGGTTGCGGAGTCGCGCGCCGAGGTGCGGGCCGTCTACGGCGGATTCGGCTTGGCGATTGCGGGGATGCTCGCTCTCGCCGCGACGCATGAGGCGCTGCGCGAGGGAATCCTGCTCACCGTCGCCGCGGCACTCGGCGGCATGGCGTTCGGCCGGCTGGTATCCGTCGTCGTCGATAGACCGAAAGCGTTCTACCCGAACTGGTTCTACTTCATCGTCGAGGTAGTCGCCGCTGCCGCGCTGCTGTGGGCCGCGAAGTGAGACAGCTGGTCTTCGTCGAACCCGGCGAGCTCGAGTGGCAGGACGCACCCGACCCCGCGCCCGGTCCCGGGCAGGCCGTCGTCCGGCCGCTTGCGGTGTCCCGCTGCGATCTCGACATCGCGATGGCCGCCTTCGGTCTCTTCCCCGGACCGTTCACCGTCGGGCATGAGATCGCTGCCGAAGTCGTCGACGTCGGCCCCGGGGTCACGAGGCTTGCGCCGGGACAACGCGTCGCCGTGCCGTTCCAGGTGTCCTGCGGGACCTGCCGGCCGTGCGGCGAACGGCACTACGCCGCATGCGAACCCAATCAGGCACGGGCCGGCGCCGCCTTCGGATTCGGCGAGTCCGGCGGCGGCCACGGCGGCGGCATGGCTGATCTGCTGCTGGTTCCGGATGCCGATCACATGCTGCTGCCCGCGCCCGAGTCGATCAGCGATGTAGCGCTGGCCACCACGACCGACAACCTGATCGACGGCTACCGCGCCGTCGTCGACGGCCTGCGCGAGCGTCCCGGCGCCGAGGTGCTGATCGTCGGCGGGGATGCCCCGTCAATCAGTCTCTACACAATCCTGTGTGCGCAAGCCTTGGGCGCGGGACGCATCCGCTACGCCGACAGCGACTCCCAGCGTCTGGCGGTGGCGTCTGATCTTGGTGCAGACGTCACGGATCTCGGGGGAGAGTTCCCCCGACGGCTTGACCGGTCGCCGATCGTCGTCTCGGGATCCCTGCACGTGGAGGGTCTGCACTGCGCGATCCGCTCCACCGACGCCATGGGGCGCATCACGCCCATCACGATCCACTTCGGGCCGGGAGTACCGCTTCCGTTGCTCGAGATGTACACCCGCGGAGTCACCTTCCACACCTCACGCGCCGACTCCCGTCGCTATCTGCCGGAGGTCCTGGATCTCGTCGCGTCAGGTCGGATCGACCCGCTGGCGGTGCCGACCACCGTCGTGGACTGGGTTGAGGCGGCGGACCGCTGGATGGATCCTGTGCTGAAACTCGTCGTCACCCATAACTCGCGCTGACTCATGCGCTGAAACGGTTTACTGTGGTGCGACAGCCTGAGAGAAGGGGTCTCATGAAGAACCGGATTCAGAACACGCTTGGTGTGCTCGCCTTCGTTGCGGCCGCTGCTCCCTTCGCGTTGGTGTCCGCTCCGGCGAGTCAGGCGGAGGACAACTGCGACTACAACTACTTCTGGAACTCGGCCACCAACCAGTGCCAGTTCTGCGATACCGATACCTCGTGGTGGAACTACGAGACAAACGTGTGCCTGTTGGTCGATCCCACCCCGTACGTCGATCCGATCCTCGGGCCGGCCGGACCCATTGGCGTCGGACCTGATCCCGTGCTCGGGCCTGTGGGTCCTGTCGGGGTGGGCGGTCTCGGTCCGGTGGCAGGGCCGGTCGGACCGGTGGGTGTCGGCCGCCGCTAGCGGCCTGAGCGCTTCAGCAGGTACTGAAGCCAACGCACGTCGAGCAGCATGTCGCCCAAGGTAGGGCGGGAAATTAAGGCGAACGGCCCTCAGCGCTAACGCGTCACTAAGAAGTTGTGCCAGAGCCTTGCCAGAAAGTTCAGGCCGGCTGCGTCGCGAGGAAGTCGTCGATCATCGCCCATGTGGTCGCGGGCGCTGAGCGGCCGGTCAGCACACCGAGGTGTCCGCCGGGCGCGGTCTCCATGCGCACGTACGGGGAGTTGGGCAACAGTTGCCCGACGTGGTGGGCCACCTCGACCGGCACCAGGACGTCACTGCTGCCGGCGATGTTCATCACCGGCACGCGCACGTCGGCCAGGTACACCATCTTCTTCGGACCCTGGACCTCACCGTCGGCCAGGTCGTTCTGCTGCACCATCCGCTGGTACACCTGCAGGGTCGCGCGGCCGGGATAGGCCAGCATGCTGTTCATCAACCCGTCGACCGCCTCGACGTGGGCCAGGAACTCCCGGTCGTCGCGGTGCTTGATCAAGGTGATCGGCTTCTTGAGGTAGGTCGTCAGCGAGGTCGCCTTGAACGCGGGTCCCACGATCGCCGCCGGCAATCCGCCGAGCAACTTCAGCGCGCCACCGATGATGCGCCCGCCGGTGTAGTTACCGGCCTTGCGGATCGGGGCGATCATGTCGTGCTTGCTCAGATCGAAGGGGCTGGCGACCATGGCGATGGATTTGATCGGCAGCTCCTCGTGGGCGGCGGCGGTCAGGATCGCGATCACCCCGCCCAGGCACCATCCGACGAGGTGGACCTTGGCGCCGCCGGCGTCCTGCGACACCTTGGTGATGGCCGGCGCGACGACGTCGTTGACGAAGAACTCGATGCCGAGTTCGCGATCGGAGAGTCCCATCTCGCCGTAGTCGACGAGGTAGGTGCGGTGGCCTTCGGTCAGCAGATGCTCGGCGAGTGAGCATCCGCGTCGCAGGTCGAAGCAGGTGGACTGCGATCCCAGGGGAGGTACGAACAGGATCGGATCTCCGCTGAGCGGCTTGTCGACGGGAAGGTAGCGGTGCAGGGTCGACTTGTGTCCCTCGTCGATCACCTCCGAGGGCATCCGGGTGGTGTCGGCGATCCCGCCCTTGACCAGGAAATCAAAGACGTTGGAGACGGCCTGACGGCGCTGCTCCAATGTGCGGGCCATTTGCTGAGAATAGGGGGCTAGGGTCGGTGTCATCGCCGAATCGGAGGAGTCCGCATGAGCCTGCAGCTGACCGACGAGCAGAAGAGCATGGTCGCCACCATCCGGGAGTTTGCCGCCAAGGAATGCGGCACCCGGGAGAAACGCCTCGAGCTAACCAACGGCGGAACGACCCACCACAACGATCAGATCGCCCGCAAACTCGCCGGCCTCGGATTCCTGGGGCTGTCGATCCCCGAGGAGTACGGCGGCGCCGGCGGCGGGCTGTTCGACGCGTGCCTGTTCATCGAGGAGCTCGCCTACAACCAGATCCCGGTCGGCAGTTTCGGGGTGACGCTGATCGTCGCGCACGTCTACATGAACTTCGCCTCCGAGGACCTCAAGAGGGAGATCCTCGGTGCGATCGTCGCCGGCACCCCGACCGCGATCGCGATGTCCGAACCGGGATCCGGGTCCGACGTCGCCTCGCTTCGGTGCAAGGCGGAGAAGGTCGACGGCGGTTATCGCCTCAACGGCCAGAAGATGTGGATCTCCAACGCGCACTATTCCGACCACATCCTGCTGGTGTGCCGAACCTCCGACAGCGGGGAGAAGCACCAGGGCATCTCGATGTTGTCGGTGCCGGTGTCCACCCCGGGCGTTGAGATCCGTCCGATCCCCACCATGGGTGCAGAGGTCAACGACGTGTTCTTCACCGACGCCGAAGTCGGGGAGGAGAGGCTCATCGGGGTCGACGGCCAGGGCTGGGCTCAGCTGATCGCCGGACTGAACACCGAGCGGGTGATCGTGGGCGCCATGGCACTCGGTCAGGCCCGCCGGTCCTTCGACGACACACTGAACTACGTCAAGACCCGCGAACAGTTCGGCCGCCCGGTCGGCACCTTCCAGGCGCTCTCGCACCGTCTCGCCGATCTGGCCACTGAGATCGAGTGCACACGACTGCTGGTGCACGACATCGCCCAGCGCTGCGACGAGAACCCCGACACACTCATGCCGCGGGAAGCCTCCATGGTGAAGCTGAAGGCCACCGAACTGGCCAAGCACGCCGCGCTGGAAGGCATTCAGATGATGGGCGGTATGGGTTACGCCGTCGAGGGCGGCATGGAGGAGCAGTTCAGGGCCGTTGTGGTCGGCACCATCGCCGGCGGCAGTAGCGAGATCCAGCGCGACATCATCGCCAAGACGTTGGGCCTGTAGTCGTCCTCAGTCGAGAACCCAACCGGGGGAGCGCTTCTCAAGGAATGCGCGCATGCCCTCTTTGGCCTCGTCGGTGGCGAACAGTCGCGCCGAGAGTGCGGCGAGATCGGCGGCCCGGTTCTCGAAGGCCTCGAGTGTGGTGCGGGTCGTCAACGGCTTGGTCTCGGCCAGGCCCTGCGGCGAGCACTTGCGCAACTGGTCATGGATGGCTGCGGTCGCCTGATCCAGGTCGTCGACGGCTGCGGTGATCAGCCCCACCTCGGCGGCGGCGGTGGCGTCGAACACCTCGCCGGTGAGCAGGTACCGGCTTGCCGCGCGCTCGGTCATCCGGCCCAGCGTCGTCAGCGAGATCATCGCCGGGGCGACGCCGATGAGGACCTCGGTGAAGGCGAACGTCACCGTGCGGGAGGCCACCGCGATGTCGGCTGCGCCCACCAGACCGAGGCCACCGGCCCGGACGTGGCCGTCCAGGCGCGCCACCACCGGCTTGGGCATCTCGACGATGCGCCGCAGCAGACCGATCATCACCTCGGTGATCGACGGCCCGGCCGATACCTCACTGAGGTCGGCGCCGGCGCAGAACACCGAGCCGGTGTGGGTGAGTTCCACGGCTCGAACCGCGGAATCCGAACCTGCGGCGGTGAGGTGCGCGTCCAACTCGGCACACAGTTGCCGCGAGAGCGCGTTGCGGTTGTGCGGCGAGTCCAGCTCGATACGCGCGATGCCGCGGTCGACGCTGTAGTGGACGAGTTCGGTCATGTCGGTCCCTGTCCTCAACGTCTGCGGTAGGCATATCTTATGACGATCGGCACAGTACTGCGCTCGCGCCTCGACGTCCGCTCGCAGGACTACCGGGCCAATCTCGAGCAGATGCAGGAACTGTGGGACAAGGTCGCCGCCGAACAGGCCACCGTGCCCACCATCGGCGGGGAGAACTACGTTCGCCGCCACCGGATGCGCGGCAAGATGCTGCCCCGCGAACGCATCGAGGAACTCGTCGACCCGACGACACCATTCCTGGAGATCTCGCCGCTGGCCGGCTACGGAACCGGCGAACCGGTCGGCGTGGCCGTCGTCACCGGCATCGCCGTCGTGGAGAACACCGAGTGCGTGATCATCGCCTCGGACATGACCTACCGCGGCGGCACCCTGAACCTGTGGACCGGGATCAAAATGCTGCGGGCGATCGAGATTGCCGGCGTCAACCGCATGCCGCTGCTGATCCTCACCGAGTCCGGCGGGGGTGATCTGCCCAAGCAGGCCGACTTCTTCACCCGGTTCGGCGCGGTGTTCAAGGAACTCACCCGACTCTCGCGCAACGGCATCCCCGTCGTCACCGGAGTGTTCGGTATGAACACCGCGGGCGGCGCCTACAACCCCGGCATGAGCGACTACACCGTCTTCGTCAAGAACCAGGGCACCGCCTACCTCGGCGGGCCGCCCTTGGTGAAGATGGCGATCAACGAGATCGTTGACGAGGAGACCCTCGGCGGAGCGGAGATGCACTCCCGCACCAGCGGCCTGTCGGACTACCTGGCGGTCGACGAGATGGACGCGCTACGCCTGATGCGGCGCATCGTGGCGCACCTGCGGTGGCGCAAACTCGGACCCGGACCCACCGAATCGGACGATCCGCCGATCTATGACCAATCCGAGCTGATCGGGTGCGCGTCGGCGGATGTGAAGGTGCCCTTCGATGTTCGCGAGATTCTCGCCCGCGTGCTCGACGGCAGCCGCTTCGAGGAGTTCAAACCGCTCTACGGCGACAAACTGGTGTGCGGTTGGGGATCGGTGCACGGGTTCCCGGTCGGCATCCTCGGCAATAACGGCATCCTGTTCTCCGAAGAAGCCAAGAAGGGCGCGCAGTTCGTCCAACTGTGCAACCAGACCGACACCCCGCTGATCTTCATGCACAACATCACCGGCTTCATGGTCGGCTCCAAAGCGGAACAGAGCGGCATCATCCGCAACGGCGCCAAGCTCATCAACGCCGTCTCCAACTCCACGGTGCCGCACGTGGTTCTGATGATCGGCGCCTCCTACGGGGCCGGCAACTATGGCATGGCCGGCAAGGCGTACGACCCGCGATTCGTGTTCAGCTGGCCGAACCACCGGATCGCGGTGATGGGCCCCAAGCAGCTGGCCGGCGTAATGGACATCGTGGCGCGCTCCGCCGCCGAGGCGAGGGGCATCACGCTCGGCCCCGAAGAGGACGCGAAACTGGTGGCCCGCACATCGGCCTTGGAGGCGCTCATCGACGAGCAGTCCACCGCGCTCTACGCCACCGGACACCTCTGGGACGACGGCATCATCCACCCCAACGACACGCGCACCGTGTTGGGCCTCGCGTTGTCGGCGGCGCACAACAACACCGTCAAGGGCGCCGAAGGCTACGGGGTGTGGAGGCACTGATGGCGATCACCCGTCTCCTCATCGCCAACCGAGGCGAGATCGCGGTGCGCATCGCTCGCACCGCGCACCATTTGGGCATGTCCACCGTGGGCGTCTATTCCGAGCCGGATATCGACGCGATGCACACCGATTACATGGACACCGCCGTCGCACTCGGCGGGTCGACACCGGCGGAGTCCTACCTACGCGGTACCGCGATCATCGCCGCCGCCCTGGCCACCGGAGCTGACGCCATCCACCCCGGCTACGGGTTTCTCGCCGAGAACGCCGACTTCGCGCGGGAGGTGATCGCCGCCGGACTCACGTGGGTCGGTCCGACGCCGGAGCAGATCGCTCTCCTCGGCGACAAGATCAGCGCCAAGAAGACCGCCGTCGCTGCGGGTGTGCCGACCACCGAGATCATCGAACTGCGCGACGGGATGATCCCCTCGGGCGTCCCACTGCCGGCGTTGATCAAGGCCGCTGCCGGCGGTGGCGGGCGAGGGATGCGCGTGGTCGCCTCTGAGTCGGAGTTGGCCGGCGCCCTGCAGGCGGCGTCGCGGGAAGCGTTGGCTGCCTTCGGCGATGCGACGGTGTTCATCGAGCCCTACATCGCACGCGGCCGCCACGTCGAGGTGCAGATCCTCGGCGACACGCACGGCACGGTGCTGCACTTCTTCGACCGGGAATGCTCGATCCAGCGCCGCAATCAGAAGATCATCGAGGAAGCACCCGCACCCGGCATCGACTCCGACACCCGGGCGCGGCTGTGCGACGCCGCCGTCGCCCTCGCCTCCCACGTCGGATACCAGGGCGCCGGAACCGTCGAATTCTTCGTCGGCGTCGACGGCACCGTCGTCTTCCTGGAGGTGAACACCCGGCTTCAGGTGGAGCACCCTGTCACCGAGGCGATCACCGGAGTCGATCTCGTCGAACTGCAACTGCGGGTCGCGGCAGGGGAGCGGTTGGCGCTCACACAGGCCGACATCACCGCCAACGGTCACGCCATCGAGGCCCGCGTCGTCGCCGAAGATCCGGCGCACGGCTGGCTGCCGTCGACCGGAACGCTCGAACAGTTCCACATCGACGATGCCGTCCGGGTGGACTCCGGAGTGCGCGCCGGGTCGTCGGTGTCGTCGAACTACGACTCGCTACTCGCCAAGGTGATCGCGTATGCACCCGAGCGCGCCACCGCGGCGCGCAGCCTGGCACGGGCGCTGCGCTGCAGTCGGATCTCCGGTGTGCGGACCAACGTCGCAACCCTCGCGGCGATTCTCGGTGAGCCCGACTACCTGGCTGCGGCCACGTTCACGTCGTATCTCGACGAGCACCCAGAGGTGCTCACCGCCGGAGTGGGCGACGACGCCGACCGCATCGCTCTGCTGCTCGGCGCCGTCTTCGCCGTTGACCAACGTGAGCGCAATGCCAACCGCTTCACCGCCTTCGCGCCCACCGGATGGCGCAACCTGAACACGCGCGGCCAGCGTCAGCACTGGGCACTCGACGGCGAGAGTCACTGGGTCGAGTACACGTTGACCGAGCAGAGCGCCACGGTTCTTGTCGGTGATCCACCCACCCCGGACGCCAAAGGCGAGATGCCGCAGGACACCCGCACCCGCCACCACGTCCGACTGCTGCGTCGCGGCGTCGAGACGCAGGTGCTCGAAGTCGACGGCCGACGCACCGCCGTGCACGTCCGGCTCGGTGAGGATGGCGCCGTCGCGTACACGTCGTCTCATGCTGGCTCGCTCACCTGGCATCGGGTCCCGAGGTTCACCGACCACGACGCCAGCGAAGGCGGCGGCGGCCCACGCTGCCCGCTGCCGGGAACCGTCGTCGCCGTTCATGTCAGCGACGGCGACGCGGTCGCCGAGGGGGCCCTGCTGATGGTGGTCGAAGCGATGAAGATGGAACACAAGATCATCGCGTCATCGGCCGGTGTGGTGGAACAGGTGCGTTTCGCGGTGGGCGACCGCGTCGACGAAGGTGACCTGCTGGTCGCGATCGGCGCAGGCGACGGATAATTGTCCGCATGAGCAGCCACGTGAACCTGACCAAAGAAGAGAACGCCTTGATCGACGAGACGTCGCCCCGCGCCCTTGAGGGATTGGACGCCAAGGCACTCGAGGACCTGCAGAACCGGCTGCGCAAGGCCCGTGAGAAGAATTTCAGCCTGCTGCGCCGTCAGGGTGCGGCCCGGGTGGAGGCCGAGGGCGGCCGCGGGGCGGCCGAACCCGCCAACGAGAAGCGGGGGGAGAAGGTAAGCGTGTTCGACGAGGCACTGGCCCGGGTTGAGGACGCGCTCGCGAACCAGGGTTAGCTGACTTTGGCCTGGCTGCCAGGCCAGCGCGTTTTGGAGACTTTGCTGTACCTGTGATATACCTGAGAAAACGTTGTCTCGGTAAACCAGGTTGGGGTTGAGATGGGTAACACGGGTCGTCATCGATTGGCAGTCGGATCAATACGCCTGGTTGATGACGGGGCCGGGAACTGGACTCTGGCGCCGGTGCACCGCCCGTCGTTCCCGATCGGCCGCGTCGGAGCGCTCGCAGTGTTCCTCGGTGTCGGTGGCGCACTGGCGGCACTTCCCGGCACGGCGTCGGCGGACACCGGTTCCTCGGAGGCAGGCGCGGCCAGTGGTTCCCGCGGAGTCCATTCGGCGCCGGACCGGTCGCGTAACACGGCGCGCCCCGGTACCGCCGCCATCAAACCCGCCGTGAGCCTTCGCGCACCGTCGCCGGCGGCTGCGGTGGCCCCCGCCGCGGCGGTCACTCGACCCGCCGCTGCCGTGGTCTCCGGCCCGTTGAGCGCACCCGCTGTCACCAGCTCACTTCTCGCGGCAGGCAAGCAAGTCGTGATCACCGCCGCCGGCGGTGGGAATCCCGGTGTCGCATTGCAGGGTGCACTCGCGTCGTTCAACACCGACCCGGCGTTCGCCAACATCACCCTCAATTCGGTTCTCTCTGATCCCGCCATGCCGCAGGCGTGGGGTCAGGCCGCCAACACCCTCGTCGTCGGATTGGCCGGCGACGCGGATGTCCGCGCTGCTCTCGCTGCGCGGCTGAGCGACTCCGTCACCGCCGCATTGGGCAACACGGCATCAGCGGCCGGCGTAGGCACCGCAGTCGGCAGTGCGCTCACCGGACTGCTGTCGGATCCCGCCGCCGCCAATGCTCTGGGATCTGTGGCCGGGACGTTCGTCACCGGTCTGCTCTCCCAGCCCGGTGTTTCGGCTGAAGTTGCCGGCGTCACCCGGACAGTCGTCGCGGGTCTTGCCGGACAGGATCCGAACGGCGCGCTCACCGCTGCGTGGCGCACATTGCAAGCCGGGCCCTCTTTCCGTGCCGGAGTAGGTACCGCGGTCAGCACGGCCGTCAACACGGCTCTGACCGACAGTGGTCTGGTCAACGCTGTGGGCACCGCCGTCACCGGTGTGGTCTCCGGTGTGGCGGCCGACCCGGCACTGGTCTCCTCGATCACCGGTGCCCTCGGGCCCACCTACGGCAACGCCATCGCGACCATGTTCGCCGATCCGGCATCGACCGCCCGGCTCGCCACCCTCGCCGGATCGCTCGTGACCGGCTTCGTCTCGCAACCTGGTGTCGCCACCGCGCTCTCCGGCGCTGCGGGCCAGTTCAGCACCGCCTATGTGCAGGGCACTCCTCTTCCGGTGGCGTTGTTCAGCGTTCTTGCTTCGCTGCAGCGCAACCCCGCCGTCAAGGCCGCCCTCGATTCGACTGTGACGACGGCGCTGCAGGCCATCCTGAGCGACGCCACCACGCAGAGCACCCTGCGCGCGGTGACGCAGACCGTCATTGTCACGGCCATCACCGATGCCGCCGCCAACTCGCCGCTTGGTTCTCTCGCGGGTCCGGCGGCCGGCACGGCGGCCTCGGCCGCGGTGGACTCGCTGCTGGCCAAC
>JBAXCK010000052.1:0-19933 GCA_037141465.1 Mycobacteriaceae bacterium | reverse complement strand
GCCGCGACCACGTCCGCCGCGGCGAGTTCCGCTGCGAAGCCGCGGGCGGCCGCTTCCGCGCAGCGCAACTCGATCAGGCATGCCGAGCAAGCCGGGGTCGGCAGGCCTGCGCCGGCACTGCGGGGGACGCCGCGCTGATCGCCTAGGGTGCATCTGTCGGCTCACCCGACCACGTCGACGGAAGTTGGGCGCACTCATGACCGCAGCATCAGAGGCACTCCCGCTCGAATCCCGGGTCGGCCACTACTACCAGATGGACGGCACCTATCTGGTCGGCCGCGAGAAGGTGCGCGAGTACGCCCGGGCGGTTCAGGACTACCACCCCGCTCACTGGGAACTCGAGGCGGCCGCCAAGCTGGGCTACCCGGAACTGGTGGCCCCCCTGACGTTCACCTCGACACCGGGCATGTCCTGCAACCGGGAGATGTTCGAGTCGGTGGTCGTCGGCTACGACACCTACATGCAGACCGAGGAGGTCTTCGAGCAGCACCGCCCCATCGTTGCCGGGGACGAACTGCACATCGACGTCGAGTTGACGTCGGTGCGCCGGATCGCCGGCAGGGATCTCATCACCGTGACCAACACCTTCACCGACGCCGCCGGGGAGCGGGTGCACACCCTGCACACGACCGTCGTCGGCGTCACCGCCGAGGACATCAACCCCGAGGTCAAGGTGGCGGTGCAGAAGGCGATGATGCACGACGTCGACATCATGGGCGTCGGCGAGCGTCCGTACGAGAAGACCGTCCGCCCCTCCGGCGAGGTGCGCATCGCCGAGGACACCGGCAGAACCCTCGGGACCGCATCCTTCGACGACGTCAAGGTCGGCGACGAGTTGGGCGTGCACCACACCCGCCTGTCCCGCGGCGATCTGGTGAACTACGCCGGAGTGGCCGGTGACGCCAACCCCATCCACTGGGACGAGGGCATCGCCAAGCTGGCCGGGCTTCCCGACGTGATCGCACACGGCATGTTGACCATGGGTCTGGGTGCCGGGTTCGTCTCCGCATGGTCGGGAGATCCGGGTGCGGTCACCCGTTACGCGGTGCGGCTGTCTGCACCGGCGATCGTGTCCGCTCCCGAGGGAGCCGACATCGAGTTCAGTGGGAAGGTCAAATCGCTGGACCCTCAAACCCGGACCGGCGTGGTGCTGGTATCGGCGAAATCGGACGGACGCAAGATCTTCGGGCTTGCAACCATGGACATCCGCTTCCGCTGAATCCGCAATGACCGATATCGAAGGTCCCCCGGTCGGCAGCCGGCGCCCACACATCCTGCGGTTGGCGGTATTCGCCGCTTTGCTGCTCACGCTGTTCTACCTGGTAGCCGTGCGCCACGTTATCGACATCGAAGGTGTGCGCGCGGCAGTCGCACGGACTGGACCGCTGGCTCCGCTGGTCTACATTCCCGCCTCGGCAATCCTCGCGTCGATCTTCGTGCCGGGGCCCCTGCTGGCCGCGGGCAGCGGGTTCCTGTTCGGACCGGTTCTCGGCACAGTCGTGACGCTGTGTTCATCAGCGCTGACGGCGACGATCGCCGCCTACCTCGGCAGGCGGGCGGGGCGAGAGAGCGCACGCGCACTCATCGGTTCAGAGTGGGCTGCGCGTATCGACACCCAGATCCAGCGGCGCGGGTTGTGGGCCGTCGTGGGTCAGCGTTTTGTGCCGGGGATCTCCGACGCCTTGGCGTCTTATGTGTTCGGCGCCTTCGGAATGCCGTTGTGGCAGATGGCGATAGGAGCCCTCATCGGTTCGGCGCCACGGGCGTTCGTCTATACCGCGCTGGGCGCCTCGATCTCCGATCTGAACTCACCGCTTGCCTACGCCGCAGTCGCCGTCTGGTGCGTCACCGCGATCATCGGCGCATTCGCCGCACATCGCGGCTATCGAAGCTGGCGCCGACACGGCCGGCACAAGGATCAGTCAGACACCGAGAGCACTGAGTAAGCCGGACAGCGGCACGGTCGCAAACCCGATCGCGGCATCCCCGATCCCGTACGGCAGGACGAGGGTGTCGGCGTGTACCAGCGCGCCGCAGGAATACACGACATTGGGGACATAGCCGTTCTGCTCGTCTGAGGCGGGGCCCAGCAGGGGCTCGCGAAGCCGGCCGAGGATTCTCGTCGGATCATCAAGGTCGAGCAGGATCGCTCCGATCCGGTAGGTGCGCATCGCACCGACGCCATGGGTGAGCACCAACCACCCGGCTGCGGTCTCGATGGGAGACCCGCAGTTGCCGAGCTGAAGCACCTCCCAGGCCTCGACGGGCCGCTGGCAGGGCACGGCATCCGTCCAGACGAACGGACGATCGGAGAAGGCGACGGTATTCGACTCGCGATCCGCCCTGGACATCGCCGCAAAGCGCCCACCGATACGGCGGGGGAACAGTGCCAATCCCTTATTCGCGGCGGCGCGGCCGACCATCGGGGTGGAGATGAAGGACCGGAAGTCCCGAGTCTGGAGCAACTGCTGGCTGATACGAGATCCGCTGTACGCGGTGTAGCTCGCGTAGTACATGACGGAGCCGTCGTCGTCGACAAGGCGGACGAAGCGGGCATCCTCCATACCGCCTTCTTCGGCCGGCATCGCCGGAAACAGAACCCGCTCGGAAAACGCGGTAGAGCCGTTGAATTCGACGCTGTAAGTCCGCTCCGCGATCGCCCGGATATCCGCGATCGTCTCCTGCGCACGTCCCCGGGTACTCAGATGGGTCTGCAGGATGTCGAGTTGGAGGGAGAGCTCAGCCCTGCTGAAGCGGTCGCCCAGCGAATCGAGGACGTACGCGGCCGCCTCGCCGCTCTCGCCGAGTCGGGCGAGTTCGATGCGAAAGACTTCGGCATCGAGCAGGGTCTGCGCGGCATTTCCGGCCGTCGCCAAAGGCGAGCATTCATCGACGCTGGGCCGGCCGGTCGAGTCGATGACGCCGGTGCGAAAGCCGATCGACGAACGGTGCCCCTCGCCGATACCGCGGACACTCAAGATGAACCGGAGGCTGCCGGAGCCCACTCCGGTTTGATCCGGGTGGGCCACGATGCTCGGATTGCACAGGGCCGCGGCTTCGATGGCGTACTCGCTGGTGAACGCCGCGCCTAGCAGAAGCATCCGCTCCTCGGAGATCTCGGTGGCGGGGTTGAGCCGATCGGCGAGTTCACCGGCATGCCGACGGAACGTTCCGGCGAGGTCACGGTGTCGACCACCAAACCGGGCGAGGACATCCTCCAATGCCGACAGCGCGTCGCTCTCGCTCAGGCGCAGGATCCGCGCCAACACCACCCCTGCCCTGGACTCCTGATGTTCGAAGCCCTCCTGGCCGGGCACAAAGAGTTGCGTCACCACCCGTGCCGGGTCCGGTGTGAGTCGCCAGTGGGTACGCGCGACCAGGTCGTCCAGAACCGACGTCATTGCTGCACGGTCGATATCTGCCGCGCCCGTTGCAGCGTCGAGAGCACGGCCAGTGTTGATTCGGCACCCTGGTTCCGATTGACACCGTCTGCGTGCAGCCCGTCGAATCCGCCGCCGGTCTCCGGATCCCACATCGGCAGGCCGGCGTCGTTGTCGCCCTCGAACCAGTTCGAGGCGGCCCGCACCGAATCAGGCCAGATCGAACTCGTATCGACGGCACTCGCTCGCGCGCAAGCGTCGGCGATGGCGCAGACCTCGATCGGCTGTTGATCGAACGCCGGTCGGGTGTCTCCGGGTCCCCGGCCGCCTGCGGGCGTCGGTGAAAGGTGCCCGTCGGATGTCTCCTCGGCGAGGAGCCACGCCAACAGATCCAGGCCACGATCACGCAAAGCCGCATCCTGTAGTGCGACACCGGCGGCGATCATCGCTTCGGGGAGTAGGGCGTTGGCGTAGGTGAGTCGTGGCTCCGGCCACGGCCAGGCGGCGTCAGTATTCGGCGCGGCGATGCCGGCTGCGTAGTCGGTGATGAGTGCCCGTGCCGCGCGATGTCCAGGTTCCACGCTGAGAAGTTCAGCGGCGCCCAACGCCGCGAAGGCCATCGCTCGCGGCCAGGGTGAGCGCACCACCGCGGAACGTTCGAATTGGATGACGGCCAGCTTGCGGACCAACGAGACGTCGCTGTGGGCTGCCGCGGTTCCCAGTCCCCATAGGCAGCGCCCCCAGGCGTCCTCTGTCGCCGGCTGGTCGGTCCACCGGCCGTTTCGGTCCATCCGGTTGCGGCACGGCCCCGAGAAAGTCTGCGCTTCGTTGAGGAACTGCACCGCGACCCGGGCGAGACGATTCGCGGCGGCGTGCTGCTCGGGTTCCCGCGCAGCGACGACGAGAACACGGGCCATGTCGTCGGTGCAGTAGCCATGCTCGACGCGGGGTTCGGAGAAGGACGCGTGTTCGAAGGTGCCTCGATGGTCCGTTATCGCCAGGAGATGGTCGAAGACGGGGCTGGGCGCAGCGCTGGTCATACCAGGGCCGACCGTTGTGCGATCAGCCGGCGCGCCAGACGCAGATACGCCTTACCCACCACCGACCATGCCATCGTCGGAGCGAGCCGGCGTGCTTCCCGCGCCATGGAGTCGGCCAGTTGAGGCTCGGTCAGGATTCGTCTCAGTGCGTGGACCATCGCGTCGGGGTCGTCGTGATCGACGACGACCCCTGCGCCACCGGCCAGCAATTCGACGGCATGCGGGAAGGCGGTCGCCACGACCGGCCGCCCACAGGCGATGGCGTCGACGAGGACTCCGGAGGTGACCTGGTCGGTCGAGTCGTAGGGCAGTACGACAACGGCCGCGGATTGGGCACGCGCATTCAGTTCATCGGCACTCTGATAGCCGGAGTCGAAACACACCGAGTCCGCGACTCCGCTGCGTCGCGCCTGTTCGACGCGGGCCGACCGGTATGCCTCACCGTTGGCAGCGAGAACCTTCGGATGTGTCTGGCCTGCGATCAGGTAGCGCGGCCGATCGGCGAGGTCGCGCAGGGAGACCATGGCGTCAATGACGCGCTCGACGCCCTTACCCGGCCCCAGTAGACCCCACGTCAGCAGTGTGGGGCGTCCCGATCGTCTCTGCGAATCGCGGCGTGGGACCGTCACGCCGTGCGGGATCATCGTGACTTTCGCACGCTCCACGGAATAAAGGGAGCAGAGCCGTTCGTTGGCCGCTGCCGACATGACGACCACTTGATCGGCCGCTGCCGCGATTTCCTCCAGGACGCAACGCTGGTGCCGGGAAGGATTCTTCAGAACCGTATGAGCGACCACGATGGACGGCACGCGCAAGCCATTGATGACCTCGATGACTTCATCTCCGTCGGTGCCGCCGTAGATGCCGTACTCATGCTGGATGATGGCAATGTCGTTGTGGTTCAGAAGTTCCGAACCAGCGGCCACCGACCGCGACGAACCGTTCATCAGTTCTCCGACGATTCCGGACGCGCCGTTGCGCGACTCGCCTCTCGCCAGACAATCGGACACCCGCACAACACCGACGTCGGCGCCGTTGGCGGAAAGGCCCTCGATCAAGGCCGCGCTGAACGTCGCCAAGCCGCAGACGGTTGGGGGAAAGGTGCTGAGGAGGCCGATGGTCGGCGAAGCGGGATGGTCGTCGGGCTCAGTGAAACCAGTAGGAGCCGTAAAAGGCAGACGAATGGTAGGAACGTTCAAGGTGATCCCGTCCAGCGGTTGTCACCGGCGTATCCGGCGTGAGCGAGTGCTCGGCGTGATCAACTGCAGAATGCTGAACATCCCGGATTAGCTGGGTTCCCAACGATTCCCACAGTACACGCCATGATCTGCGCAGGAGCAGTCGGCTACCGTCGATTCGGTGAAGAGGTCCCCAGCGTGGATCCCCCGGATCTGGGCTGCCGGCGTCGTGACGCTCAGCCTCGCGGCCGCCCCCGCGTGTAATCGCGGGGCACACGAACCGACGGGCGCCACCGTTGTGCAGATCCCCGTCGCAATCCCGGCACCTCCGGCGCCCGCGGTGGAGCCCGAGGGTGACTTCATCGGCGTCTCCCGATTGATCACCGATGCGATCGACGCACGTCTGCTGCCCGGCGCCGTCATCCAAGTGGGCCACGGCGGCAAGATCGTCTTCCGCCAGGCGTTCGGTGAACGCAAGCTGCCGGGCGAACCCGGACTCGACGGTGCACCGGCACCGGCGGAGCCGATGACCGAAGACACCCTCTTCGACCTGGCGTCGCTGTCAAAACCCATCGCGACGACTCCCGCCGTGTTGCAGCTCTACGAAAAAGGCGCGGTCACGCTCGACGAACCGGTGCAGACCTACCTGCCGGAGTTCAACGAGGCCAACGATCCCCGCCGGGCGCAGGTCACCGTGCGCATGCTGCTCACGCACACCTCGGGTATCGGGGGCGACTTGAGTCACCAGGGTCCGTGGGGACTGACGACCGCCGACAAGGCCGACGGCATTCGCCGCGCGCTGACCGCACCGCTGGAGTTCGATCCCGGGTCGACCTTTCACTACTCCGACATCGGATTCATCATCCTGGGCACACTCGTCGAGAAGATCACCGGCAAACCCCTTGATGTCTACGTGCACGACAATGTGTTCGCACCGCTGAGAATGTCAGACACCTATTACCTACCCGCCACCAAGGCGTGCGGTCCGCACCGGATCATCGGTAACGCGATCGCGTTCGACAGCGCCGAGGTGACCCGATGCGCGACGGGTGAGTGGAGCACTGATCTGCTCGCGCGGGTCGCACCGACGGCGCGCGACGAGGACACACCCGGGGTCAATCCGGACTTCGACCGCCTCGTCCGCGGCACCGTGCACGATCCGACGGCGCGCCGCATGGGCGGTGTGGCCGGCAGCGCCGGCGTGTTCTCGACGGTGCACGACATCGGCCGGTACGCACAATCTCTCCTCGACCGCCTCGCCGGGCGTCCGAGCACCTTCCCGCTGACCCAGTCCACCGTCGAGCTGATGACCACGCCGCAGCAGCCCGCCGCCGTGAGCTCAGGTGTCCGCGGTCTCGGCTGGGACATCGACACCTACCAGTCGACACCGCGCGGCGTGATCTTCCCCGTCGGCAGCTTCGGCCACACCGGGTTCACCGGTGTGACGCTGTGGATGGACCCCGGCTCGGACACCTACGTGGTCGTCCTCGCCAACGTCATCCATCAGCGCGGCGGCCCGCCCATCGCACCGCTCAGCGGTGAGATCGCCACCGCCGCTGCGCGCGCACTGCACCTCTACGGAAGCTAGGCACCGACGGAATCCAGTATCCGGCGCAATTGGGAAACCTCATCGGCGTCGATCGTGACCGAACTCAGATTCTCGTCCATGGCGGCATTGGTGTACGCCATCGCCGAGGGTGCGGAGGTTCGCGCTGAACTGTGAAAGGCACGGGCGCCGGTGAACGCCGCAAGCGCGGCGACGTTGGCCGACCGCACACCGGAGCCGGCCATGATGGTGATCCGGTCGCCGGCCGCACCGACCAGCGATCGCAGCATGTCGCGGCCGAGGTCGGCGGTCGGCCGCAGGCCGCTGGTCAGGATGCGGGTGCACCCCAGGCCGATGACGTCCTCGAGTGCGGCCATCGGATCGCACACCCGGTCGAACGCGCGGTGAAACGTCACCTGCATGGTCCCCGCCTGCCGGACCAATTCACTGCACCGGTCGACGTCGACGGTGCCGTCGGCGCGCAGCATCCCGATGACGACCCCGTCGCATCCCAGCTGCGCGCACTGCCTGATATCGGCGGCCATGGCGTCGAACTCCGCTTCGGTGTAGCAGAAGTCTCCGCCTCGCGGCCGGATGATCGGGAAGAGCTGTATCGCGGTGCGCTGCCGTGCGACCGCGATGGTCCCGTAGGACGGCGTGGTGCCGCCCTCGCGCGGGTTGGCGCAGAGTTCGATCCGGTCGGCGCCGCGCAATTCCGCCGTCTGACATGAGGCCAGATCGAATCCGATGACTTCCAACTCCACCCCGGCATTATCGCGAAGCTAGGCTGCAGCCATGCCACGTATCACCGTCATCTTCGCGCTGCTCTACATCGCGATCGGCCTGGCCGGCTTCTTCCTCACCGGAGCCGTCCACAAGACCGCCCTCATCCCCGCCGCCATCGGCGTCATCCTCCTGATTCTCGGACTGCTCGGCGGTAAGGAGAAACTGCGCATGCATGTCATGCACGCCGCCCTGCTTGTCGGCCTACTCGCCCTGCTGGGCACCGTCGGCGGACTGTTCAAGCTGCCGGCCGCGTTCGCCGGCACCGCGGAGCGTCCGGGTGCGGTTTATGCCCAGGCCGCCACAGCACTGCTGTCGGTGGTGTACCTCGCCTTCGGCGTGCGGTCCTTCATCGCCGCTCGGCGCGCCCGGGCGGCCCTGCCCCCGGCATGAGCTTCGGCACCGCGGTCGAATCCGTCCGCCGCGGTGAGCAGAGTCTCGACGATGCCGTCTCAGGTCTGGTCGCACGGCTGACCGACGACGAGCTGCTGTGGCTCCTCGATGGAGACCTCACCGTCCTGCGGGGCTTTCGCGAGATGTCGGAGCGGTACAACAAGGTGCCGTTCGAAGCCGGCCGCATCGACCGGTTGGGAATCCCCGGGATCCGCTTCACCGACGGCCCACGCGGGGTGGCCCTGGGCAATTCGACGGCGTTCCCGGTCGCGATCGCGCGCGCCGCGACGTGGGATACCGACCTCGAACGCCGCGTCGCCGAGGTCATCGGCATGGAGGCCGCCGCGCAGGGCGCCAACCTCTGGGCCGGCATCTGCATCAATCTGGCCTACGCCCCCGGCTGGGGACGGTCGCAGGAGTCCTACGGCGAGGATCCCCTACTTCTCGGTGCGATGGGTGCCGCGGCGGTGGCCGGGGCCAACCCGTGGGTGATGTCGTGCGTCAAGCACTTCGCGCTCAACTCGATGGAGGAGGCCCGCTTCCGTGTCGACGTCGGCGTCGACGAGGACGTGCTGCGAGAGGTGTACCTGCCGCACTTCCGCACCGTTGTCGAGGCCGGGGTCGATTGCGTGATGAGTGCCTACAACTCGGTCAACGGAACGTGGGCCGGGCAGAACGCCCATTTGCTCACCGCCATTCTGCGCGACGACTGGGCCTTCAGCGGATTCGTGATGACCGATTTCATCTGGGGGCTGCGCGATCCGGTCGCCTCGGTGGTCGCCGGCCAGGACCTCGAGATGCCCTTCCGCCAGCAGCGTGCACCGGCGCTGCCGGCAGCGTTGGCTGACGGCAGTCTCAAACGCAGCGACATCGAGCGCGCCGCGCATCGGCAACTCGGGGCGCAGATCCGCCTCGCCCTGCGCTCGCATCCGGCGCCGCCCGCCGACGTGGTCGCCTGTGCCGAACACCGGCGTCTGGCACGCGACGTCGCGGCTCGCGCCGCGGTGCTTCTGCGCAATCAGGTCAGCGCCGGGGTGGCCGCCCTGCCGTTGGACGAGCCCGCCTTGTCGCAGGTGGTGCTGCTCGGCGCGCTCGCCGGTCAGCCCAATCAGGGCGACGTCGGTTCCTCGATGGTGAGCCCGCCCGAGTCGGTCACTGTTCTCGATGGCCTGCGAAAGCGTTTGGGGTCCAGGCTTGTTCACATCACCGGCACCGATCCGACGGCCGCGGCGGCGGCGGCGGGCGATGCCGACGCGGCGATCGTCGTGGTGGGTTTGTCGTCGGTCGATGAGGGCGAGTCGATGATCGGGGTGGACACCGCATCGACACAGCTTCTCGGCGGTGTCGCCCGGTTCCGGCCGGTGGCCGCGATCCTGGTCAAGCTGGCGGCCCGAGTGTCGAGGCTGAAGAAGTTCGGTGGCGACCGCCGTGATCTCGGCCTGCACGCCGATGACGTCGCGCTGATCCGTGCGGTGGCCGGTGCCAACCCCCGCACCGTGGTCGTGGTCATCGGCGGCGGGACGATCGTCCTTGATCCCTGGGACGTCGATGTCGCCGCCGTACTTCTGGCGTGGTATCCGGGGATGGAGGGCGGGCACGCTCTCGCCGACATTCTGCTCGGCGACGCCGAACCCACCGGGCGCTTACCGCTGACAATCCCGCACCGGCAGGCCGACCTGCCGCAGGTCGACTGGGACGCGACCGCGGTCAGCTACGGCCGCTGGTGGGGACAGCGCACACTCGACCGCGACGGCGTCACCGCCGCCTACCCGCTCGGGTTCGGCCTGGGTTATACGACGTTCCGCCTCTCGGACCTGGACGTCGGCCCACTCGACGGCGAGCGGTTCACCGCCTCGGTGCACGTCACCAACACCGGTTCGCGTGCCGGGAGCCACGTCGTCCAGATCTACGCGATGCAGCCCGCCGACAGCGGACGGGTCGTCCACCATCTGGTCGGCTTCCACTCGTTGCACCTGGTGCCGGGAGCCGGTGAGCGCGTGCACGTCGAATGCTCGGTGCGGCCCCTGCAGCGGTGGACCGTCGGCGGGTTCACGCTGGCGCCAGGAGACATCGCGATCCGGGCCGCCTCCTACGCCGGCGATCCGACGGCGATAGGTGCTTGGCTTCATCTCGCCGATTAACCGGCTTCCCGTGCCAGAATCGGCGCGTGCCAGAATCGCGTGTGAGCGGCCTACGCACCGTCGGTTCCGTGGCCTGGCGGCTGCGCTATGACCTGATCGGTGTGCTCGTCGTCGCCGTGGTGATGGCGGCACTCGTCCGGTTTCTGCAGGTCCAGAACGCCCTTCCGGTGGTCTCACTGCTGGGCGTCGTGGTGTCCATCTTCATCGGCTTCCGCAACAGCAACGCCTACGCACGATGGTGGGAGGCCCGCACGCTGTGGGGTGCGGTGATCGGCAACGGCCGCGCTCTGAGCAATGCCCTGATCGCGGTCTGCGATCAGTCGACCGAGGCGGCGGCGATCGCGGATCGGATACGGCGCCGGCAGGTGCGCCAGGCGTGGCAACTGGCGGCCGAACTGCGCGGCTCACCCGCCCCGGTCGCGGTCGCGCAGTTGACTCCCGAGGACGCAGCCGAGGCGACGAGCGGCGAACTGCTGGCCCGCCAGGGCGCCGACATCGGCCTGCTGACCGCGGAGGGTCTCGTCGACGGTCAGGGCCGGACCGTGTTGGTCAATCTGAACACCGCGCAGACCAACACCTCCGGCGGCCTGGAACGTATCCGCGATCAGCCGATCCCGCGGTACTACGACGTGTTCATCCGCGGCCTGGCGTGGTTCTTCGCGATCATGGTGTGTACCGGTCTCGGCGGCGGTCACACGAGCATCGGCGGCCTGCTGGTGGGAATCATCGTGATGATGCTGTTCGTCGTCGCCGAGCGCCTCGGCCGGTTGCTTGAGGAACCCTTGAGTGGCGGGGTCTTCGGTCTCCCGATGGACCGGTATTGCGCGCGACTTTCGGCGGACATCGGTGACTGACGCAGCGGCCATCGCGGCCCGATTGATCTGGCGACTGCGTTACGACCTGCTTGCCGTGCTCGTCCTGGCCGCGGTGATGGCGGCACTTGCCGATCGGATCCCGATGCAGGCCGCGTCGGGTCTCGTTCCGCTGATGGGAATCGTCGTGTCGATCTTCATCGGCTTCCGAAACCGCAACGCCTACAACCGGTGGTGGGAGGCGCGCACGCTGTGGAGTGCGGTCGTCGCCAACGGCCGTTCGCTGCACTACGCGCTGCTGGCCTACGAGAACGGGACACCGGAGATGGCGGCGATCACCGATCGGATGCGCCGCCGCGAGGTGCGACACGCATGGCAGCTCGCGAACGAACTGCACGACGCTGCCCCATCACCTGACCTCGACGATCTCACGCCCGAAGATCCCGCCGGCGGTACAGCGAAGCAGTTGCTCAGCCGCCAGGCTGCCGACATCGGTGAGATGAGCCGTGCCGGGATGATCGACCGGCAAGCGCGGCGGGTTCTGGTCACCATCAACTCCGCACAGGTCAGCGCGGCCATCGGGCTGGAGCGTGTACGGCGGCAACCGATCCCACGCTTCTACGAACTGTTCATCCGTGGCCTGGCGTGGCTCTTCGCTGTCATGGTGTGCACCCGGATAGGCGCCGGTGGTCATGATGCAGCGGTTCCGATCGCGCTCGGAGTGGTGATCATGGCCTTGGTCGTCGTCGCCGAGCGGCTCGGGTATCTGCTGGATGCGCCGATGAGCGATGACGCCTTCGGTCTGCCGCTGCGCCGCTTCTGCGCGCAGCTCAGTGCGGATCTGCTGGGCCGGGAGCGTGCGCAACTGGCCCTGGCAAGCCTGCGGATGAGATGACGTCAGCGCGCGTCCTCGCGATCCAGCATTTGCATGAAGACCCGGTACAGCACCAGGGCGAGAAGTGTGATGATCGCCAGGATCAGCAGCACAGACCCGTAGGAAGCCTCCTTGTCGGACTGCCCGACGAACGAGGTCATCGACAGATTGAGACTGAGTAATTTGGCGGCGTACGCAATGCCGATCGGAACCGCCATGTTGATCGTCAGGTTGTAGAAGCCGATCGCTATACCACCCTTGGCCTTCGGAACATCGCGTATGGCAGTCGATAGCAGGGGTGCATACATCAGTGCAAAGCCCGATCCGAACAACACCATCGAGATGGCGAAGTAGCCGACCCATCCGCCGACGAGGAAAGCGGCTAAGGCAAGACCGAGCGCGATCATGATCATCGCGGTGACGATCGCCCGCTCGGAACTCAGCCGCTGCGCGATTTTTCCAGTGAGCACGCCGACGACCACTGCCGCGGTGTAGCCGGGCACCAGCAGCAGCGACACGTCGGACAACTGCCACCCATAGACGCTTTTGATGATGAACGGGAAGACGAATTGGTATCCCAGTTGCACCGAGTAGACCACGAAGACGACCGCGAGCATTGCGGCGTACCGCTTGTTCCTGAAGAAATCTCTGGTGATCAGCGCATCGGGGTTCGATGAGATGTGTCTTCCAAAGACGGCGATGCCTGCAACCGCCGGTAGCAGAAACCACCAGTTGAAATCCTGCATGAACAACACGATTCCGGTGGCGATCACAGCGACCAGGAACAGCCCGAACACATCCAGGTTGCTCTGGCCGGTGTCCTCGGGCGGGACGTTCTTCACAATGAACGGAATGGTGAGCAGGGCGACCAGATTCATCAGGAAAAACGCGGTCCAGCCGATATAGGTAGCGGTGAATCCGCCCCCGACCGCGCCGAGCAATAACGACAACTGGAAGGCGGCCGTGCTGTAACCGAGGTACTTCTTCTGCTCGTCACCCCTGAAATGCTTGGTGACCCAGATGACGTACAGGGTTTCGGCTGCGGCGAGACCGCAGGTCTGGATGATCCGGCCGGTCAGCACTCCGGCGAATGAGTTCTGGAGTGCGAATCCAATCAAGGAGCCGATCGACATGACGATGACGGCGAAGATCATCAGCTTGCGGATGCTGATGGAGTCCGAGAGCGCGGCGTAGACGACCGCGCCGATGCCGATCAGGATGCCAGGGAGGGTGGCCTGCAGGCTGACGGTGTTCTCCGACAGTCCGAGCGACGCCGCAATCGACGGTGAGAGCAGCTTGAAGCCGTTGTCCATGATCAACGAGAACACGAAGAGCGCCAGCAGTACCGGAACGGCCTGCTTGGGATGCAGGGCTCGGCCGGTCCCGGGGTCGAGTTCGGCGTCGCCTGTCACGCGAGCTCCAGGGCGATCTCGATCATGTTGGTGAAAGCCGTCTCCCGTTCCTCCGGCGTGGTGTGTGTGCCGGCGAGGATGTTGTCGCTGACGGTGAAGATTCCGAGTGCGTCAACGCCGGCGGCCGCGGCGTTGGCGAACAATCCGGCGGATTCCATTTCGACGGCCAGGATGCCCATCTTCGCCCATCTGCCCAGGGCGTCGGGGTCGGCGTTGTAGAAGATGTCCGAGGAGAGGATGTTGCCGACGTGATTGCGCTGCCCGTGTTCGTCGGCGAGGCGTTTCGCCTTCTCAAGCAGCCGGTAGGAAGCCAGCGGAGCATAGGTTCCGGGCACGTCGAACTGACTGATGTAGTTGGAGTCCGTCGAGGCGCCCTGGGCGATGACGACGTCGTAGAGATCGACGTCCTCTTGAATCGAGCCACAGCTGCCCACCCGAATCAGATTCTTCACGTCGAAAAAGTGGATCAACTCGTAGCTGTACAACGAAATAGACGGGATACCCATCCCGGTTCCCATCACCGAGACCTTGCGGCCCCGGTGGGTTCCGGTGAAGCCGTACATCCCGCGCACCTCGTTGAAGCAGCGGCGATTCTCCAGATAGGTCTCGGCAATGAACTTAGCCCGCAACGGGTCGCCGGGGAGCAGGATCGTCTCGGCGATCTGTTCACCCTTGGGATCGATGTGCGGCGTGCGCTTGCTGGACATCTGGCCGGGGCTCCTTCATCGTCGGCTCTGCGTGGGCGTCCACGATGAAGCTAATAATGCGCCGGGACCCGGCCGGTTCGTCAGGAAACCGTGACGTGCACGTGGTTGAAGTGGTTTGCCACCCGCCACATCGTGTACGAGACACCGAAGCGCGCCGCCTGGCTCTGCACATCGGCGTTGATCGCATCACCGAGGGCCATATCGGATCCGATCATGATGTCGATGGCGTGGCCGCTGGGATGGTCGGGCAGTGGGTCGGAGCGAACGCCGCCGATGGACTGCACGCCGGGATAGGTCGCCATGATGTACGCCGCGAGGCTGCGCGCGTTGGGGACGAGCCCGCCCATCCCGACGGTGGGAACCGGCGCGGCCAGGCCGGCGGCGGCCATGATCGCCGCCGAGGGCATGGGGCGCCCGGCCGCGGCGGCGTCAGCGATCCGGGATCGCAGGTCGGCCTGCTTCTTCTGCAGATCGGCGCGCAGCGCGACCACAGCGTCGAGTGCGGTCTTGGCGTCGGCTTCGGACTTCGCCGAGGCGGCTTCCACGGCCTGAAGTTCCTCGCTGACCCTGCGGAGGCCCTGGACCTTCCCGGTCATCTCAGTCACCATCGAGCGCTGCACGGCGAGGTTGTCGATCAGACTCGTGGGCGACGCCGCGGTCAGAATCGCGGTGATGTCACCGGTGTAGCCGCCCATGTAGACAGCTGCCGCGACTTTGTCGACGGAACCCTGGTAGCCGGCCAGCTCCGCCTTGGCCGCGTCGAGCGCGACGAGGTCGGCGTCGTGTTTGCGGTCCGCCTCACCGAGCAACTGCAGCCGGCGGTCGTAGTCCTGCTGCGCAGTGCGCATGGAATCGGTGAGCTGCTGCGCCTGCTGGGACAGATCGTTGAGGTCTACCGAACTGCCGTGCGCCGGTTCGGCGTCAGCGCTGCCGGCCCAGGCCGCGCTGAACACCATGAGTCCGGTGAGTGCGACTGTCGTGAGCGGGAGTGTGAACTTCAAGGCCTGCGCATCCTTTGCCTTAGGTCACAGTTAGGTTACGGAAGCACCGCGGCGTTGTCCAACGACGTTCGGGGATGAATTTGCTAGCGAACCACCAGAACTGAGCATTCAGCGTGGTGGATCAGGCTCTGGCTGACCGAACCGAGGACGGCTCCGGCGAGGCGGCCGCGCCCGTGACTACCCACGACTACCAGTTGAGCCTCCCGCGAGAGATCGGTGAGGCCCTTGGCCGGGCTGACGTCCCTAAAAACTTTGCTCACATGCGCGTTCGGATAGGTTCGCGACAGCGGCGCGACGAGTTCCTCGATCCGTGTGCTCTGCCGGGCCTCCAGCACGTCGAGCAATTCCCAGTCCATGTTGCCTGCACCGCCGAGGTCGCCCATGCCGACGGCTGCCGCGATCTCCCACATGTGCACCACCGTCAACGGTGCGTGCGATGCGGCGGCGATATCGAATGCCGCCGTCAACGCTCGCGCCGACTCCTCGGAGTCATCCACCCCGACGACAATCGGCAGTGGCTTACCGGTGCGTGTGGCCACCGGCGCTCGCCAGACGACGACGGGGCACGCTGTGCGATGCACGATCCGCCCGACATGCCCGCCGAGCATCTCGCCCTCACCGGAGCCCACCACGAGAAGCCCGGCCGACTCGGCAGCGTCGGCCAGGACGGTGGCGACCGCACCCTTGACGGCGTCGGTGTGAACGGTCAGGTCCGAGTGCTGCTCACCGACGGCCCGTTGCGCCGCGTTGAGCACGCGATCTCCGTGAGCGCTGCCGTCGATCGCACCGGCGGCGTCCTCGCCGACGAAATGCAGGTCCAGTCGCGGAATGACGTGAACGAGGGTGAGCTCAAGCCCGCGCGCAGCCGCATAGCCGGCGGCCCACCGAGCCGCACCGAGAGCGGCGTCTGATCCGTCGACGCCGACAACAACGGCGGGATGTTCGGCTGCAGCAGTCATACCGGGACAGTATTCGATGTCCGCACACCGCTAGCAGCTCCCCCGCGTGGCTCCACCGTTGGCAAAAGCACCGTTGTTAGCATCACGCGATGCAGGACTTGCCGGGCAGCAGCGGGCTCTGGCGAGCGCCGATTTCCCGGCGTGACGCGTTTCGCTACGCGACCGCCGCGTCGGCGCTGGCCGGATTGGGAGCGGCGGCAGTCGCCGGCACGCCCACCGCGGAAGCGGCCGCCCCCCAGCTGATCGACTATGCGATGCGTCAGATACCCGCAGCGGACATCCGCGCGGCCGGCTACGCCGGGGTGATCAACTACGTATCGCTCTCGCGTCCGGGTTCCAACTTCGGGGCCAAGCCGATCACCCGGCCCTACGCCGAGTCGCTGACCGCCGCCGGGCTGGTCATCGTCAGCAACTACCAGTACGGCAAGCCCGGCGGAACGGCACCCTCGGACTACACGCGCGGCTACGAGGGCGGCGTCGCCGACGCGCAGACCGCGTGGCAGTTGCACACCGCGGCCGGCGGCGGGCAAAGCGCACCGATCTTCTTCAGCGTCGACGACGACATCAGCCGGGACACCTGGAACACCGTCGCCCTGCAATGGTTCCGTGGAATCAACTCCATGCTCGGAGTTCAGCGCACCGGCGTCTACGGCGGCATCGACGTGTGCCAGTGGGCTGCCGCCGACGGCGTCATCGGGAATTCGCGCAGCCCCGGCTACCGCTGGGCATGGCAGACCAAGGCGTGGTCGGGCAATCAGATCTACCCCGCCGCGGTTCTCTACCAACGCATCGTGGCCACCGCGTCCAATCCCGGGCCCCTGGTGGGCGGAGTCGAAGTGGACGTGAACGACGTCCTGGCCCAGGACTGCGGTCAGTGGAACCTGCATCCCTGAGGTCGGGTCCGTCGGGTAGCGGGAATCCGGGATGACACCCGCGCCGCCGGACGATCCGGACCGGCTGTCCGCAGACGACGCCCGGATCCTCAATCTCGAGTCGGAAGCCGTCACCGGCCACACCCTGAAACTGGTGATCCTCGAGCCGGGTGCGGGTCCGATTGATCTGGATGCACTGCGGGAGTCGATAGCTCGCCGCCTCCACTCCCAGCCGTTGGCCACCAAGCGGGTCGACACGACCGGAACGGAGCCGCGCTGGGTACCGGCGGAGGATTTCGACATCGCCGATCACGTTCGTGTCGCTGCGCTTCCCGGCGGCGCCGGCGAGAGCACCATGTGGGCCGCCGTCAATGCGTTGATGTCGGAACATCTCGAGCGCACTCGGCCGTTGTGGACCTTCGATGTCATCGGTCCCCTCGCCGACGGCCGAGAGGCGATCGCTGCGCGGATTCACCACGCGATGGCCGACGGTATCGCCGGCGTCCGGTTCCTCGAGTCGGTGCTGTTCGACGAACAGCCCGCCGCCGAGGCGGGGAGGCCGGTTTCGCAAGCCGGTGGCACAGCGCCACGTCGCGACGAAGAGATACGCCGCCTGCCCGGCGTACTGTGGCGCGAACTGGGCCATCCAGGTTCGCACTCGCCATTCGATCGGCCGATCACCGCGGCACGTGAACTCGCCTTCACCGTCGCGTCGTTAGCGGAGATGAAACGGATCGGCGCCTCGCGGCCGACTCGGGCCACCGTCAACGATGTGCTGCTTTCCATCATCGCCGGCGGATTGCGTGAGTGGCTGCGCGCTGACGGCGTGCGCGTCCACCACCTACGTGCCCAAGTTCCGGTCAGCCTTCACCACCGTGACGACGGAGGCACGGGCGGCAACCACGACTCATTCATGAACGTCGATCTGCCGCTGCATGAGCAAGACCCCCTGATGCGGCTGGATCTGATCACCGCCGAGACCACCGCGCGCAAGCGGCTCGACGACGCCGAGGAACTGTACGACCTGTTTCACGCCCTTGGCCGGGTGAAGCGACTCGACCGGGCCGTGGAGCGCCTGGCCGGCAGTGCCCGGGAATTCAGCGTCGCGATCTCCAATGTCCCCGGCCCACCCGCGCCCGTCGGCGTCGGCGGACGTCGCGTGGCGCATCTGTTCAGCTCCTCGGAACCCGGAGCGCACCACGCGCTGCGGATTTCGGCGATCTCGTGCGCCGGGGAGATCGGCATCGGCCTGTGCACCGACCCGTCGGCGCTGCCGGACATCCCGGCACTCGCCGATGCGATCACACGTTCCTATGTCGAGCTGCGCGACGCCGCGGCGAACTGACGGGTTCAGGCCACCAGCGACAGTGCTGGGGCGTTGACCCACATCTCGGCGTCGCCGAGGATACCGATTCCGTAGGCGAAGGAGACGGCGTCGAACACCGACTCCACCGCGTCGTCCTCGACGCGCATCTCGATGCGGTAGTTGGCCCGGAATCGAGCGGCGCTGCGGAAGCTGCGGTACGTAGCCTCGTTGGCGTCCTCACCACCGGTCCGGTTGGCGGTGATGTCGACGGACACGACGCCCTTCGGCGGGACCGTCGCGGTGAGAGTTCGATCGGACACGGACTCGGTGATGATGGTGATGGTCTTCATGATGGTGGCTCCTTCGTGGTGCGGGTCTCGGTGAAGCTGATACCGACCACTCTGCGGGACACCACCGCGTCCCAGCGTCCACCGGCCGGACCGGACAGCGGTCGATACCGCTGTCCCCCGATCGGTGGACACCTCAGAAGCTGGTCACGGGCAGCGCGTCATCGTGGCGGGTTTGTCCTGGTTACCGACCGATTTCATGGTGTTGGGGTCGATGACGGTGACGCTGACCTTGAAATCCGGTTCATCGACGAAGCTGATCACCCCGTCGTCGTATCGCCAGTTCCCGAACGGGCCATCGCTGGTGCCGTCCGCCCGGAGATCGACGGCCAACGCGCAGTCGCCGTTGGTGCCCCACTTGCCGATCACGAATTCCCTACTGGGTTTCTGCCCGGGCACCGGCGCCGCGGGGGACGTCTGCGCGACGGCACTGGAACTGGCCGGCGAGGGTTTCGGTGAGCCTCCGCACGCCGTTAACGCGATGGCAGCGGCGGTTACGGCGACGGCGAATCGAAGAATCAACATGCAGGCCCCATTGATGTCGTCCCCGAACTCCTGACAGTACGCCGCAGCCCTCACACCGGCAGCCCTCATACCGGCAGCCCTCATACCGGCAGCGTGGTACCGGTCTCCTGCTCGGCGAAAGCCCACAGTCGTGCCGCGTCGGCGTAGTCACAGGCCACCGCAGCCCGGCCGCTGAGCGTCGGTCCGCCCTTGAGCCCGCGCCGGCTGTCGATGCCGACGTAGCTTCCCGGCGGTATCGGCTCAGTGATGCAATACAGCGTGGGGGCGGCGCCGGCGTCGATGTCGTTGGCCAGCACCGTGGCGGCGGTCTGGACGACTTTGTGGAATGCCGCCATCACTCCCTTGTCCGACACGTTCGACAGGTTGGACGCCACCCACCCGGGGTGGGTCAGATAGGTGCTCACCGGCGAATGCGCCGCCCGCAACCTCCGGTCGAGTTCCAGGCCCCACAGCATGACGGCCAGCTTGGACCGCCCATACGCCGACAGCGCAGACCACTTGCCGGCGCGCAGATGCGGATCGTCGAACGCGAACGTGGCCATCTTGTGGGCGTCTGATCCGACGTTGATGATCTGCGACCGCACCCTGGGGAACAACAGATTGGTCAGTGCGAACGGCCCGAGAAAATTGGTCCCCAGCGTGGTTTCGAAGCCGTCG
>JBAXCK010000051.1:0-20743 GCA_037141465.1 Mycobacteriaceae bacterium | reverse complement strand
GACACCGAGATCGACTGGGTGATCAAGCGCAAGCTGTTCCAGCGTTACCAGGACCGCTACAGCATCGAGCTGTCCGACCCGAAGATCAGCCAGCTCGACCTCGCTTACCACGACATCAAGCGCGGTCGCGGAGTGTTCGACATCCTGCAGCGCAAGGGTCTGGCCGCCCGGGTCACCACCGACGAGGAGATCGAGGCCGCCGTCGACACGCCGCCGCAGACCACCCGGGCCAAGCTGCGCGGGGAGTTCATCGCCGCCGCCCAGAAGGCCGGCCGCGACTTCACCGTCGACTGGGTCCACCTCAAGCTCAACGACCAGGCCCAGCGAACGGTCCTGTGCAAGGACCCGTTCCGGTCCAGCGACGAGCGTGTGAAGCGACTCATCGCCAGTATGTGACCTAATCTGTCGTCCGTGGCCACAAAAACCGCCAAGGTCGAGCGGTTGATGAATCTCGTCATCGCGTTGCTTTCGACCAGCCGCTTCCTGACCGCCGAGAAGATCCGGGGCAGCGTCCTCGGCTACCACGAGTGCCCCACCGACGAGGCCTTCAACCGGATGTTCGAGCGCGACAAGGCCGAACTGCGTGATCTCGGCATCCCGGTGGAGACCGGGAAGCTGTCGGCGTTCGACACCACCGAGGGCTATCGCATCAGGCCCGACGAGTATGCGCTCCCCGGCATCTCGCTGACCCGGGAGGAGTCCACCGCCGTCGCGGTGGCCACCACGCTGTGGGAGTCCGCGGAGCGGATCACCGCCACGCAGAACGCGCTGTTGAAATTGCGGGCCGGCGGCGTCGACATCGACCCGGTCGCCGAAGTGGCCATCACCACCGGGGCGGGCCCGACCGGGCTGCGCGGTTCCGAGAACGTCCTGGGCGCTCTGTTCTCCGCCATCGAAGCCGGGCAGGCCGTGCAGTTCGAGCACCGTCGCACCCCGGTCGAGGCCTACGTGACGCGCACCGTCGAGCCGTGGGGTGTGCTGACCGCGCAGGGCCGCTGGTACCTCGTCGGTCACGACCGGGATCGTGACGCCACGCGGATCTTCCGCCTGTCGCGCATCGGGCCCGATGTCACGCCCGTGGGACCCGAGCGCGTCGTGACCCGGCCCGACGGGATCGACCTGCGCGCGGTGGTGGACGAGGGCATCGCCGACGCCGCCGGACGCACCCACGGCGGTGAGCACGCCCGGATCTGGGTGGCCGACGGCCGCGCGATCGGTCTGCGCCGGGCCGGCACCGTCACCGGGCGGCGCACCGTCGGCGGACGCGACGGCGACGTGATCGAGATCGACGCAGGGTCCGGGGACTGGCTGGCCCGCGAGCTCGCCGGGCACGGTGCCGACGCCCTGGTACTCGAACCCGCGTCGCTGCGCGAGGACGTGGTGGCTCGGCTCACCGGGCAGGCGAACTCATGACGTCGGCCTCAACCCGCCTGGTGCGGTTGCTCAACATGGTTCCCTACTTCCAGGCCAACCCGCGGGTGTCCTACGCCAAGGCCGCCGCGGATTTGCGCGTCACCCGCAAGCAACTGGAAACCGACATCAACCAGTTGTGGATGTGCGGGCTGCCAGGCTGCGCCGGTGGTGACGTGATCGACTTCGAATTCGACGACGACACCATCAAGGTCACCTTCTCGGCCGGGATGGATCAGCCTCTGCGGCTCACCTCGACCGAGGCCACCGGACTGCTGATCGCGCTGCGGGCGCTGTCCGAGATCCCCGGTGTGGTCGACCCGGCGGCGGCGCGCAGCGCGATCGCCAAGATCGAGACGGCGGCCGGCGGACTGGCCGGGGCCGCGCCGGCCGGTGAGCCCGGTGCGCCCGAGAGTGCCGCGGTGGCGGCTGTGCGCCGGGGCGTCTCGGAGCAACGCGCGTTGGCCATCGAGTACTTCTCGGCCTCCCGCGACGCCCAGTCCAAGCGCGTCGTCGACCCGATCCGGGTGGTCCTGGTGGGCGATCAGAGCTATCTGGAGGCGTGGTGCCGCGAAGCCGAGGACGTGCGCCTGTTCCGCTTCGATCGGATCCTCGAGGCCTCGGTGCTCGACGAGCCGGCCGCGCCACCGAGGCCCGCCGTCGCGGCTCCGCCGAACACCGCCCTGTTCGACGCCGATCCGTCGCTTCCGTCGGCGACGCTGCGAATCTCACCGCGTGCCGCCTGGATGCTGGAGTACTTCCCGATGCGGGTCACCGCGCAACTGGCAGACGGCTACTGCGAGGCCGAGATGACCTATGCCGCCGACGAGTGGCTGGCCCGGCAGATCCTGGGGTTCGGCGCTGACGTGCAGGTGCTGGCGCCGGCGTCGCTGGCCGAGAGCGTCCGCGAGGCCGCGAGCAGCGCACTTGCCGCCTACTCCGGCCTTGCGGGGTAGCATCGAGGCGTGGTCTGATTGCCGGACTTCCGCCTCGGGACCTCGTCCCGCCTCGTCGTCCGGCCGTTCTGGAGGTAACTGAATGGGCGCTCTCAGTCCGTGGCACTGGGCGATTCTGATCGTGGTCGTCGTCCTGCTCTTCGGTTCGAAGCGGCTTCCCGACGCCGCCCGCTCGCTGGGCAAGTCGATGCGCATCTTCAAATCCGAGGTCAAGGAACTTCAGGCCGACAATCACCCGGAAACACCGGTG
Source organism: Mycobacteriaceae bacterium (assembly GCA_037141465.1). Lineage (GTDB taxonomy): Bacteria > Actinomycetota > Actinomycetes > Mycobacteriales > Mycobacteriaceae > Mycobacterium. The sequence goes on along the minus strand of JBAXCK010000051.1, from coordinate 18,127 downwards.
ACGCCGGTGCCGCCGGCCACCCAGGTCGCCTCCGAGCGGGTTGAGGCTCCGGCCGTCCCGCCGCCGGTTCAGAACCCGCCGGCCTGATTAGACGCCTGCAGCCGCGCCCGGGCGGCGCGAGGTAGACCCGTGCAGACCCCGAAATTCCTGACCAGTCTCGATCCGCGGCGGCGGCGGAGCCGTGTCAATCCGGACGGCACCATGTCGCTGGTCGAGCACGTCCGGGAACTGCGAACCCGGCTGTTGATCTCGGCGGCCGCTGTCACCGTCACAACGATCGTCGGGTTCGTCTGGTATAGCCACTCGCTGTTCGGAATCGAGAGTCTCGGCGAATGGCTGCGCCATCCCTACTGTTCGTTGCCGGCCTCGGCGCGGGCCGACATCAGTCCCGACGGCGGATGCCGGCTTCTCGCCACCGCACCGTTCGACCAGTTCATGCTGCGACTCAAGGTGGCACTCACCGCGGGCATCGTGCTGGCCTGCCCGGTGTGGCTGCATCAGGTGTGGGCGTTCATCACTCCCGGCCTCTACCGAAACGAGCGGCGCTTCGCCAGCGCGTTCGTGGTCTCCGCGGCAACCCTTTTCGTCGGCGGGGCGATCCTGGCCTACGTGGTGTTGTCGAAGGCATTGCACTTCCTGCTCACCGTGGGCAGCGACGTTCAGGTGACCGCACTCTCAGGCGACCGCTATTTCGGGTTCCTGGTGAACCTGCTCATGGTCTTCGGCGTGGGCTTCGAGTTCCCGCTGCTGATCGTGATGCTGAACTTCGTCGGGGTGCTGAGCTACGAGAAGCTCAAGGAGTGGAGGCGCGGGCTGATCTTCGCGGTGTTCGCCTTCGCCGCGGTGGCCACGCCCGGATCGGACCCGTTCTCGATGCTCGCACTCGGGCTTGCGCTGACCCTGCTGCTGGAGTTCGCGATCCAGATCGCCCATCTGCACGACAAGCGAAAAGCCAAGCGGGAAGCCGCCACCGCGGCCGCCGAGATTCCTGACGACCAGGCCGCTCCGATCGAGCCGGCCGCTCCGCTGGCTGTCCATGACGACATCACCTGAGCCGCCCTCGCCTGATCCGGGCGGTCAGCTCGCCGACTTCGCCGGGCAACTCCCGTTTCGGCTCGACCCGTTCCAGCTTCAGGCCTGCGATGCACTCCAGCGCGGCCACGGGGTGCTGGTGTGCGCGCCGACCGGCGCGGGCAAGACGGTGGTCGGGGAGTTCGCCGTCCACCTGGCGCTTGCCGCCGGACAGAAGTGCTTCTACACCACACCGATCAAGGCGCTGAGCAACCAGAAGCACAGCGACCTGGTGCGCCGCCACGGCGCCGAGAAGATCGGATTGCTCACCGGCGATCAGTCGATCAACGGGGACGCCCCCGTCGTGGTGATGACCACCGAGGTGCTTCGCAACATGCTCTACGCCGGGTCTGAAACATTGCGTGCCCTGGCGTACGTGGTCATGGACGAGGTCCACTTCCTCGCCGACCGGATGCGCGGCGCGGTATGGGAGGAAGTGATCCTGCACCTGCCCGAAGAGGTGCGCCTGGTCAGCCTGTCGGCGACGGTGAGCAACGCCGAGGAGTTCGGCGGCTGGATCAAGACCGTGCGCGGTGACACCACCGTGGTGGTCGACGAACACCGGCCGGTGCCGCTGTGGCAGCACGTCCTGGTCGGCAAGAGGCTCTTCGACCTGTTCGACTACTCCGAGGGTCAGCAGTCCGGACTTCGGGTCGATCCGGAACTGACCCGCCACATCTCCCATCGCCGGGAAGCCGAACGGCTCGCCGACTGGCAACCCCGCCGGGGAAGGTACGGCCGGCCGGGTGGCCCCGGTCTGTATCGGCCGCCGTCGCGCCCGGATGTGATCGCCACCCTCGACCGTGAGGGGTTGCTGCCGGCGATCACCTTCATCTTCTCCCGCGCCGGGTGCGACGGGGCCGTCAAACAGTGCCTGCGCAGTTCCCTGCGGCTGACCACCGAGGGGGATCGCGCAAGGATCGCCGAGGTGATCGACCGGCGATGCGCCGACCTCGCCGATGCCGACTTGGCGGTGCTGGACTACTACGAGTGGCGGGAGGGATTGCTGCGCGGCCTGGCCGCCCACCACGCCGGCATGCTGCCGATCTTCCGCCACACCGTCGAGGAGCTCTTCACCGCCGGTCTGGTCAAGGCGGTGTTCGCGACAGAGACGCTGGCCCTGGGCATCAACATGCCGGCGCGAACGGTGGTCCTGGAAAAGCTGGTGAAGTTCAACGGTGAACAGCACATGCCGCTGACGCCGGGGGAGTACACGCAGCTGACCGGACGTGCCGGGCGTCGCGGCATCGACGTCGAGGGTCACGCGGTGGTGCTGTGGAACCCCGGTGAGAGCACCGCCGAGCCGACTCAGATCGCCGGGCTGGCCTCCACCCGCACCTTCCCGCTGCGCAGTTCGTTCGCCCCGTCCTACAACATGACCATCAATCTGGTCAGCCAGATGGGGCCGGAGCAGGCGCACCGTCTGCTGGAACGGTCCTTCGCCCAGTATCAGGCCGACCGTTCGGTGGTCGGGTTGGTGCGCGGTGTCGAACGCGGCGAGAAGATGCTCGACGACATCGCCGCCGAACTCGACTGGGACCGCACGCGGCAACCGGTGGAACCCGCCGTGATCGACTACGTGCGGTTACGCGCCAGGATCAGCGAACGCGAGCGGGCGCAGTCGCGCGTCTCCCGGCTGCAGCGACGCAAAACGGCCAGTGACGCGCTGGTCGCACTGCGCCGCGGCGACATCATCACCATCACCGGACGCCACAGCGGGCTGGCCGTCGTGCTGGAGCCCGCGCGGGACTCCGATGATCCGCGTCCCCTGGTCCTGACCGAGAACCGCTGGGCCGGAAGGATTTCCTCCACCGATTACACCGGTGCGGCCGGGCCGATCGGTTCGATGCCGCTACCGAAGCGGGTGGAGCACCGGCAGCCAAAGGTCCGCCGCGATCTCTCCTCGGCGCTGCGCTCGGCCGCCGACGGGCTGGTGCTCCCGTCCGCGGGCGGGCGTAAGCGAACCCGCGGTGACGACGAACCCGACGTCGACCCGGAGCTGATCGAACTGCGTGCCGCGATGCGTCGCCATCCCGGCCACCGCCTGGCCGAGCGCGAATCGGTGGCCCGCACGGCCGAGCGATACCTGAAGGTGGAACGCGACAACGAGCAGAACCGCGCCAAGGTCACCGCGGCGACCAACTCGCTGGCGCGAACCTTCGACCGGATCGTCGGACTGCTGACTGAGCGTGGCTACATCGCCGCGGGCGAGGGCGGACCGCGGGTGACCGACGACGGGCGGCTGCTGGCACGTATCTACAGCGAGAGCGATCTACTGGTCGCCGAATGTCTGCGTCGCGGTGCGTGGACCGGACTGTCGCCGGCAGAATTGGCCGCGGTGCTTTCGGCGATGGTGTTCGAGTCGCGCGGCGGCGACGGCCCCACGGCCGTGCGTGCCGTCGATATGCCCACACCGGCGGTGCGCCGGGCGCTGGCGCAGACCCGTCGGCTGTCCGGCGAGTTGCGCTCGGATGAGAACCGCCACCGGCTCAGTCCGTCGCGGGAACCCGATGAGGGATTCGTGCCGGCCGTCTACCGCTGGGCCACCACCGGCAATCTCGCCTCGGCGCTGGCCGCCTCGGATGCGGCCGGGAACGGATCGGAGTTGCCGGCCGGGGATTTCGTCCGCTGGTGCCGCCAGGTGCTCGATCTGCTCGATCAGGTCCGCAACGCCGCCCCGCAGGCGGCGCTGCGCAAGGCCGCGAAACGCGCCATCGACGACATCCGGCGCGGCGTCGTCGCTGTTGACAGCGGGTAGGGTGAGTCAAACGCTACGGTGGGACCGGCACGACCGGAGACCCCGGAGCGATCCGGAGAGACTTGAGGAGAGACGATGAGCGGACCGCAGGGATCTGACCCCACCGGATGGCAGGGTCAGGACCAGCCCGCCGCAGGTTCGGAACCCCCGGCCTGGCAGCCGCCCGCCTACACCCAGCCCCAGCAGTCCTACCCCGCGGGCCAGTACCCGCAGTACGGGCAACCCGCCCCCGGCTATCCGCCCGCGCCGGGCTACGGAGCGCCGCAGGAGTACGGAGCAGTCCCCGGTTACGGCCAGCCCGGCGCGTACGGCCAGCCCGGTGCGTATGGTCAGTCGCCGCAGTACGGCCAGTATCCGCAGTACCCGCAGCCGGGTCAGTACCCCCAGCCCGGCCAGTACGGCGCCTACCCCCCACCCGGTACGCCGGAGGCCGGCAAGAAATCGGCGCGCGCACTCGGCGGACTGCTCGGGGCCCTCGGTGCACTGGCTCTCGTCGCGGTGCTGATCCTCGGGTTCTGGAAGCCCGGATTCTTCGTCACCACGAAGTTGGACGTCAACAAGGCGCAGCAGGGTGTGCAGCAGATCCTGACCGATGAGTCCGGCGGTTACGGCGCCAAGAACGTCAAGGACGTCAAGTGCAATAACGGTCAGAACCCGACCGTGAAGAAGGGCGACACCTTCAACTGTGAGGTCAGCATCGACGGCACCAAGCGCCAGGTGACGGTGACGTTCCAGGACGACAAGGGCACCTACGAGGTCGGCAGGCCCAAGTAGGTACTAGGCGAGTAGGTAGTAGGCGCTCAGAGCGAGTCGAGCGCCTTCTGCAATCGCGCAACCGGTGAGCCCAGACCGTAAGCCTTCGCCAGCGTCGCCACCCGTTTAGGCTTCGCCGCGCTTCGCGGCAGCGTGTCATCGCCGGTGTCGATCTCCACGGGTGCGTCGCGCGCCACCCGCACCACCCTCGCGGCGGCTTCGATGTAGTCCAGGGCGGCCAGCAGTTTGGCGCGCAGCGCCGTGGGCAGGGACGACTTCGGGTCCAGCGCCGCGGCCAGGATGGCCTCCAGTGAGCCGTAGCGGCTCAGCATCGTCGCGGCCGTCTTCTCGCCGACGCCCGGCACGCCGGGCAGCCCGTCGGATGGGTCGCCGCGCAGCAGTGCGAGTTCGGCGTAGGCCTCGCCGGCCCGATCATGCGGAACGCCGTAGCGTTGCGCGACCTCGGCGGGGCCGAACATCGTCGCGTTCGACAGGCCGCGGCCCAGATAGAGCACACGCACTACCACCGGCTCGTCGGCGACGAGTTGGAGCAGGTCGCGGTCTCCGCTGACCACCACCACCGGGTCGCGGCGTTCGGCGGCCGCCAGGGTGCCCAGCACGTCGTCGGCCTCGAAACCCTCGGCGCCGGCGGTAGCGATTCCGTAGGCGTCGAGGATCTCCATGATCATGTCGACCTGCGGGCTCAGATCATCGGGCATCTCCTCGGCGTCGACTTCGGCGTCGACTTCGGCGCCCCCGTCGGGGGAGTCGACCCGGTGAGCCTTGTAGGAGGGGATCAGGTCCACCCGCCACTGCGGTCGCCAGTCGAGATCCAGACACACCGCCAGCCGGCCCGGCCGCTCCCTGGTGATGAGTGTGGCGAGGCTGTCGATGAATCCGCGGACCGCGTTGACCGGACGGCCGTCGGGTGCGGTGATCGACGACGGCACTCCGAAGTAGGAGCGGAACCACATGCTGGCGCCGTCGAGCAGCAGAACCGGTGCGGGCACGCCGGGGGATGACACACCGGGGGATGACACACCGGGGGATGACACGGGTCCACGCTAGCCTGACTGCCATGACGGCCCGATTCGACTCGGAGGTGTACGCGCGCAGGCTGACCGCTGCTGCGCAGCGGGCCGCCGATGCCGGTCTGGACGGTCTGGTGGTCACGCCCGGATATGACATGCGCTATCTGATCGGGTCGCGGGCGCAGACCTTCGAACGACTCACCGCGCTGGTGATCCCGGCGTCCGGCGCACCCACCGTCGTGCTGCCGCGTCTGGAACTCGCGGCACTGCGCGAGTCGGCGGTCGCAGATCTCGGTGTGAACGTCACCGACTGGGTGGACGGCGAGGATCCCTATGACCGGGTGGCACTCGCACTGGGTGGTCATGCGCGGATAGCGGTGACCGACTCGATGCCGGCGCTGCACCTGCTGCCGTTGGCACAGCGGATCGGCAGCACACCGGTGCTGGCCACCGACGTTCTGGCGGGTCTGCGGATGATCAAGGACGCCCACGAGATCGAGGCCTTGCGCCGGGCGGGCGCGGCCATCGATCGGGTGCACGCGCGGGTTCCGCAGTTCCTCAGAGCCGGACGCACCGAGGCCGCGGTCGCGGCGGACGTCTCACAAGCCATTGTCGATGAGGGGCATTCGGAGGCGGCATTCATCATCGTCGGCTCCGGACCCAACGGCGCCGATCCGCACCACGAGTGTTCCGACCGTGTGCTGCAACGCGGCGACATCGTCGTCGTCGACATCGGCGGTCCGGTCGAGCCGGGCTACAACTCCGACTGCACCCGCACCTACAGCATCGGCGAGCCGGCCGCCGAGATCGCCGATCAGTACGGGGTGCTGCAGCGTGCCCAGGCTGCGGCGGTGGCCGCGGTTCGCCCCGGCGTGACGGCGCAGCAGGTCGACGCGGCGGCGCGCGATGTGTTGTCCGACGCGGGCCTGGCCGAGTACTTCGTGCACCGCACCGGTCACGGTATCGGCCTGTCGGTGCACGAAGAGCCCTACATCGTCGCCGGCAACGACGAGCCGCTGACCGAGGGGATGGCGTTCAGCGTCGAACCCGGGATCTACTTCCCGGGCCGGTGGGGCGCCCGGATCGAGGACATCGTGATCGTCACCGCCGGCGTTGCCTCAGCACTCAATGACAGGCCGCACGATCTGATCGTTGTCGAGCCCTAGAAACGGTCGAGCCCTAGGAACGGTCGAACCCTAGAAACGGTCGAGCCCTAGGAACGGTCGAGGAGCGTCGAGGAGCCGAGCACCCGCTTGACCAACACCTCGATGACGACGCGCTGCGGGTTCGGCCTGGGTGTCCGGTAGCGCTGCGCGTAGCGCACCTCCGCATCCCGAATCGCCTCCGGTTCACGGTTGACGCCCGCGATGCCCTCCAGCGACAGCCACCGGGCTCCGTCGACCTGCGAGAGCACCCCGACGTTGCTGCGCTCGGCGTTGACCGCCTTCTGAGACCCGTCGCTGGTGATCACCCGCGCGATGTGAGTCTCGGGATCGAAGGTGAAGCCGACGGCCACCACGTGCGGAGAGCCGTCGGCTCGAAGCGTGGTCAGCATGGCCAGGTGGCGCTCGGTCAGGAACTCGTGGGCGTCGCTGGTCAGCCTGGTTGTGGTGTTCGCCATCGGGGCCCACGCTAGCGCAGTGAATAATCGCCACCATGCAGGACACGGCCGCGACCAAAGCCGAAGTCGTGGTCATTTTCGGCGGCCGCAGCCAGATCGGGCAGGAGCTCGCGCGACTGCTGGCGCCGGGTGCGACGGTGGTGCTGGCCGCTCGCGACGCCGGCCGGCTGGCCGATGAGGCGGCCGCGGTGCGCGCCGCCGGCGCCACCGAGGTGCACACCGTCGAGTTCGACGCCGACGACGTGGCATCGCATGCGCGCGTGGTCTCCGAGCTGATCGCACGACACGGGTCGATCGACACCGCGGTGCTGGCCTTCGGAATTCTCGGCGATCAGGCCCGCGCCGAAGCCGACTCGGCGCACGCCGTCGCGATCGTCCACACCGATTACGTCGCCCAGGTGAGTCTGCTCACCGAACTCGCCGCGGCCATGCGCGCAGCCGGTCCCGGAAAAACGGGCCGGGGCCGGCTGGTGGTGTTCTCCTCGGTGGCCGGCGTGCGGGTGCGCCGGGCCAACTACGTCTACGGATCGGCCAAGGCCGGCCTCGACGGCTTCGCCGGCGGTCTGGCCGACGCCCTGCACGGCAGCGGGGTGCACCTGCTGCTCGTGCGCCCCGGATTCGTGATCGGGCGGATGACGGCGGGCATGGATCCCGCGCCGCTGTCGAGCACGCCCGAACAGGTCGCGGCGGCGACGGCACGCGCCCTGGCCGCCGGCCGCCGGATCGTGTGGGTGCCGTGGGCGCTGCGCCCGATGTTCGCCGGCATGAAGCTGCTTCCGCAGGCTGTCTGGCGGAGGCTGCCCCGGTGATGAACGCAGTGAAGAGCCGAAGGGAACTCCCGTGACCATCATCGTGGTCGGTATCGGCGCGGACGGAATGGCCGGGCTGTCGGAGTCCGCGCGCGCCGAACTTCGCCGTGCCGCCGTCGTCTACGGTTCGCCGCGCCAGCTCGATCTGCTCGACGACACGGTGAGCGCGCAGAGGCGTGCGTGGCCGTCGCCGATGTTGCCCGGTGTTCAGCGACTCCTCGACGATGTGGCCGACGGTGACATCCACGTCGTCGCCAGCGGGGACCCCCTGCTGCACGGTATCGGCGGTCTGCTCATCCGCCTCTACGGCGCGGATCGGGTGCGGGTGCTGCCGGGTGTCTCCTCGGTTTCGCTGGCCTGCGCGCGGATGGGGTGGAACGCCCACGACACCGAGATCATCAGTCTGGTGACCGCACCCGTGCACACCGCGGTGCGCCGAGGCGGGCAGGCGGTGGTGCTCTGCCGCGACGCGTCCACACCGGCGCAACTCGCCGCCGTGCTCACCGAAACCGGCCGCGGCGCCTCGCAGCTCACCGTCCTTGAACGGCTCGGTGGCCCCGCGGAGCGGGTTCGCGAAGGTCCCGCCGAGGCGTGGGCCGCGGCTCCGCCGCGCGACGTCGACGACCTCAACGTCGTCGCCGTCCGCTACCTTCCCGACGAGCGCGTCGGTGCCGGAGTTCCCGACGAAGCCTTCGCCCACGACGGTCAGATCACCAAGCAGACGATCCGGGCGCTCACCGTCGCCGCACTCGCACCGCGCCCGGGGCAGGTGCTCTGGGACATCGGGTCGGGTTCGGGCAGTGTCGCGGTCGAGTGGTGCCGCACGGCGCCGGGTTGCCGCGCCGTCGCATTCGAGAGCGATGCGGCCCGGCGCGATCGCATCGCCGCCAACGCGCGCACCTTCGGCGTCGACATCGAGGTGCGCGGGCCCGCCCCGGCCGAGTTCGAGGGCGCGCCGGCGCCGGACGTGGTGTTCATCGGCGGCGGCATCAGCGGCACGGGTCTGCTGCAGGAGTGTGTCGAGAGGCTTCCGGCCGGCGGACGGCTGGTCGCCAATGCGGTGACCGCGGAATCCGAGGCGCTGCTGGTGGAGTGGCATTCCAGACTGGGCGGGGACCTGCACCGCTTTCAGCACTATCACGGTGAACCGCTCGGTGGATTCACCGGGTGGCGGCCTCAGATGCCGATCACTCAGTGGGTGGTCAGCCTGCTGTGACGGTCTACTTCATCGGTGCCGGCCCGGGAGCGGCCGATCTCATCACCGTGCGCGGACAACGGATATTGCAGCGCTGCGGGGTGTGTCTGTACGCCGGTTCGATCATGCCCGACGATCTCCTCGCGCTCTGCCCGCCGCAGGCGAGGGTGATCGACACCGGACCGATGACTCTCGATCAGATCATCGCCGAGATCGCCGATGCGCACGCCGGTGGTCAGGACGTGGCCAGACTGCACTCCGGTGATCCGTCGCTCTACAGCGCGATCGCCGAGCAGTGCCGTCGTCTCGACGACCTCGGCATCGACTATCAGATCGTGCCGGGCGTTCCGGCGTTCGCCGCCGCGGCCGCCGCGCTGGGCCGCGAACTCACCGTGCCCGGCGTCTCACAGACCGTGACGCTCACCCGGGTGGCGACGCTGTCCACCCCGATGCCCGCCGGCGAGGATCTCGGCGAGTTGGCCCGCCGGGGCGGGACCCTGGTGATCCACCTGGCCGCCCACCGCATCGACGCCATCGCCGCGGAACTGCTCGCCGCCGGACACCCGCCCGGCACCGCGGCGGCGGTGGTCGCCTTCGCCAGTTGGCCGCAGCAGATCGTGCTGCGCGGCACGCTGGCCGACATCGCCGCGCAGACGCATGAGGCCTCGGTCACCCGCACCGCGGTGATCATCGTCGGCGACGTGCTGGCCGCCGAGGGATTCCCGGACAGCTACCTCTATTCGGCCGACCGCGCCCGAGGTGACCGACACTGATGCGCGTGCTGCTGCTCGGCGGCACCGCCGAGGCACGTGAGCTCGCCGGTCGGCTGCACCCGCGCATCGACGTCATCAGTTCACTGGCGGGCCGGGTACCCGATCCCGCACTGCCGCCCGGCGAGGTCCGCGTCGGCGGATTCGGCGGAGTCGAAGGCCTGCGGAACTGGCTGACGGGCAGCGGCGTCGACGCCGTCGTCGATGCGACCCACCCGTTCGCGGCCACGATCACCGCCAACGCCGCCGACGCGTGCACCGCCCTGCGGCTACCGCACCTGGTGCTGTGCCGCCCACCGTGGGAGACCGGCCGGGCCACCCTCGTCGGCTCCGACGCCGAGGCCGCGGCGCACGTGGCAGCGAAGGGCTACGGGCGGGTGTTCCTCACCACGGGACGCTCGGGAGCCGCGGCATTCCGCGACAGCGCGGCATGGTTCCTGATCCGGGTGGTGACCGCGCCGGATCGAGCAGAGCTGCCCGCAGATCATCAACTGCTGTTCTCCCGCGGCCCGTATCGGTTCGACGACGAGTGCCGTCTGATGGCGCAGAACGCGATCGACGTGCTGGTGACCAAGAACAGCGGGGGAGCCCACACCCGCGCCAAGGTCGACGCGGCCGAGGCACTCGGCACCGACGTGGTGATGATCGCGCGTCCGCCGCTGCCCGCCGGGGTGGCGACGGTGGAGTCGGTGTCCGGCGCCCAGCAGTGGGTTCTCGGCCGGGCCGCTCAGCCCGGGTAGCGCCGCGGCGTGAAGACGACGTCGCCGGACTGCGCCGCGTACCACTGAGTCTGTGACGACCCGATGATCAGCAGGCACCTCATGTCGACGTCCGCGGGATCGAGATCGGCCAGCCGCACCACCGCGACCGATTCGCCCGGGCCCGAGACATCGCGACCGATCACCACCGGGGTGCCTGCATCGCGGTACTCCAGCAGCAGATCCCGCATGGCGCCGACTTGCCAGGTGCGGCTCTTCGAGGCCGGGTTGTACACGGCCAGAACCAGATCCGCGGCGGCGGCGGCACGCAGCCGCTGCGCGATCACCTCCCACGGTTTCAACCGGTCCGACAGCGACAGCACCGCGTAGTCGTGGCCGAGTGGCGCACCGACCCGGCTGGCCACCGCCTGCGCGGCGGTCATCGCCGGGATCACCCGCACCGCGACGTTCGGCCACTGCTTGGCCTCCTCGAGTACCGCGGTCGCCATCGCGAACACGCCCGGATCACCCGAGGACACCACCGCCACCGCCCGGCCCGCCTCGGCGAGCTCGCAGGCCAGCCGCGCACGGGCCGGCTCGTCGGCGTTGTCACTGCCGTGGCGGCGCTGGCCCGGCCGTAGCGGCACCCGATCCAGATACGGCCGGTACCCGATCAGGTCGGTCGCCGACGCCAGCTCCAGGCGGCTCTGCGGCGTCATCCAGTCCACCGCGCCCGGGCCCAGCCCCACCACCGCGACAGTGCCGGTCCGGACGTGGCGACGCGCCGAGCCCGGCACCAGCGCGAGTGAGAAGTACGGAACGTCGGACTCGTCTACGTCTGCGGCCGGCAGCACCCGCTGGCCGTCGGTGCTGGCCCGCTCCACGTAGATCGCGCCGTCGAGCCGGCCGGCCAGCGAAAGCGCTTCGCGTACTTGCGGATACGTCCGGCCCAGTTTCATCACGACCGCGGCGTCGGTGTCGGCCAATCGGCGGGCCAACTCGGCCACCGGCATGGTTCCCGGGAGGATCGAGAGCACTTCCTCGCCGGTGACCAGCGGAACGCCGGTGGCCGCCGAGGCCGCACTGACCGACGTGACGCCGGGAATGACGACCGCAGTGAAGCGAGACGTGAGCCGGGTGTGCATGTGCATGTAGGAGCTGTAGAACAGCGGATCGCCCTCGGCCAGCAGTGCCACGTCGCGTCCGGCGTCCAGATGCGCGGCGATCCGCGTCGAGGCCTCGCGGTAGAAGTCCTCCATCGCACCGTCGTAACCGCCCGGGTGATCGGTGCCCTCGGTGGTGACCGGATAGACGAGGTGTTCCTCGATCTGGCCCGATCGCAGATACGGCTCGGCGATTCGCCGCGCGATGCTGCGACCGTGGCGTGCGCTGTGATACGCGACCACATCGGCCTCGGCGATCACCCGGGCGGCCTTGACGGTGACAAGTTCGGGATCACCCGGTCCCAGTCCGACTCCGTAGAGCGTTCCCCTTTTCTGTTGAGTGCTCATTCGCGTGCGCTCGCGATCGCGTTGACGGCCGCGGCGGCCATCGCACTGCCGCCGCGGCGGCCGCGCACGATCAGATACTCCATCCCACGCGGTTCGTCGATCAGGGCCTGCTTGGACTGCTCCGATCCCACGAAACCGACCGGACCGCCCAGCACGGCGACCGGTGGCGGCACGCCCTCGTCGATCAGCTCCAGTAGCCGGAACAGCGCGGTCGGTGCGTTGCCGATGGCCACCACCGCGCCGTCCATGCGGTCGGCCCACAACTCGACGCCGGCCGCCGAACGGGTGGTGTCGCGGCGGTGCGCCAGGTCGGCCGCGCGCGGATCGGCCACCAGTGACACCACCTCATTGGCGGCGGGCAGTCTCGCGGCGGTGATCCCGGCGGCGACCATGGAGGCGTCGCACAGGATGGGAGCCCCAGCGGCCAGTGCGGTGTGCGCGGCGTCGACGACGCCGGGGGTGAACGCGATGTGGGCGGTGAGGTCCACCTGCCCGCAGGTGTGGATCATCCGGACCACCACCCGCGCAACGTCGTCGGGAAACCGATCGAGGTCCGCCTCGGCTCGGATGGTCGCGAAGGACTGCCGGTAGATCTCACCGGCGTCGCGCAGGTAGTGGGGCACGCTGCTCATGGCGCCGCCGGCCGATAGCCGTCGCCGGTGGCGACGAAAACCTGAGCGTCGACCGGTCTGCCGCAGGCGCGTTCGCAGCCCACGTAGTGGACCGCTTCTGTGTGGGTGCCGGATTCGACCGCGCGGGCGGCGTCGGCGCGCACTTCGGCGCGTGAGCGATCGCAGCCGGGACTGCCCACGCAGGCGCTGACGTGCAACCAGTGTGAGGAGTCGTCGAACACCAGGCCGAGCGGTGCCAGCACCCGCAATGCGGTGTCGGCGACACCCTCGTCGAGGTCGCACACCAGCAGTGAACGCCACGGGGTGATGACCACCGGTGCCCCGACCGCCGCGACGAACTGTGCCTGCCGGGCGGTGAGCACACCGAGTGGAACCGCGGCGGCCAGCGCCACCCGTTCGTCATCCTGGGCGATCCAGCCGACCGGCGCGCGGTGGATCAGCGGCGGGGACAGCGACGCTTCCCGGCGGGCAAGACCCTCGAGGAGTATGTCGGGATCGTCGAGTTCGCTCACCCGCCAGGCATCGCCGCGCACGGTCAGGAATCGCCGCGCGGCACCCAGCAGTGCGTCGAGGACCTCGTCCGGCCGAATTCGCACGCCGGTGTCCCGGCCGGCCAACAGCAGGGCCGCGGTGCCGTCATCGAGCATCTGCACACCGGCGTCGGCGCGCAGTCCCGCGACATCGCCGGTGCCGTCGTCGAGGCAGTACAGGAAGCGGCCCGGCAGATCAGCGAGAGCGGGGTCGGCTTGAATCGCGGCATCGAGCGCGGCGACCAGTGGGCGCACGTCGGCGTGTCCGCCGCGCCGTCCGGACAGCGGCGAAGCGAGGATGTTGCGCACCAGTTCGTGGCTGTTAGACGGCAGCAGGCCCGCGGCACCCAGCGCCGACGCCACCGCATCGGGGTCGGTGATACCGCGCAGCTGGATGTTGCCGCGTGCGGTCAGCTCGAGGGTGCCCGCGGCGAACTCTCCGGCGATCGATGCGAGCGACTCCAGTGCGGCGGCGCTGATCATCCCGCCGGGCAGGCGCACCCGAGCCAGCGGCCCGTCTGCGGCGTGGTGCAGCGTCAGTGCGCCGGGGCACCCATCGTGGTCGCGGGTACGCGTCAACCGAGGCGTTCCTTTCCCGGGATTGCCGCGTCCCGGTTGGAGCTGACGACGGGTGTCGGGTCTGACTTTCACAGTGGCGCGACCGCTCCGGAATTGCACCGGATTCCTTCACCCGTCATGGAAGGACATCCGAATCATAGGTCGGCCATGCTGTACGAATAGGGGGTGACCCGCGCCATCGTCCTGCTCTCGACATCGGACACCGATCTGATCACGGCCAGGGCCAGCGGCACGGACTTCCGCTGGGCCAACCCGGCGCGCCTGATTCCCGGCGAGCTGACCGAACTGCTGGCCGGGGCGTCGGCGGTGGTGGTGCGGGTGCTCGGCGGCTACCGGGCCTGGCCCGACGGCATCGACGAGTGTGTGGCCTCCGGCCTTCCGACCGTGGTGGTCAGCGGCGAACAGGCCCCCGACGCGGAGTTGATGGCCCGTTCGACCGTGCCCGCCGGAATCGCGCTGCAGACCCACGGGTACCTGGCGCACGGCGGGGTCGCCAACCTGCGCCAGATGTACGCCTTCCTCTCCGACACCCTGGCGATGACCGGTTTCGGATTCGCCCCGCCCGAGCCCACGCCGGCGTGGGGAGTGCTGCCCCGCGAGTCCGGTCCGGACGGCCCGGTGATCGCGGTGCTCTTCTACCGCGCGCAGCAGCTCGCCGGCAACACCGCCTACGTCGAGGCGCTGTGCGACGCCATCGACAACGCCGGCGGCCGCGCACTGCCGGTGTACTGCACCTCGTTGCGCAACCCGGAGCCGGAACTGCTCACACTGCTCGGGACCGCCGACGCGATGGTCGTCACCGTGCTCGCCGCGGGCGGTGCACGCCCGGCGTCAGTGGGCGCCGGGGGAGACGATGACGCCTGGGATGTGACTCACCTTGCCGCGCTCGACGTTCCGATCCTGCAGGGGCTGTGTCTGACCAGCTCCCGGTCGCGGTGGTCGGACAACGACGACGGGTTGAGTCCGCTCGACGTCGCCACCCAGGTGGCGGTGCCGGAGTTCGACGGCCGGATCATCACCGTGCCGTTCTCGTTCAAGGAGATCGACGCCGACGGGCTCATCTCCTATGTGCCCGATCCCGAGCGGTGCGCGCGGGTGGCGGGCCTGGCCGTCAACCATGCGCTACTGCGGTCGGTCCCGCCCGGTGAGAAACGGCTCGCGCTGGTCTTCTCCGCGTACCCCACCAAGCACTCTCGCATCGGTAACGCCGTCGGCCTTGACACACCCGCCAGCGCCATCGCATTGCTGGAGGCACTGCGGGACAGCGGCTATGACGTCGGCGAGGTGCCCGGCCTGCAGGCGCGCGATGGTGATGCGCTGATGCACGCGCTGATCGAGCGCGGCGGTCAGGATCCGGACTGGCTCACCGACGGACAGCTCGCCGGCAACCCGATCCGCATCCCCGCGGCGCGCTACCTCGAATGGTTCGCCGGACTGCCCGCCGGCCTCACCGAGGCGATGGTGCGGCACTGGGGTGCGCCGCCGGGCGAACTCTACGTCGACCGCAGCAGAGTCAACGAAGGCGGGGATCCGGATGGCGAGATCGTCGTGGCGGCGATGCAGTCCGGCAACACCGTCATCCTGGTGCAGCCGCCGCGCGGATTCGGCGCCAATCCGGTGGCGATCTACCACGATCCCGACCTGCCGCCCAGCCACCACTATCTGGCCACCTACCTGTGGCTGCGCCACGAGTTCGGTGCACACGCCGTCGTGCACATCGGCAAGCACGGAAACCTCGAATGGCTGCCCGGTAAGACCCTGGGCATGTCGGCGGACTGCGCCTCCGACGCCGCGCTGGGCGACCTGCCGCTGATCTATCCGTTCCTGGTCAACGACCCCGGTGAGGGCACACAGGCCAAGCGGCGCGCGCACGCCACCCTCGTCGATCACCTCATTCCGCCGATGGCACGGGCGGAGACCTACGGCGACATCGCCAAGCTGGAACAGCTTCTCGACGAACATGCCAACGTCGCGGCGCTGGACCCCGCCAAGTTGCCGGCGATCCGTCAGCAGATCTGGACGTTGATGCGGGCGGCCAAGATGGACCACGATCTCGGTCTGGCTCAGCGTCCCGAGGACGACAGCTTCGACGACATGCTGCTCCACGTCGACGGTTGGCTGTGCGAGATCAAGGACGTGCAGATCCGCGACGGCCTGCACATCCTGGGCGCCGCGCCGGCCGGTGAGGCCGAACTTGATCTGGTGCTGGCCATCCTGCGGGCCCGTCAGCTGTTCGCCGGGGAGCAGCACCTGCCGGGCCTGCGTCAGGCACTCGGACTGGCCGAGGACGGCACCGACGATCGCGCCGCGGTCGACGAGGCCGAACTGCGGGCGCGCGGACTGCTGGCGGCACTGCAGGCAAGCGGCTGGGATCGTGCGCGGGTCACCGACCTCACCGATGATCCCGCGATCGCGGCGATCCTGACCTTCGCCGCAACCGAGGTCGTGCCGCGACTGGCCGGCACCGCCGGGGAGATCGAGCAGGTTCTGCGGGCCCTCGGCGGCCACTACATCGCCGCCGGGCCGTCAGGGTCGCCGCTGCGCGGCCTGGTCAACGTGCTGCCGACCGGGCGCAACTTCTACTCCGTCGACCCCAAGGCCATGCCGTCGAAGCTGGCCTGGGAGACCGGTGTCGCGATGGCCGATTCGCTCCTGGCGCGCTACCGCGCCGACTACGGCGACTGGCCGCGCTCGGTCGGCCTTTCGGCGTGGGGGACCTCGGCCATGCGGACCTCCGGTGACGACATCGCCGAGGTGCTGGCACTGCTCGGTGTGCGACCGGTGTGGGACGACGCCTCACGCCGGGTCGTCGATCTCGAGGCGATCGGACTCGACGAACTCGGCAGACCGCGTATCGACGTCACCGTCCGCATCTCCGGTTTCTTCCGGGACGCCTTCCCGCATGTCGTCACCATGCTCGACGACGCGGTGCGCCTGGTCGCCGGACTCGACGAACCCGACGAGAGCAACTTCGTGCGCGCACACGCGCGCGCCGATTTGGCCGAGCACGGCGATGAGCGACGCGCCACCACGCGGATCTTCGGCTCCAAGCCCGGGACCTACGGTGCGGGCCTGCTGCAGCTCATCGACAGCCGCAACTGGCGCGACGACGCCGATCTGGCCGAGGTCTACACGGCCTGGGGCGGCTTCGCCTACGGCCGCGGTCTGGACGGTCGCGAGGCCGTCGGCGATATGGAGAACCAGTACCGCCGCATCGCCGTGGCGGCCAAGAACACCGACTGCCGTGAACACGACATCGCCGACTCCGACGACTACTTCCAGTACCACGGCGGCATGGTCGCCACCGTCCGTGCGCTCACCGGTACGGCACCCGCCGCCTACATCGGTGACAACACCCGCCCCGATGCGGTGCGAACGCGGACCCTGTCGGAGGAGACCACCCGGGTGTTCCGCGCCCGCGTCGTGAACCCGCGCTGGATGAACGCGATGCGCCGGCACGGCTACAAGGGCGCATTCGAGATGGCCGCCACGGTCGACTACCTGTTCGGCTACGACGCCACCGCCGGTGTGATGGCCGACTGGATGTATGAGGAACTCACCGCGCAGTACGTGCTCGACCCGCAGAACCGCAAGTTCCTGTCCGAGTCCAATCCCTGGGCCCTGCACGGGATGGCCGAGCGGCTACTGGAGGCGGCCGGCCGCGGTATGTGGGAGGACCCGCAGGCCCAGACGCTGGCCGGGTTGCGCCAGGTGCTGCTCGAGACCGAGGGCGACCTGGAAGCCAGGTAGCGTTAGCCATATGGCTGCCACTTCCGACGAGGTCTCCTTCGACACCGTGACCAGGGCGCAGTACGTCCTGCTGACCACCTTCACCAAGGACGGGCGAGCAAAGCCCACGCCGATCTGGATCGCCCGCGACGGTGACCGCGCGCTGGTGATCACCGAGAAGAACTCCTGGAAGGTCAAGCGCATCCGCAACACCCCGCGGGTGACGCTGGCGGTCTGCGATATGCGCGGCAACGTCAAGGGCGACACCATCGAAGCGGTGGCCACCGTGCTCGACGACTCCGAGACCGAGACCGTCTACCAGGCGATCAATCAGCGCTACGGCATCGTCGGGCGGATCTTCAACTTCTTCTCCAAGCTGCGCGGCGGTGCCAAGCGCACGGTCGGGTTGGAGATCAAGCCGGCCTGACGCTTTAGGCTGA
>JBAXCK010000050.1:0-20941 GCA_037141465.1 Mycobacteriaceae bacterium | reverse complement strand
GCGGGAGTGGCCCCCGAGGGCGGACTGCAGATCAGGACCATCCTGGTCGAGCGCAATGTCAGCGCAGCCTTCCCGCAGATCCACTCGATGATCGGCGTGCGCCCCGACGCCAAGCCGTGGCACCCCAACGGTCTCGCGCTCGACATCATCATTCCCAATCCGGGCAGTGCTGAGGGCATCGCACTGGGCAACGCGGTTCGCGATTACGCGCTGAGCAACGCTGCACGGTTCGGAGTTCAGGACGTCATCTGGCGTGGCACGTACTACACCCCGGTCGGCCCGAGCGGTTCGGGCTACGGACACTTCGACCACGTGCACATCACCACCACCGGCGGCGGCTATCCGGCCGGTGGCGAGGAGTATCCGCGCGTCGGGATCTGATTACCTCGGTTCGAGCTTCCCTTAAGTAGCAGTTCGCGCAGTTGGGTGTGGTCGTGCTCGGCCGGTTGCGTCGAGTCGATGAACTCCTCGACGATGCCGACGAAGCGGTCCGGGTGATCATGGAACGGGAAATGCCCGGTCTGCGGGAAGATGTCGAGTCGTGAGCCTGGCATCGCCGCGTGCGCCACGGCCGCGTGGCTGACCGGGATCATCGAGTCCTGTTCGCCCCAGATCAGTTGCACCGGAACCGATTCGGTGAGGTAACACCGATCCAGCATGGTGACCACCTGGCCCCGCCAATCGACGACGGCGCGAAGGGTTCGGGTGAAGGCCGCCGAGGCGGTCGGCTCAGGCAGGTCGGCCAGGATGCGCAGCATGTTCGGCAGATCCCGCCCGACGCCGGTCGAGCCGATCACGGTTCCGAGCACTCGGCCGGTGGTCTGCAGAGCCGGCAGCACCAGCGGTAACCGCAGCAGCGCAAGGGCCTCACCGCCGCCGGGAAGTGAGGCCAGGCGCAACCCGATGTTGACGTCCTTGGTGACGCCACCGGATCCGACCAGGATGAGCCGTTCGACCAGTTGCGGAAACTGGTAGGCGAACTGCATCGCGACGCCGCCGCCCAGCGAATGCCCTACGACGGTGACCCGGTCGATCTCCAGGACGCTGAGCAGATCGCGCATGCCGTTGGCATAGGCGGCGATGGAGTAGTCGGCCCGGGGTTTGTCGGATTGGCCGTGTCCCAATAGATCCGGCGCGATCACGGTGAATCGTCGAGCAAGCAAGCGGTGCACCGGGCTCCAGGTCGTGGAGTTGTCGCCGATGCCATGGATCAGCAGGACCGCCGGGCCGGACCCTGCGATCCGGTACGCGCGGCGGTGTCCGTGAATGGTGTGGAATCGCAGGACCGGTTCCTCCACCGGTTGGGGCCGGGCCTTTGGGTGTGCCATATCCACCCGCATCTGTCGGGCGCCGGTCTCTCCGGCGTGCGTTACCCGGATGCTAGTGGCGACCGGGTTGCCTCACCACTTGAGCGCGCCGGTGGTCGCGGAATTGGTTCAGGCAGGACTGCCGGGGGATCCCGGCGTGCCGGTCGCACCGGTGGCGCCGCCTGCGCCCCCGGCACCTCCCCGGCCGCCGGCTCCACCCGCGCCGGGTGTGCCACCCGATCCATAGGAACCGCCATCGCCTCCGGTGCCTCCGGTGCCACCGGTACCGGTACCGCTGCCGGTGCCTCCGGTGCCTCCGGTGCCGCCGGCGCCGCCGGCGCCGTTTGGCGCGGTGGCCTTGCCGCCGGCCCCGCCGGCGCCGCCGTGGCCGCCCGCTTTGTTGTTACCGGTCGGTTCGGAGCCGCTGCCGCCGGTGCCTCCGGCGCCGCCGTTGCCGAACAGCGCGCCGCCGCTTCCGCCGGATCCCCCGTCGCCACCGGCATTGGCGCCCGGAAATATCGGTGCGGGCGCATCGCCGCCCTGACCACCGTTACCCCCGTTGCCGATCAGCCCGCCGTTACCCCCACGGCCGCCCGCGTTCGTCCCGCTGCTCCGGCCGCCGTTGCCGCCGTTGCCGGACGGGCCGGTGGGGACCGCACCTGCCGCGCCGTCCGCGCCGTTCACGGCGCCGCTGCCGCCCTTGCCGCCGGCCCCGACCGTGGCGCTGGGATTACCGCCGTTCCCGCCGTCTCCGCCCTTGCGGTACAACGTGATGCCGGTATTCGGATCGGTGATGGCGAAGCCGCGCCCGCCATCTCCGCCGTTGCCGCCGGTGCCCGCGGCACCGCCGCTTCCGCCGTCACCGCCGGCACCGGGCATGGTGAACAGGAACAGGATCGAACCGAATCCCGCGTTGCCCCCGGTACCACCGGCGGCACCTGCGCCACCGTTACCGCCGCCGCCGCCTGACCCGGCGTCGAACAGCAACAGGCCTTCGGCGCCGTCGCCGCCGTTGCCGCCCCGTCCGCCGCCGCCGCCGTCGCCGCCGTTTCCGCCGTCGCCGCCGCGACCGAACACCAGGCTGCCGTTGCCGCCGTTGCCGCCTCGGCCGCCGGGCGTTCCATCGGCGGCGTTGCCGCCGGTGCCGCCGTCGGTGCCGGGGAAGAGTGAACTGGCTCCTCCCGCTCCGCTACCCGCGGTGGCGCCGTTGCCGCCGTCGCCGCCGGCTCCGCCGAAGCCGAACAACGACAGCGCACCGACGCTGCCACCGTTTCCGCCGTTGCCGGCGGCACTGGCATCGGAGAAGGCCGACGCGCCGTCGCCGCCGGCACCGCCGCTGCCGATCAGCAGACCGCCGGCGCCACCGTTGCCGCCGGAACCCGCCGTGCCACTGCCGGTGGCCTGGGCGCCGTTACCACCGCGTCCGCCGCCGAGGAATGCCAAGGCCCCGGCGCCACCGCCGTTGCCGCCGTTACCGCCCCGCCCGTCGTTGCCCAATGACACGCCGCCGTCGCCCCCGGCGCCGGCCGCGCCTAACAGAAGGGCACTCATGCCGCCGTTGCCGCCGTTGCCGCCGTCCCGGCCGTTACCACCCAGACCACCGCGACCGCCATCGCCCCACAGCGACAGAACTCCCGCGTTGCCGCCCCGGCCGCCGTTTCCGCCTGCGCCGCTTGCGGTTCCGCCGTTGCCGCCGGCTCCGCCGTTCCCGCCCAGTCCGAGGAACAAACCGCCGTTTCCGCCGTTGCCCCCGTCGCCCCCGGACCCGGTGGACCCGGTCACCGAGGCGCCGACGCCGCCGAGACCGCCGTTACCGGTCAGCAGTCCGGCGTTACCACCGTTGCCGCCCCTGCCGTTGTTGACTTCAGCTATACCCAGACCGCCCGCGCCTCCGTTGCCGAACCAGCCGGCCGACCCGCCGTCACCGCCGTTCCATCCGCTGCCGCCGTTGCCGATGATTCCGCCATTGCCGCCGTTGCAGGCACCGACACCGGTGCAGGTGGCCGCGTCATAGCTGAATCCGTTGCCGACCAGCACCCCCGCATTGGGATCGTCGGCCGTGCCGTTGCCGACCAGATACCGCACGAATCCACTGACCGGGTTGCCGCCGGATGAGGTGGCGGCAGCGGCCGTTGCTGCGGCCCGGGGAGTCGAGACCGCGGTCTGCGGAGCGACGACGACCACTGCCGCGGACCTCGCGGCCGCGGCTGGGCGGGTCCCGGCCGCGCGCGGCCCGCGCGACGGCGTCACCCGGCCCTGGGCCGCACCCTGAGAGGTGATCGGGTCCTCGTGGGTGTCTGCACCGGCAACGGCCGGCAGGGCTGCTATCACCGATCCGATTCCAAGTGCCACAGCCAGCGCCCCGACCCGTCCCACATGGGCGTGTGCAGAGCTCATGTTGAGTCCCCTTAGAAGCTGCGAACGTTGCGCGACATCGAACCTGCGTGCTTTGACGCGCAGTATGGGGGATGCATCGCCACGTTGTCTCGGGTTTGCCGCTGAGGCGACCAATGGCGGCCGGTGACGACCGGTGACGACCGGTGACGCCTGGTTCTACTGCGCGCCCACGCTCATCCCGGAACCCGTGCCGGCTGTACGCCCCAGATGTCGTCGCAGTACTCGGCGATCGCCCGGTCGGAGGAGAACTTTCCACTGCGCGCGGTGTTGAGAATCGACATGCGGGTCCATGCCGGCACATCGCGCCAGGCCGAGGAGACCTCCTGCTGACTGCGGATGTAGTCGGCGTAGTCGGCCAGCACCAGGAAGTAGTCATGGTCGGTCAGGTTCGACACCAGCGGCGCGAACACCGAGGTGTCGCCGTGGGAGAACTCGCCACCGCTGATCAGGCCCAGCACCGCGGTGAGCTCGGGGTTGGCGTCGATGTAGTCGCGCGGGCGGTACCCGCGGCGCTGCAGTTCGTGGACCTCGTCGACCGTCATGCCGAACAGGAAGAAATTCTCCGGTCCGGCTTCTTCACGCATCTCGACATTGGCTCCGTCGAGGGTGCCGATGGTCAGCGCACCGTTCATCATGAACTTCATGTTGCCTGTTCCCGATGCTTCCTTACCGGCTGTCGAGATCTGTTCTGACAGGTCGGCTGCGGGGTAGATCAGCTGGCCGTTCTGCACGTTGAAATTCGGGATGAACGCAACCCGCAGCCGGTCGTTGACCTCAGGATCGTTGTTGACCGTATCGCCGATCGAGGTGATCAGCTTGATCATCAGTTTCGCCATCGTGTAGCCGGGTGCCGCCTTGCCGCCGAAGATGAAGGCCCGCGGCGGGATCTCCGCACCGGGATTCTGTTTGATCCGGTGATACAGCGTGGCGATGTGCAGGGCATTGAGGTGCTGTCGTTTGTACTCGTGGATCCGCTTGACCTGGATGTCGAACATCCAGTCCGGATCGAGTTCGACGCCGGCGTGGGCCCGCACATAGTCGGCGAGGCGGGCTTTGTTGTCGCGCTTCACCTCTTTCCAGCGCTTCTGCAGGACGGAGTCGTCGGCCAGCGGCTCCAGTTGGCGCAGCCGCCGCATATCGGTCAGCCAGTCACCGCCGACGGTCTCGTTGAGCAGCGCACGCAGGCCCGGATTGGCCAGGGCTACGAAACGCCGCGGCGTGACGCCGTTGGTCTTGTTCGAGAACTTCTCCGGCCACATCTCGTAGAAGTCCTTCAGGATGGTCTCCTTGACCAGTTCCGAGTGCATCGCGGCGACGCCGTTGACGGCGTGGCTGCCCACGGTCGCCAGGTAGGCCATCCGGATTGTGCGGTTGCCGTCCTCACCGATCAGCGACATCCGACGCACCCGTGCCTCGTCACCGGGGAACTTCGCGCGCACCTCGTCGAGGAAGCGCCGGTTGATCTCGAAGATGATTTCGAGGTGGCGCGGCAGGAACTTGGCGAACATCGCCAGCGGCCAGGTCTCGAGCGCCTCGGGCAGCAGCGTGTGGTTGGTGTAGGCCAGCGTGGCGACGGTGATTTGCCACGCCTCGTTCCATTCCACGTCACGCTCGTCGATCAGGAGCCGCATCAGTTCGGCGACCGCGATCGACGGGTGGGTGTCGTTGAGCTGGATGGCGACCCGGTTGGGCAGTTCCTGCACCGGAAGTTTGGCGAAGTCCTGCAGCAGATGAAGGATGTCCTGCAACGAGCACGACACGAAGAAGTACTGCTGCAGCAGCCGCAACTGCTTGCCGACCTCGGGCTCGTCGTTGGGGTAGAGCACCTTGGTGACGGTCTCTGAGGAGACCTGGTCTTCCATCGCACGGTAGTAGTCCCCGGCGTTGAAGGCATCCAGTGCCAGCCCCTGCAGTGCGTGTGCGCTCCACAAGGTCAGCGTGTTGCAGGTGTCCACGCCGTAACCCTGGATCGGGGTGCCGTAGTACATGCCCTTCACCTGGCGGTCGGGAATCCAGCGCACGCGGTACTCGCCGCTCGCATCGGTGAACGAGTCGGTGCGCCCACCCCAGTTCACGACGTAACTCAGTTCCGGCTTCGCGATCTCCCACGGGTTTCCCTCGTCGAGCCAGTTGTCGGTCTTCTCGACCTGCCAGCCGTCGCGGATCTCCTGGTCGAAGATGCCGAACTCGTAGCGGATGCCGTAGCCCACGGCGGGACGTTCGAGGGTGGCCAGCGAGTCGAGGTAGCAGGCGGCCAGTCGACCGAGGCCGCCGTTGCCCAGACCGGGTTCCTCCTCGCACGCCAGAATCTCGTCGTAGTCCTGACCAAGTTCGGACAGCGCGACGCGAACCTCATCCTCGATACCGAGGTTGAGCAGGTTGTTGCCGAGGTGTGGGCCCAGCAGGAACTCCGCCGACAGGTACACGGCGACCTTGCGGTTGAGGTCCAGATAGGTCTGGGTCGTTTCGGTCCAGCGCTTCTGCATGCGGTCACGCACGGCCAGGGCGAGGGCGTGGTAGTAGTTCTGCTTGGTCAGCAGGGCTTTGGGCCGGCCCAGCGAGTACAGCAGGTGGTCCTCGATGGCCTGGCGCAGACTGCCGATGTCCATCCCGGTGCGGACATCCTCACAGGTCTGCATCCCGGAGGCCCGGATGTTCTGCCGGCTCGTCTCACCCATGATGTCCGCCTTCCCCTCGATAACCCCCCTGCGCTGCGAGTATCGCACTGGGCCGCGGCGGCCGGGAGGGTAATGAGTTGTCCGGATGGTGAACGATCAGTTCGATGTTGCGGGTGGTCACACTGACGCTCTGCGGTCGGAGCACGGCGCGCACACCGTCCTTCTTCAGCGCGACGCCGTGGCAGCGGAACTGCGGGTCGCCCGACCAGCCGTCGACCAGCAGCCGTTCGATCGCCACGGCCATCTCGGTGCGCGCGATCTCGGTGTCCGGGGCACGCGGATAGGCGATCCGCATACGGCGTCCGCCCTGCCAGACGGCCGACTCCACCACCGCCAGACCTAACGTCACCACCAGGTGCCGCGCCACGTCGGTCAGTGGCGGGTCAACCACGGGCGCCGCGGTGGAAATGTCCGCCGGTGGCCGGCCGCGCCAATTCGGGGTCGGCCAACGGGTTGCTCCAGTTCGGCAGCTCGAGCACCGATGCGATGCGGCCCAGGACGCTGCTGCGGTGCGGCGCGGTCATCCCGTGTTCGGCCAGCAGGCGGCCGTCGCCGGCGGCGATGTCGGCGATGCTGTAAAGCGATTCGCCCCCGGGTGTGAAGTAGGAGCCGTGGTCGGTCCAGATCGCCACACCGAGTCCCGGGACCTCGGCCCGAAACCGCGTCGAGCCGAATCCGTCGGCAGCCGGGTCGGGCCCCAGCCCCGCCAGTCCGCTCGGGATGTCGGTCGCGGGCAATTCGCCGCGGGTGCCGGCAATGAACGTCACGGGATCCGTCGATGCCGCGCCGACGTAGACATGCCCTCCCTCGGGCAGGTGGAAATCGGCGGCGGTGTGCGCCAGATCGCTGCCCGGCGAACCGGTCAGGACGATGTCGTCGGCGCGCATCCCGGATGCGGCGGCCGCGTCGGCGACGGTGGTGGCGCCGTAGGAGTGGCCGACGACGGTGAGGTGCGCATTCGGTTTCGCGGTGGCCCGCAATGCGCTGACGTCACAGGCCAGCAGCGCGCCGCCGTCGCGGGCAAGTCGCGGTAGCGCAACCCGCGGATCGATGAGACTGTCCGGGGCGTTGTATCCCATCCAGGCGAACACGGCGGTGCTGGCGGAATCCCCTGCGGCAGAGGCGAGTTCATTGAAGAGATCGGCGTGGTCGGTGTCCTCGGCCAGCCAGCCGGACGCTACGCTGGCTCCGGTACCGGGAACCAGCACCGCGGTGTGTATTGCGGTGTCGGGGTTCCCGATCGCGATCGCCGCCCGGCCTTGTCCGCCGAATCGGTCGGGCTGGTAGGTCACCAGGTAGGTCGGTGAACCCGTGCGTGCCCCGTTGACCAGCAGGCCCTCGCTGACCTCCTGCGCGTTGGTCAGGGTGGTGCCGACGCCATCGGCGAGATCGCGGCACAGCAGCGACCGATTGGCGCGATCGCGATCGGTGACCGGGATCCCGTCGAGGTTTCCGAGTAGATCGGGATGGTCGGTGAGCAGTGCATCGCGCTCGGAGTCGCTCAGCTCGCGCCACCAGTCCCTGATCCACTCCGGCGATGAGTCCGGCGGTGGAAAGACCGGTCTGCACGGTGACTGCGGCGCCGGGGCGCCATTGGCGGTGAGCACGAGTTCGCCGGCGAGGCGGGCATCGAGTTGCTCCGCCGCATTCAGAACGGCCGGTCGTTCGGTGTCGCCGGACTTCAGCGCGCTGACCCGATCGGCCGCGCGCACGCCGGCGGCGGTGACCAACCCGGCGGCGACGGCGTGAGAGTGCAGATCCTCGACGGTTCGCAACAGTGCTTGCCGACCGGCCAGGGCGGCCGAGCCGCACCAGCCCTGCAGCGAGGCACCGGTCCGGAGCAGATCATCGGCGAGTGCCTCGAAGGCCGCAGACCGGCGGTCTGCGGCGCGGGCGACGTCGGTGAGTGCCCCGGGGTCCCAGCGCTGGACGTCGGCACGGTTCAGGCTCACCCGGCCATGACAATCCTGCCCGCCGGTCCGGGCAAGTCACGTCGGTTCAGTCGGCTAAAGAACCCTGGGAATCTGCTGAAAGCCGATACCGTGACCGGCATGTCCCGTCGCCTCATGACCGCGCTCGGCACCGTCCTGTCCGCCATCGTCGTGCTGATCGCCTCCGCCATACCGGCGTGGGCCGCGGACAACATCACCCTGACGTGGGTACGCCACGCTCAATCGACCGATAACGCAGCGGGGATCGTGGGCACCACCGTCCCCGGACCGAACATCACCGCGCTCGGCGTGCAACAGGCGCAGGTCATCGCCCAGACGCTGCGGTTTGGCGGCTACGACGGCATCTTCGTCTCCGACATGGTCCGCACCAGCCAGACGGCTGCCCCACTGGCCGCCGACCTGGGCATCACGCCGACGGTGCTGGGTGGCCTGCGTGAGATCAACGCCGGCTGGCTCGAGGGCCAGAGCGGAGCTGCGGCGTTGCTCTATGTGCTGCCGCCGGCGCTGTGGACGCTGGGCCTGCGTTTCATCCCGATTCCCGGCGGGGAGAACGGCAACGGCTTCGAGGCGCGGGTCAATGAGGCGGTCGCAACCATTTACGACACCGGCGACACCAACCCGGTGATCTTCTCCCACGGCGCCACGATCATGGCGTGGACGCTGATGAACGTCGCCAACCCGAATCTGTCGCTGTTCTTCACCAACCCCCTCGGCAACACCGATGTGGTGGTGATGAACGGCAACCCCGAGGACGGCTGGACCCTGGACAGCTGGGCCGGCATCCCGATCGACCCGAACCCGGGCCTGCTGACTCGGTTGTTCGTCGACTTCCGTGCGCTCATCGTCGCTCCGCAGACCAGCCTCTACAACATCGGTCAGGCGCTGCGCACCGGCGATATGAACACCATCGTCGCGGCGGTGCAGGCCGGCGTCGTCAGCGTCGTCAACGCAGGAGTCGAATTCGGCCAGAACGTCGTCCGCGACGTCACCGGCGCGATCACGGGTGCCCTCACCCCGTCGCCGGCGCCGTCGCTGCAAGCGGCGAAGGCGGCCGCCCAGCCCGTCACGCGACCGGTGTCGTCTGCTCCGGCCGAGCGTGGCGCACGTCTGAGCGCCGCGTCACGCACGGCGCCGAGTGCCTCGGCCGCCAAGCCGAACCGGCCCGCATCCGCGGCGGCCCGCAGCACCGGCGCACGCGGCGCCCAGCGTCCAGCGGCGTAGCTGGCGGCCCTCAGGCGGGGCTGGCACACTGGTACAACCGGGGACTGTCAGGTTCGCGGGGTGGCTGCGCGACAAGGATTGACCTGTGTTGAGACGGATCGCCCAGCTGGGGATCGCCGCGCCACGACGTGTCCTCGCGGTGGCTGCGTTACTGATGCTCATGGTCGGCGCCTTCGGCGTCACCGTCGCCGAACGCCTCTCACCGAGTGGATTGCAGGATCCCACCGCCGAGTCATCTAGGGCTGCCGAGGATCTGACCGAGAAGTTCGGGCAGGGCGACGTGGCGCTGCTGGTGGTCCTCACCTCACCGGATGGCTTCGACAGCCCACGCGCCAAGGCGGTCGCCGCCGACGTCATGGCCACCCTCGAGGACTCCGGGCATGTCTCCGCCATCACCTCTGCATGGACCTCACCGCCGCAGGTGGCCTCCACGCTGGTCAGCAGGGACGGCAAGTCGGGGATGATCGTCACCGGCGTGGTCGGAGACGAAGCTCAGCAACAGCGCTACACCCGGGAACTCACCGAAGCCATCGACGGTGAACGTGACGGCGTCACCGTGCGTTCCGGTGGCACCGCGATGGTCAACCTCCAGGTGACTCAACAGTCCCAACGCGATCTCCTGCTGCTGGAGGCGATCGTCGTCCCGTTGAGCTTCCTGGTTCTGATATGGGTGTTCGGTGGTCTGCTCGCGGCCGCGGTGCCGATCGTGGTCGGGGTGATGGCGATCCTCGGTTCGCTGGCCGTACTGCGCACCATCACCGTCTTCACCGACGTGTCGATCTTCGCGTTGAACCTCACCACCGCGATGGGTTTGGCGCTGGCGATCGACTACACACTGCTGATGATCAGCCGCTACCGCGACGAGATCACCGCCGGCCGCAGCCGCGATGACGCCATCAGGACCACCATGGCGACCGCCGGTCGCACGGTGCTGTTCTCCGCCGTCATCGTCGCGCTCTCGATGGCGGTGATGGTGCTCTTCCCGATGAACTTCCTGCGGTCCTTCGCCTACGCCGGCGTCGCCACGGTGGCGTTCGCCGCACTGGCCGCGGTGATCGTGACACCGGCCGCGCTCGCGTTCCTCGGCGACCGGCTCGATTCCTTCAACGTGCGCCGTGGACTGCGGCGGCTGGCCGGCCGGAAGGAACCCGCGCCCAAGCCGATCACCGAACAGTTCTGGTACCGATCGACCACTTTGGTGATGCGCCGCGCCGTTCCGATCGGGTTGGCGGGGGTCACGCTGCTGCTGTTGCTGGGTGCGCCGTTCCTGGGAGTGCGCCCCGGCTTCCCCGACGATCGCGTACTACCGAAGTCGGCCTCCGCGCATCAGGTGGGCGACCTGTTGCGCAACGACTTCGCGAACGACTCCGACAACGCGGTGCCGATCATCATCGACTCGGACGCGATCGGCCGGGACGAGATCAGCCGCTACGGCGCCGAGCTCTCGCGGATCGGTGACGTCACATCGGTCTCCACGCCGGTGGGGGCGTTCGTCAACGGAGCGTTGGCCGGCCCGCCGGTAGCACCGACCGGTGTCAATGCGGGCAGCACATTGCTCACCGTCGGCAGTCGGGCGCCGCTGTTCTCGGTGGCGTCGGAGACCCAGCTGGAACGCCTGCACGCGGTGGCGCCCCCGCAGGGACGGACAGTCGAGTTCGGCGGCCTGGCCCAGACCAACCGCGACAGCGTGGATGCGATCACCTCACGGTTGCCGTTGGTGCTCGGGTTGATCGCGGTGATCATGCTCGTTCTGCTCTTCCTGTTGACCGGAAGCGTGGTGCTGCCGGTCAAGGCGCTCATCCTCAACATGCTCTCGCTCAGCGCCGCCTTCGGTGCCCTGGTCTGGATCTTCCAGGACGGCAACCTGCACGCGCTGGGCACCACGCCGACCGGGACGCTGGTGGCCAACATGCCGGTGTTGTTGTTCTGCATCGCCTTCGGGCTGTCCATGGACTACGAGGTGTTCCTGGTTTCCCGGATCCGCGAGTACTGGCTCGCCTCTCCGCAGGGACCCGGCGACAACGACGAGAGCGTTGCTTTGGGACTTGCTCACACCGGTCGCGTGATCACCGCCGCGGCCCTCATCATGGCCATCTCCTTTGCCGCGCTGGTCGCGGCCAAGGTCGCCGTGATGCGCCTGTTCGGAACGGGATTGACTCTGGCCGTCCTCGTCGATGCGACCCTGGTCCGCATGGTTCTGGTGCCGGCGTTCATGCGCGTGGCGGGCAAATGGAACTGGTGGGCTCCGCGGCCCCTGGCGAAACTGCACAGCCGGCTCGGTATCAGCGAGGGCGGCTAACTCCGGGCTCCGTTGAGATACTCCGATTCCAGCACCAGGTCCGGGATCAGACTCTGATATTCGACGTGGGTGCGGTGCTCGACGGTCTGCCAGGTCTTGCCCTGCGCCTCCCTCATGTGAGCGCGGTACTTCGGGGATCCGGGAAATCCGACGTTGTCGGCCACGACGATCGACCCCCGGTGCAGCCACCCGCACTCGAGGATCGTCAGCAGATCGGCCAGGTAGACGTTCTTGTCGTGATCGATGAAGAGAAAGTCCAATGTCCCGGGCCCGAATCCATGGACGGAATGCAACTCCTCGAGTGTCCGGCCGCCGTCGCCGATGGTGCCGACGACGCAGCTGACACGCTGCTCAACCCCGGCGTGCGCCCAGATGCGCTGCGCAACCAGCGCATTGGCGGCGGAGAGCTCGACTGAGACCACGCGCGCCGACGGCGCGGCCCGCGCGATTCGCAGTGCGCCGTAGCCGCAGTAGGTGCCCAACTCCAATGCCAGGCTCGGGTTCGATCGGCGGACCGCTGAATCGAGCAGCCGGCCCTTCTCGTCACCGACGCTGACGAGAAACGACTTCTCGTAGGCGTATCTGTCCATGCTCGCCAGGACGTCGTCGATATCACCGCGACGCGCATGAGCCACCACATAGTCGGCCGCCGCCGACTCCCGGCCGTCACCTACCTGGCCGGTGGTGTTGAACTTCCGGATCCCGGTGCCCGCGCGGACAACCGACCATCGCAGCATCGGCAATCGTCTCCGGATTCCCACGACGACTACGCTACTCGTCAGTGAGATTCGATGCTGATCGATAATGACCGCCGGAGCAGTCGACGTACTGCGCTCGCGCTCGGCTATGGAATCGTCTGCCACATCTGCTTTGTGGTCGGGGTGGCCACCATGATGGTCGCGATGTTCTTCGGGATGAGCCGCTCGCTCGGCTCGCTGCCGGCGCCTTGGAGCTGGGTGGCCAACGCAGCCCTGCTCCTCCAGTTCCCCCTCGGGCACTCGCTGCTGCTGACCTCGCGAGGCAGGGCGGTGCTCTCACGGTTTGCGCCGGCGGGAACAGGCTCCACGCTGTCGACGACCACCTACGCCACCCTCGCCGCATGTCAGGTGTTCGCGCTTTTCGCATTCTGGTCGCCGACGCACACCATCTGGTGGCAGGCCGGCGGACCGGTCCTGGTGATGATGAGCCTGCTTTACGGGTTGTCCTGGCTGCTCCTCGGAAAGTCGATGGCCGACGCCGGATTGGCAGTGCAGACCGGCAGCCTGGGCTGGGTCGCGCTGTTGCGAGGACGCAAGCCCGTGTACCCGCCGATGCCGGTGGGGGGTCTGTTCCGCCTGACCCGCCAGCCGATCTACGTCTCCTTCACCCTGACGCTGTGGACCGTCCCCACCTGGACCCCGGATCAGCTCGCCGTCGCCGTCACCTTGACCGTGTACTGCCTGCTGGCTCCGCTGCTCAAAGAGAAACGCTTCCGGCGAATCTATGGCCAGGCGTTCGTCAGCTATGCGCGAGCGGTTCCGTACTGGCTACCGTGGCCACGAAAGCGCCGCTGAGAGCCGGTAACCGTTGCGCCGTCAGCTAATCGTAAGAGCTGATCTCACACACGCGGGGCATACTGGGAAGTGTGGTGAGCAAACCATCTCCGGACGTCGACCGTCCCAGCAGTGTGATCGCTGGAGTGCAGGGAGCACTGCCTCGGTATCGCTACAGCCAGGAAGAGATCACCGACGCTTTCGCCGCGTCCCCGGCATTCGCCGGTCACGAGAACATCCTTCGCAGCCTGCACCGCTCGGCCAAGGTCAACCATCGCCACCTCGTGCTGCCGATGGAGGCCTACCCGGATCTGAACGACTTCGGCGTCGCCAACGATCTGTTCATCGAGAACGCCGTCGAGTTGGGGTGCTCGGCGGTCACCGCCGCACTCGACGAGGCGGGCCTTCGGCCCGAGGACGTCGACCTCATCATGTCGACGACCGTGACCGGAATCATGGCGCCCTCGCTGGAGGCCCGAGTGGCCACCCGGCTGGGATTTCGACCGGACGTCCGCCGGGTGCCGATGTTCGGTCTCGGGTGCGTCGCGGGTGCGGCGGGTGTCGCACGTCTGCACGACTATCTGCGTGGTGCGCCCGATGACGTTGCGGTGCTGCTGTCGGTGGAGTTGTGTTCGCTCACCTTCCCGGCACTCAAAGCCGAGATCCCCGGATTCGTGGGAAGCGCACTGTTCGGAGACGGCGCCGCCGCGGTGGTCGCCGTCGGCGAACGTCGTGCCCGCGCGATCGGCGCCCACGGCCCGCACGTGATCGACTCCCGCAGCCACCTCTACCCGGACTCGTTGCGCACCATGGGCTGGGATGTCGGATCAGAAGGCCTGAAACTGGTGCTGTCGGCCGATGTCCCCGAGGTGGTCAGCCACTACCTCAAAGACGACGTCGCCGGTTTCCTCGCCGCCCACGATCTCGCCATTGACGACATCCGAACCTGGGTCAGCCACCCCGGCGGCCCCAAGGTGATCGAAGCCATCACCGAGAGTCTTGATATCCCCGATGACGCGCTTGAGTTGACCTGGCGCTCACTGGCCGAGGTCGGCAACCTCTCGTCATCGTCGGTGCTGCACGTCCTGCGCGACACGATCGCCAAGGGGCCTGCCGCCGGACCGGGTCTGATGATGGCGATGGGGCCCGGGTTCTGCTCGGAACTGGTCCTTCTGCGATGGCCGTGAACTGGTATCTACTGCTGATCGCCGCGGTCGGCGCCGAACGGGTGGCCGAGCTGGTGGTGTCACGGCGCAACCTCGCCTGGAGTCGCGCCCGCGGGGGAGTCGAAGTCGGCGCCGGCCACTACCCGGTGATGGTCGTTTTGCACACGGCTCTGCTGGCGGGTGCGCTGGCCGAGGTCTTCTGGTTGCATCGTCCATTCCTGCCCTGGCTGGGTTGGCCGATGCTCGCGATCGTGATCGCCGCCCAGGCACTTCGGTGGTGGTGCATCACCACCCTCGGTCATCAGTGGAACACCCGCGTCGTCGTCGTGCCGGGTGCTGCCCGGGTCACCGGCGGGCCGTACCGGTTCATGAGTCATCCGAACTACGTCGCCGTGGTGGCCGAGGGCATCGCGCTACCTCTGGTGCACAGCGCGTGGATCACCGCTGCGGTGTTCACCATGCTCAACGCGGCCCTGCTGACGACGCGCATCAGCGTCGAGAACTCCGCTCTGGCGAGGCTGACGTGAACGATCTCATCGTCGCCGGCGCAGGGCCGGCAGGTCTGGCCACCGCCACCTACGCCGCACAGGCGGGCCTGGACGTCGTCGTGGTCGACCGCCGTCGCGGTCCCATCGACAAGGCGTGCGGTGAAGGTTTGATGCCGCACACGGTCGCACAGCTGGAGCGCCTCGGCGTTGCGCTGCACGGCAAACCCTTCCGGGGAATCACCTACCTGGACGACACCCGCCGCGTGGAGGCCGATTTCCGCGCCGGCAAGGGAATGGGGGTCCGGCGCACCGCGCTGTCGGAGGCGCTGCACGACGCCGCGGCCGACGCCGGCGTCCGATTCGTGCACGGCGATATCGGGCCGGTCAGTCAGGACGCGGCCTCGGTGCGATGCGGCGAGTTACGCGCCCGCTATCTGGCGGCGGCCGACGGGCTGCACTCACCGATTCGCCGCGCCCTGGGTCTGGAGCGGGCGACGCGCGGACGTCGCAGGTGGGGAATCCGCCGGCACGTCGAGATTCCCCCGTGGAGTGACACCGTCGAGGTCTACTGGTCGTCGCATACCGAGGCCTACGTCACACCCGTCGCCGATGACTGCGTGGGGGTCGCCGTGCTGACCACCCGGCAGGGTGGATTCGATGATCAGATCGCGGCGTTCCCGGCCCTGGCGGCACGATTGGCCCGCGCCCCGCGCAGTTCCGCGGATCGGGCTGCCGGCCCGCTGCGCCAGGCGGTGACCCGTCGCACGGCCGGTCGGGTGATGCTCGTCGGCGACGCGGCCGGTTATGTCGACGCGCTGACCGGCGAGGGCCTGGGCATCGCCTTCGGCGGCGCGGAGCTTCTGGTGCGCAGCGTGCTCGACGATGATGCCGCGGGATACGACCGGCGATGGCGGGCGATGTCCCGGCGCTACCGGTTGCTGACCGCCGGGTTGCTGCACGCCAGCCAGATCAGGCCGGTGCGCGCGATGATCGTGCCGGCCGCCAATGCGCTGCCGAAGGCGTTCGGTGGGATCGTGAACCTGCTCGCCAGCTGACACTGCGACAATCGAGCGATGACTGACGAGACGTCCGGCCCGGGTCTCGCCTCTGCACTGGGGGACAGTCCCGAACTCGTCGCCCTGCGCACCTCCGACCTCGCGGAGATGGAGATTTTCGAGGGCTGCTCAGAGGAGGAGTTGAGCGCCGTGGCGAAGCTGCTGCGGCCGTTGCGGGCCACGGCGGGGCAGGTGCTCATGCGGGAGGGCGAGCAGGCGCTCTTCTTCATCCTCATCAAGTCCGGTCGCGCCGAGGTCAGTCATGACGGCGAGGACGGCGTGGTGGTACTCGACGAGGTCTCCGCAGGCGCGATCGTCGGCGAGATCGCGCTGCTGCGCGACAAACCCCGCACCGCGACCGTGACCGCCATCGGCGCCGTGGTGGGGTTCATCGGTGATGAGGCCGCCTTCGCCGCGATAGCAGAGCTCCCCGGCGTCACCGAACGGCTGGTCCGCACCGCCCGTCAACGACTGGCGGCCTTCGTCGCACCGATCGCCGTCACATTCCGCGACGGGAGTGAGCTCATGCTGCGCCCTGTACTCCCCGGGGACAGCGAGCGCTCCAATCACCCGTCGGTGGAATTCTCAACCGACACCCTCTATCGGCGGTTCATGTCCACCCGTGCGCCCAGCCCGGCCCTGATGCACTATCTGTTCGAGGTCGACTATGTCGACCACTTCGTCTGGGTGCTCATCGACGGTGACGACGGACCTGTGGTGGCTGATGTCCGATTCGTGCGCACCGATGACGACCCGGACTCCGCCGAGATCGCATTCATCGTCGCCGACGAATACCAGGGCCGCGGAATCGGCGGATTCCTGATGGATGCGCTGATCGTGGCCGCCCACGTCGGCCGTGTACGGCGCTTCACCGCCCGGCTTCTCGCGGACAACGCGGCCATGCGCGCCATTCTCGACAGGTACGGCGCCGATTGGGAGCGCGATGAACCCGGCGTCGTCACAACGCAATTCGACGTTCCCGGAGCCGAAGCGCTGCGGATCCCGGCCGACGTCGCCGGCCAGATCCGGGCGGTGGCGCGTCAGGTGATGCGTGCCGTCGGCTAGTTCTTGCCGGCTCGTTGTTGATCAGGCTAGGGCTTGATCTGCGTCCCGGTGTTGATCACCTTCATCGCATCGATGACGACGCCCTTCTCGGCCTCGGGCGCATCGGCGTTGAGTTGAATCACGTAGACGCCGCCCTGGGTCGGTATCACCACCGTGTCCTGAACGATCGCCCGCTTGGCGTTGTTCATGACATAGGTGCCGCTGGCTTCGACCGCGTCGAATCCGCTGATCTTGAGCCGGACAGGTTCACTGATCGGCGCGAAGCCACTCTTGTTGCGCATCTCGTTCGGTGCGAATTCGAGGATCTTCGCCGGATCCACATTGCCGGTCAACTTCGACATCGCCGCAATGATGTTCGGCGGATTATTCGGATCCTGGGGGGTTGCGTACAGGATCGCGCCGAAAGACCAGGCCGGAGTGTTCGCGCCCGCGTCCACCCATCCGGGGGGGAAGGGCAGGCCGATGACGGGAACACCTGAGTCG
The DNA here is from genome assembly GCA_037141465.1 of Mycobacteriaceae bacterium. Taxonomy (GTDB): domain Bacteria; phylum Actinomycetota; class Actinomycetes; order Mycobacteriales; family Mycobacteriaceae; genus Mycobacterium. The sequence goes on along the minus strand of JBAXCK010000050.1, from coordinate 3,298 downwards.
GAGCGCTTGATCGCCGTCTCGGTGATGTTGTTGTCCTTGATGTAGTCCTGAATGGTGGTGCTCTTGTTCACCGGTGCCTCCGTTTTCGTCTCCGGCGCCGACTGCGGTGCGGACTCGGTGGCGGTCTTCGAGCAACCCGCGGCACCGGCGGTGATCGCCACTGCGGTGGCGGCGACTGCAGCAGTCCTGATCCATGGCTTCATAACGGTCTCCTTGGGGTATTGCGTGTGGCGGCGGCTATGGGGTGATCGGCTACTGGGTGGCCGTGGCGTCCCGCCCATGCCGGAAGTCTTCTCTCATCGAGGGCCACCTTAGTGCGGTGTTCCAGCTAATTCGAACACAGTGGTCACGGGGCCGGCCGGCGTACCCGCTAACCTCGTGCGCGTGAGATGCGTGGTGGTGGCTGTGCTGGTGCCGGTCGCCGTGATGGCTTCAGCGGGCTGTTCGCACAGCGGCCGATCGGAGGACGCGGGCGCCGACATCGGCAAAATCTCGGCGCTCAGGGCCAGCTTCGGTCCCCGGTTCACCATCACCGAGGTCGCTCCGGCCGGCATCGACCCGCGGGTGCTGGCGGGCCAGAAGTTGCCCGAGGGTATGAGGTTCTCACCGGAGGGTTGCGGCCGGTTCGCGTCCGGGCAGCTGGTGCCGGCGGGAACCGAGGGCAACATGGCGGCCGTCTCCGCCGAGGGCGAGGGCAACCGCTACATCGTGATCGCGGTCGAGACCAATGAGCCGGTCCCGGTGGTTGATCCCGGAACGCAGTGCCGCAAAGTGTCGTTCGACGGCGGAAGCGTCCGCGGCACAGTCGAGGTGGTCGACGTGCCGAAGATCGAAGGGGCCCAGACCATCGGGGTTCATCGCGTGGTGCAGACCGTGGTCGACGGCAAGGCGCGCACCGGTGAGGTCTACAACTACTCGGCCCACTTCGGCGACTATCAGGTGATCGTCGCGGCGAATCCTCTTGTACTGCCCGACAAGCCGCCTGCGCCGGTGAACACCCAGCGGGCACGTGACCTGCTCATCGCGGGTGTCAACGCCATCCGGAACTGATCGACTAGCGCACGTTGCACGGCCGGAACTGGATGCTCATCCGCGGACCGGTGGGCGCCGTCGTCTTGGGTACGGCGTGCTCCCAGGTGCGCTGACAGCTGCCTCCCATCACCAGCAGGTCGCCGTGGCGCAGCGGAAGCCGCAGCGACGTCCCGCCGCCGCGCGGCCGCATGGCCAGCACCCGGGTGGCGCCCAGGCTGACGATCGCCACCATGGTGTCCTGCGTCTCGCCGCGGCCGACGGTGTCGCCGTGCCAGGCCACACTGTCCTCCCCGTCGCGGTAGAGGCAGAACCCGGCCGTGGTGAAGGGCTCGCCGAGTTCACCGGCGTAGATGTCGTTGAGCCGTCGGCGCAGTCGGGCGACCTCGGGATGCGGCGGCGGTTGCGCCGTCAGATCGACGAAGCTGACCAACCGGGGCACGTCGACCACCCGGTCGTACATCTGCCGGCGTTCCGACCGCCAGCGGACACCTGTGCCCAACTCCTCGAAGAGTGCGTCGGCACCCGAACCGACCCAGCCGGAGCGGACCTCGACCCAGGCCCCGCCGGCGAGGTCGCGACGCTCGACGGGGTCGAACAACGATTCCTGAACCGCCTCCGGCATGTCCTCAGACTATCGCACAGGTGTTCGATTTCAGCGCCAGCTGGGTAACCATATCTGCATGTTCCAGGTGTTCTGCGAGATGGGGATTCCGGTCAGCACCGGGAAGAGCCAGGCGAAGTTCGTGATGGCCAGCGCCAGGTAGCCGCACACCACCAGCACCCCGAGGGTTCGCCGTTCGGCGTCGGCGTTCGGTGTGTAGAGGATCTGCCCGAGTATCAGCGCGATCGCCATCATCATGAACGGCGCCATGGGCACCGCGTAGAAGAAGTACATCTGCCGGTCGATGTCGGCCAGCCACGGCAGCCAGCCGGCGAAGTATCCGACCAGCAGCACGCCGTAGCGCCAATCGCGGCGGGTCACCGTGCGCCACAGCGCGTAGAGCACCACGGGCACCGCCACCCACCACATGACAGGCGTGCCGACCAGCATGACCGCTTTGACGCAGGAGGCCGCCCCGCAACCCGGCACCTTGTCGTCGTCGATCGCGTAGAGCACCGGACGCAGGGACATCGGCCACGTCCACGGCTTGGACTCCCAGGGATGGTGGTTGCCGGCGGAGTTCGTCAGTGTGGAGTGGAAGTGATAGGCCTTGTAGGTGTAGTGCCACAGTGACCGGATGGCGTCGGGCGCAGAGAACCACTGCCGCTCGCCGATCGACTGACCGACCTCGAAGCGGTTGACTGCCGTCTCCGAGGCGAACCAGGGCGTGTAGGCCAGCAGGTAGATCGTGACCGGGATGACCCCGAACACGTACGCCGACGGTCCGAGGTCCCGGCGCAACACACCGGCCCACGGCCGCGGCACCCGGTAGGCCCGCCGGGCCGCGATGTCGAAGCCCAGCGACATGAGCCCGAAGAACACGATGTAGTACAGGCCCGACCATTTGGTGGCCAGCGCGCACCCCAGTAGCACACCGGCGCCGAATCGCCACCACCGCACACCTAGCCTTGGGCCCCAGGGTGTTTCGTCGATACGGCCTTGCTCCCACGCGGTGTGCAGTCGCTGCCGGACCTGGTCACGGTCGACCATCAGGGCGCCGAAGGCGCCGATTGCGAAGACGGTGAGGAAGATGTCCAACAGCGCGGTGCGCGCGGCGACGAAGCTCACACCATCGGCGACGACGAGCAGTCCGGCCATCGCGCCGATCAGGGTGGAGCGGCTGATCCGCCGGGCGATCCGCACGACCAGGGCGACCAGGATCACGCCGAAGACCGCACTGGTGAATCGCCATCCGACCCCGTTGTATCCGAACAGCGCCTCGCCCACGGCGATCAGTTGCTTACCCAGGGGCGGATGCACCACCAGGCCGAAGCCGGGGTTGTCCTCGACACCGAAGTTCCCCAGCAGCTGCCACGCCTGCGGTGCGTAGTGCTTCTCGTCGAAGATCGGCGAGCCTGAATCGGTGGGCGATCGCAGGTTCATGAAGCGCGTCACGGCGGCCAGGGCGGCGATGACGGCCGTCGCGGCCCAGCCCTCCAGCCGGTCGGCAGGGCCCTCGTCGGCCGGCGGCACGGGCGGACCGGGGCTGATCACGGGTGCCTCGCGCGAAGGCGCGATGAGCTCGTCAGCCGTGGTGGTCATCGGAGTTGATCGTAGGCTGGGGTTATGGCCCCGTGTCGCTTCGCTCCTATGGCCCCGTGTCGC
>JBAXCK010000049.1:0-20983 GCA_037141465.1 Mycobacteriaceae bacterium | reverse complement strand
CGGCGGCCTTGGCGTTGCGCACCGCGTCCTCGATGCGGTGCTTGCGCTCCTTGAGTTCCACCTCGGTGGCGGCTCCGGCCTTGATCACCGCAACACCGCCGGCCAGCTTGGCCAGACGCTCCTGCAGCTTCTCGCGGTCGTAGTCGGAGTCGGAGTTCTCGATCTCCTGGCGGATCTGGGCGACCCGTCCGGCGATGGCCTCCGGATCACCGGCGCCCTCGACGATCGTGGTCTCGTCCTTGGTGACGACGACCTTGCGGGCGCGGCCGAGCAGCGAGGTGTCGGCGTTCTCGAGAGTGAGACCGACCTCTTCGCTGATGACCTGGCCGCCGGTGAGGATGGCCATGTCCTGCAGCATCGCCTTGCGGCGGTCACCGAAGCCCGGCGCCTTGACGGCGACGGACTTGAAGGTGCCGCGAATCTTGTTGACGACCAGGGTGCTCAACGCCTCGCCCTCGACGTCCTCGGCGATGATCAGCAGCGGCTTACCTGCCTGAATCACCTTCTCCAGCAGGGGAAGCAGATCCTTGACGGTCGAGATCTTCGAGCTGACCAGCAGGATGAACGGATCCTCCAGGACCGCTTCCTGACGCTCGGGGTCGGTGACGAAGTACCCCGAGATGTAGCCCTTGTCGAAGCGCATGCCCTCGGTGAGCTCCAGCTGGAGACCGAAGGTGTTGGACTCCTCGACGGTGATGACGCCCTCGTTGCCGACCTTGTCCATGGCCTCGGCGATCAGATCGCCGATGGACTGGTCACCGGCGGAGATGCCGGCGGTGGCAGCGATCTGCTCCTTGGTCTCGACCTCTTTGGCCGATTTCAGAAGCGTCTCGGTGATCTGGTCGACGGCTTTCTCGATGCCGCGCTTGAGACCCAGCGGGTTGGCGCCGGCCGCGACGTTGCGCAGGCCCTCGCGAACGAGTGCCTGGGCCAGCACGGTGGCGGTGGTGGTTCCGTCGCCGGCGACGTCGTCGGTCTTCTTGGCGACTTCCTTGACCAGCTCGGCGCCGATCTTCTCGTAGGGATCCTCGAGCTCGATCTCCTTGGCGATGGACACACCGTCGTTGGTGATCGTGGGGGCGCCCCACTTCTTCTCCAGGACGACGTTGCGGCCCTTGGGGCCGAGCGTGACCTTGACCGCGTCGGCGAGGGCGTTCAGGCCCCGCTCCAGGCCGCGGCGGGCCTCTTCGTCGTAGGCGATGATTTTGGACATTGCGAAGTGATTCCTCCGGTAGGGGGTGACACACGGGTTGGCCCGGTAACGGGCCGCCCCATCGGACGCTTCGGCCGGACGCAGTGCCCGCGACGGACGACTTCAGCTGTGCTGGGACCGAAGTCTCACCGTCCCGACCTAGCACTCACCGGTCGGGAGTGCCAAGTCATTTTTAGCACTCTCCCACCCCGAGTGCAAGACGGGTTCGCCTGCGGCGGACACGCCGCCGGGGACCCCGCCGTGCGGATCGGCGTGGGTTAGAGTCCGGTTTCTCGAACGACTGTTTCTCAAATGACGGAGGGAGGTCTTGGGTGCGGGCTGACGTCACGCCCGATACCCAGACCTTGCGCGGATGGCAGCGACGCGCCCTGGTCCGCTACCTCTCCGCCCGGCCGCAGGACTTCCTGCTGGTCGCGACTCCGGGCGCGGGCAAGACGGCCTTCGCGCTGCGGATCGCGGCCGAACTGCTCGCCGAGGGCGAGGTGGACCGCATCACCGTGGTGGTGCCGACCGAGCACCTCAAGGTCCAGTGGGCTGCCGCCGGCGCGGCGGCCGGGATAGCCCTGGACCCCCGATTCTCCAACTCCGCGGCCCAGACCTCGCAGGACTACCACGGCGTGGTGGTCACCTACGCCCAGGTGGCCAGCCACCCGATGCGCCACCGGGTGCGCACCGAGAACCGCCGGACCCTGGTCGTGTTCGACGAGATCCACCACGGCGGCGACGCCAAGACGTGGGGTGAGGCCGTCACCGAGGCGTTCGGTGACGCCACCCGCCGGCTGGCGCTGACCGGCACGCCGTTCCGCAGCGATGACAGCGCAATCCCCTTCGTCTCCTACGCGCCCGACGAACAGGGCCTGATGCGCTCGAGTGCCGACCACACCTACGGCTACGCCGACGCGCTCGCCGACGGCGTCGTGCGCCCCGTGGTGTTCCTGGCCTACTCGGGCGAGGCGCGCTGGCGCACCAGCGCCGGTGAGGAGTTCGCCGCCCGCCTCGGCGAACCGCTGTCGGCCGAACAGACCGGGCGGGCCTGGCGGACTGCGCTCGACCCGACCGGTGAGTGGATGCCGGCGGTGATCGGCGCCGCGGACAAGAGGCTGACCCAGAAGCGCGAGGACGGCATGCCCGACGCCGGGGGCATGGTGATCGCCTCGGACCGCAAGGCCGCCCGGGCCTACGCGACGCTGATCACCCGCATCACCGGCGAGGTGCCGACCGTGGTGCTCTCCGACGATCCCGGGTCCTCGGCGCGCATCAGTGAGTTCGCCGAGGGCACCGGTCGCTGGCTTGTCGCGGTCCGCATGGTCTCCGAGGGCGTCGACGTGCCGCGACTGGCAGTCGGGGTGTACGCCACCAGCGCATCCACTCCGCTGTTCTTCGCCCAGGCGGTCGGCCGGTTCGTTCGCTCCCGCCGTCCCGGTGAGACCGCGAGCATCTTCCTGCCGTCGGTTCCCACACTGCTGCAACTGGCCAGCGAACTCGAAGCACAGCGCGACCACGTGCTGGGTAAGCCACACCGCCAGGGCTTCGTCGACGACGAGTTGCTCGAGCCCCGCCACACCGAGACGACCGAGACAGAGAACGGTTTCGAGTCGCTGGGTTCGGACGCCGAACTCGATCAGGTCATCTTCGACGGCGCGTCCTTCGGCACCGCGACACCGGCGGGCAGCGAGGAGGAGGCCGATTACCTCGGCATCCCCGGACTGCTCGGGCCCGAGCAGATGCGCGATCTGCTCCGCCGTCGCCAGGAACAGCAAATGGTGCTGCGATCAGCCGCCGGAGCCGAAACCCCCGCGCCGAGAACCATCTTCGGCCGGCTCACCGAACTGCGCCGCGAACTCAACGCGCTCGTCGCTGCCACCCATCACCGCACCGGACGGCCGCACGGTGCGATCCACAACGAGCTGCGCAGCATCTGCGGAGGTCCACCGGTGGCCGCCGCCAACGCCGAGCAGTTGCAGGCGCGCATCGAGGCGGTGCGGGGACTCAATTCGGTCGTTGCCCCCTAGGGACTAGGTTCTAGGTCATGCCATGGACTGAGAACGAAATTCCCAATCAGAGCGGCCGACTGGCGATCGTCACCGGATCCAACACCGGCCTGGGCTACGACACCGCACGCGCGCTCGCCGAGCACGGCGCCTCGGTGGTTCTGGCGGTCCGCGACACCGCCAAGGGAGACGCCGCCGCCGCGCGCATCCGCGACCGGCACCCGGGTGCTGACGTCACGGTGCGCAAGCTCGACCTCGGCTCGCTGGCGTCGGTCAAGGAGTCGGCCGCCACGATGGCCGCCGAATATCCGCGCATCGATCTGCTGATCAACAACGCAGGCGTCATGTACCCGCCGAAATCCAGCACCGCCGACGGGTTCGAGTTGCAGTTCGGCACCAACCACCTCGGCCACTTCGCGCTGACCGGACTGCTGCTGCCCAACCTGCTGCCCGTCGACGGGTCGCGCGTCGTGGTGGTCGCCAGCATCGCGCACAACATCCGGGCCAAGATCGACTTCGACGACCTGCAGTGGGAGAGCCGCCCGTACAACAAGGTCGCCTCCTACGGGCAGTCGAAGCTGGCCAACCTGATGTTCGCCTACGACCTACAACGGCGTCTGGCCGCGGCGAAGGCGAAAACCATCGCGGTGGCGGCACATCCGGGTGTCGCGGCCACCGAACTGTCCCGGCATGTTCCCGGCTACACACTGCCCGGTGTGAGCTGGCTGTTCGGCAAAGTGCTCAACACCTCCGAGATGGGTGCACTGCCCCAGCTGCGCGCGGCCACCGACCCGGCGGTCAAGGGCGGCCAGTACTGGGGCCCGGACGGCTTCCGGGAGATGCGCGGCTACCCGAAAGTGGTGACCTCCAGCGCGCAGTCCCACGACGAGGCGATTCAGCAACGGCTGTGGACGGTGTCCGAGGAACTGACCGGCGTCACCTACCCGGTGTAACGCGTCAGGCCCAGAGTCGTTAGGCCCAGTGTCGAGATGCGTAGCGTCGAGGAGCATCAGCGCGTCGTCTGCGGGCTGATCGCGCCGCGGCCGGCGCTCACCGTCGCCGTCGCGGATGCGGCGGGCATGGTGCTGGCCTCCGACGTGGTGGCCCCGCTGTCGCTGCCGGTGTTCGACAACTCGGCGATGGACGGCTATGCGGTGCGCGCCGAGGACGTCGCGGCGGCCACCGCCGACACACCGGTGAGTCTCGTTGTCGCCGAGGATATTCCGGCCGGCCGGACAGATCGGCTGACTCTCACACCAGGCACCGCGCACAGGATCATGACCGGTGCGCCGGTGCCTGCGGGTGCCGACGCGATCGTTGCGGTGGAATCGACCGACGGCGGCACCGACGTCGTCGCGGTCTTCGCCGCGCCGCGAGCCGGCCAGCACATCCGGCGCGCCGCCGACGACGTCGCCGAGGGGACGACCGTGTTGCGCCGTGGCGAGGTCGTCACGCCGGCGGCCCTCGGCCTGGCCGCCGCACTGGGACTCACCGGATTGAGCGTCGTTCCCCGACAGCGCGTCCTGGTGGTCTCGACCGGTTCCGAACTCGTCGCACCCGGAACGCCGCTGCGGCCCGGGCAGATCTACGAGTCGAACGCGGTCATGCTGGCCGCCGCGGTCGGGGATGCCGGCGCCGAGGCGGTGGCCGTGGAAACCTGCAGCGACGACGTACAGCTGTTCCGCGCGGTGCTCGAGGGCCACCCCGGCGCCGATGTGGTGCTCACCTCGGGCGGCGTCAGCGCCGGCGCCTACGAGGTGGTCAAGGACGCGTTCGTCGGCGGGGGCGGTGTCGAGTTCGCGAAGGTCGCCATGCAACCGGGGATGCCGCAGGGCGCGGGCAGGCTGGCCGACGGCCGGGCCGTGATCACCCTGCCCGGCAATCCGGTCAGTGCGCTGGTGTCCTTCGAAGTGTTCGTCCGCCCCGCGTTGCGCGCCGCCATGGGATTGCCCGATTCGCAACGGCCGCAACGCGAGGCCGTCCTCGCCGAGTCGCTGACCTCGCCGCGCGGCAAACGCCAGTACCGCCGCGGCGTGTACGACCACGCGACCGGCACCGTCACCAGTTACGGACCGCCGGCGTCACATCACCTGCGCTGGCTCGCCTCGGCGAACTGTCTGCTCGAGGTCGACGAGAACGTCACCGAGATGAGTGCGGGCGAAAGGGTCCGCATCTGGGATCTGCGATAGCGGCCCGGCGGGATACGTAGACTCTCCCCCGATGGCCAGACGCCCCGACGACTCGACGCAGTCCGGCCCCCAGCGCCTGGCCGCGCTGGTCCGATCCGCTGTTCCGCCGGTGCACCCGGCCGGTTTCGGGTTCATCGCCGCCGGATTGACAGTGGCGGCGGTGGGCCGCCGGCACCGCTGGCTGCGGCGGGCCGGTCTGCTCGCCGCCGGCGCCAACGCCGGCTTCTTCCGCCATCCGCCGCGGCATCCACCGAGCCGTCCCGGTGTCGTGGTCGCCCCGGCCGACGGACTGGTGTGTCTGGTGGAATCCGCGGCCCCGCCGCCTGAACTCGGGCTGCCGGCTGATCCGGTGCCCAGGATCAGCATCTTCCTGTCGCTGCTGGACGCACACGTGCAGCGCACACCGGTGGGCGGTGAGGTTCGCGCCGTGGTGCACCGGCCGGGCAGTTTCCATTCCGCCGATCTGGCGGCGGCCAGTGAGGACAATGAGCGCAACAGCGTGCTGATCCGCACACCGGAAGGATTCGACGTGATCGTCGTGCAGATCGCCGGGCTCATCGCCCGGCGCATCGTCTGCGATGTCGCGCCCGGCGACTCGGTCGCCATCGGTGACACCTACGGCCTGATCCGATTCGGCTCGCGCCTGGACACCTATCTGCCGCCGGGTTCGGAGGTGCTCATCGAACCGGGCCAGCGGGCGCTGGCCGGCGAGACGGTGATGGCGCGACTGCCGTGATCAAACCCCGGCCCCGGATGAATCCCATCAACAGGCGGATCCTTCCCAGCGCGACGACCGTGCTGGCCATCTGCCTGGGTCTGACGTCGGTCAAGTTCGCCCTCGATGACCGGCCGACGGAGGCGATGGCCCTGCTGGCGGCGGCCGCGATCCTCGACGCCCTCGACGGCCGCATCGCCCGCGTGCTCAACGCCACCTCACGCATGGGCGAGGAGATCGACTCCCTGGCCGACGCCGTCAATTTCGGCGTCGCGCCGGCGTTCATCGTCTACACCTCGCTGTTGTCGAACAATCGGGTCGGCTGGATCGTCGTGCTGCTCTACGCGGTGTGCATCGTGTTGCGCCTCGCCCGGTTCAACGCACTGCTCGGCTCGGATCTGCCCGCCTACGCCAAGGACTACTTCGTCGGCATGCCCGCACCCGCGGGCGCCATCGGAGCGATCGGTCCGCTGGCCGCGAAGATGCAGTGGCCCGGGCCGTGGTGGTCCACCGAGACCGCCGAGACCCTGGTGATCATCTGGATGATCGGGGTCTCGCTGCTGGTCGTCAGCCGCATCCCGATGCGCAAGATCCACACCTTCTCGGTGTCGCCCAACATGGTGGTGCCCCTGCTGGCGTCGCTGACCATCATCACCGCGGCGGCATTCGTCTTCCCCTACATCCTGATCCTGCTGATCATCGCCGCCTACGTGGTGCACATCCCGTTCGCGGTGCGCAGCCAACGCTGGGCCGCCGCGCATCCGGAGTCCTGGGATCACACATCGCGCCAGCGCCGGGCGGCGCGCCGCGCCGTGCGCCGCGCCACACATCCCCATCGACGGTCCACAGCCCGCCTCGGGCTGCGCAGGCCGGGAGGGTAAGCGGTACCGGTGACCCCGAACCTGACGCTGACCGCACGACTGAACACCGCCGCGCTGGACACCCGCCGCGGTGTGGTCCGCCTGCACCCGGAAGCCCTTGCCGCACTGGGTATCCGGGAGTGGGATGCGGTGTCGCTGATGGGTTCGCGGACCACGTCGGCGGTGGCCGGGATCGCGCCGGCCGGCACACCCGCCGGCACCGCCCTGCTCGACGACGTCACACTGTCCAACGCGGGTCTGCGCGAGGACGCCACCGTGGTGGTGTCACCGGTGACGGTGTACGGGGCGCGGTCGGTGACGTTGAAGGGCTCGGCGCTGGCCACCCAGTCGGTGTCCTCGGCGACGTTGCGTCAGGCGCTGTTGGGCAAGGTGCTGACGGTCGGCGACACCGTCTCGCTACTGCCGCGCGATCTGGGTCCGGGCACCTCCACGTCGGCGGCGAGTTCGGCGCTGGCGGCATCGGTGGGCATCACCTGGACCTCCGAACTGCTCACCGTCACCGGCACCGACCCCGCCGGGCCGGTGTCGGTACAGCCCAACTCCTCGGTCACCTGGGGCGACGGCACCGGCGCGGCGCCCACGGCGGCGACCGGATCGACGCCGGCGGTCAGCGCACCGACCCGATGGCCCACCGAGCCACCGGTGAGTGTCGACGACCTCAAGGGCCAGCACGTGCAGGCGGGCCGGCTGGCCGAGTGGCTCAAGCTCGCACTCGACGAACCGGCCCTGCTCGAGAAGCTCGGCGCCAAGGCCAACCTCGGCGTGCTGATCACCGGTCCGGCCGGGGTCGGCAAGGCGCGGCTGGTCCGCGCGGTGTGCGCGGGACGGCGGCTGGTCGAACTCGACGGCCCCGACACCGGTGCGCTGGCGGCCGATGACCGTCACGCCGCCGTCGCACGCGCGGTGGCCGACGCGATGAACGGCGGCGGTGTGCTGTTGGTGACAGACATCGACGCACTGCTGCCCGAACCGCCCGAACCGGTCGCGACGCCGATCCTGGGCGAGTTGAAGAAAGCGGTGGCCGCCCCCGGCGTCGTGCTGATCGCCACCTCGCAGGCGCCCGATGCGGTGGATCCGCGGCTGCGCGCACCTGATCTGTGCGATCGCGAACTCGGATTGAGCCTGCCCGACGGCGCCACCCGCAAGGCGCTGCTGGAGGTGCTGCTGCGCGACGTGCCGGCGCAGGACCTCACGCTGGGCGACATCGCCGATCGCACACCCGGATTCGTCCGGGCGGATCTGGCCGCACTGGTGCGCGAAGCGGCCCTGCGCGCCGCCGCCCGCGCGAGTGACGACGGCAAGCCGCCGGCACTGACGCAGGAGGATTTCACCGGGGCGCTCACAGTGATCCGGCCGCTGTCGCGCTCCAACACCGAGGAGGTCGCCGTCGGCTCGGTGACCCTCGACGACGTCGGCGACATGGTGCAGACCAAGCAGGCGCTCACCGAGGCGGTGCTGTGGCCGCTGCAACACCCGGACACCTTCGCCCGCCTCGGTGTGGACCCGCCGCGCGGCGTGCTGCTCTACGGGCCGCCCGGCTGCGGGAAGACGTTCGTGGTCCGCGCCCTGGCCAGTTCCGGAAAGCTCAGCGTTCACGCGGTCAAGGGTGCCGAACTGATGGACAAGTGGGTGGGCGCCTCGGAGAAGGCGGTCCGCGAGTTATTCCGCCGCGCAAGGGATTCGGCGCCATCACTGGTCTTCCTCGATGAGGTCGACGCGCTGGCGCCCCGTCGCGGCCAGAACACCGACTCCGGGGTGACCGACCGTGTCGTTGCGGCGTTGCTGACCGAACTCGACGGCATCGAGCCGCTGCGTGACGTCGTCGTGCTGGGCGCGACCAACCGGCCGGACCTGATCGACCCGGCGCTGCTGCGGCCCGGCCGGCTGGAACGGCTGGTGTTCGTCGAACCGCCGGACGCCGACGCGCGTTACGACATCCTCAAGGCGGCCGCGAAGTCGGTGCCGCTGAGCAAGGAGGTCGACCTCAAGGCGCTGGCCGCCGACCTCGACGGCTACAGCGCCGCGGACTGCGTGGCGCTGCTGCGCGAGTCCGCGCTCACGGCGATGCGCCGTTCGATCGACGCCGCCGACGTCACCGCCGAGGACGTGGCCAGGGCCCGGGAAACCGTGCGGCCCTCGCTGGATCCGGCTCAGGTGGAGTCGCTGCGGGCGTTCGCCGCCGGCCACTGAGGACTACCGCCACTGAGGACTACTCGTCGGGCATCACTCATCGGATAGCTGGAAGTCCACCACCGCCGTGACGGTCTCGATGGCGTCGATCAGCACGTCGATGCGCGCGGCGAGGGTCGGCGCCGCCAGCACCGCATAGCGGTCGGCCTGACCCATCGGCACCCGGGCGGCCAGCGCGTAGACGTGGCGCGCCGGGTCGCGCGCGATCTCGTCGTCGACGGCCAGCGCGTCCGGCCGCAACCGACCGCCCTGCGCCGCCGCAACCCGCTGATACAGGCCGATCACGGCGTCGACGACCTCACCGATGCGGGCCGCGCTCACCTCCGGACCGGATTCATCCGGCCACGGTTCGATCTCGGCGAGGGGGTAGGGGTCATCCTCAAGCCAGCGCCGCACCCTGATGCGCTCCCCGACCGTGGCGATCAGTTCGTACTGACCCATTCCCAGATCCGCACAGGTGGTGATCCTGGCCAGTGCGCCGACATCGCTGCGGATATCACCGCCGCCCACCTCCAGGCCGCGGCTGATCATCACCACTCCGAAGGCCGGCTCGGCCGCTGCCAGACAGTCGCGCACGAGGTCGGCGTAGCGCGGTTCGAAGATCCGCAGCGGCAGCCCGTCACCGGGGAGCAGCGCGGACTGCAGCGGGAACATCGGTGTGGCCTCAGACATGCGCTACCGCATTCCGCCGGTGACGACGTCGCGGACCGGAGCGCTCGGCGAGACGAAACTGCACAGCGCCGCCGCCACTCCGACCCACAGATCGGGGTTGGCGGCCACGAGTTGATTGCCCTCGGCGGCGATGGCGGCGATCACCCGGCGGCGATCGGACTGCGCCATCGCGGTGTACTGACGGCAGGTGGTGTCCAGCAGCGCGCCGCGACCGGCCTCGCCCGGGGTCGCGGTGGGTGTGCCCTCGACGGCCCGGCTGCACCCGCCGGCCACCACCGCGACCGCCGCCAGCGCAACCGCGATCCGGCCGGCCGCCGCGGGTCGCCTAGACATGCAGCTCGCCGACGAGCATGTCCACGACGCTGCGAAGGTCACCGTCATGCTCCTCGGCTACCCGGCGCTGGCGCTGATAGGACGCACCGTTGCGCGGGATGTCGGCGACGGACGCCAGCTCATCGGCGCAGTGCAGGGATCGCGCCACCGGCTCCAGGCGGTTCAGTAGATCGTCGAGGTCCTCGGTGACCAGCCGCTCGTTGCTGTCGGCGTCGAGGATGATGATCGCGTCGAGGCCGTAACGCGCGGCCCGCCACTTGTTCTCCTGCACATGCCACGGCGGCATGACCGGCAACTGCTCGCCGGCATCGAGGCGGCGGTCGAGGTCGACGATCAGACAGTGCGTCAGCGCCACCAGCGCGGAGAGTTCGGAAAGGTTCGAGACACCGTCGAACACCCGGACCTCGATGGTGCCCAGATGCGGCGAGGGCCTGATGTCCCAGCGGATCTCATTGACCTGGTCGATGATTCCGGTGGTCTTCTGATCGTGGACGAAGCGTTCGAACTCCCGCCAGGTCTGGAATCCGAAGGGCAGTCCCGCGGTGGGCAGCTGCTGGAACATCATCGCCCGGTTGCTCGCATAGCCGGTGTCCTCCCCCGCCCAGAAGGGCGACGACGCCGACAGCGCCAGCAGGTGCGGGTACTGATTGAGCAGCGCGGAGATGATCGGCATGACCTTGTGCGCCGAGGAGACCCCGACATGGACGTGCACACCCCAGATCAGCATCTGTCTGCCCCACCACTGGGTGCGTTTGATCAGCTCGGCATAGCGCGGCGCATCGGTGAGCTTCTGATCGGACCACTCCGCGAAGGGATGGGTGCCCGCACAGAACAGGTCCATACCGCGACCGCGGACCACCTCACGGGTGGACCGCAGTGTGCCGCGAAGATCGTCCATCGCCTCGCCGACGGTGTCGCACACACCGGTGACCACTTCGATGGTGTTGCGCAGCAATTCCTTGTGCACGTGCGGGTTTTCGCCGATGTCGGCGATGACCGTCGCAGCCTCGTTGGACAGCTCGCGTGAGACGGCGTCGACGAGTGCGAACTCCCACTCCACGCCGAGGGTGGGCCGGGGTGAGCCGGCGAAGTCGATTCTGGCCGCGCGGCCGGTGGCCGCCCTATCCGGCGCCGATGACACCACAGGCGACCCGTTTCCCGGCGTCACCGGTGGCCAGTGTGGCGGCATCCGGGGGCGCTGCGCCGTTCGTCTGCTGATAGCGGTCCCCGGGGATGTTCGCGAAGTTGTCCGCGCCGGCATGGATGATGATCGCCGTGCCGGGGGCGGCGAGCAGTTGGTCCTTGGTGAAGGCGCTTGAGGTGGTGACCAGCATCGCGGTGCCGTCGGGTCGCACCTGCAGCGAACTCAGGTCACCGGCGTGACCGGGGTGCTCGTCGCCGCCGCCCGCGAAATGCCCTCCGGCGGAGAGGAAGTCGCCGGGCGGACCGCCGGCGGGTGCCACCGAGTCGGGTTCACATTTGCCCACGGTGTGAATGTGCAGACCGTGCGGGCCGGGTGTCAGACCACCGGCTCCGGTGGTCTGGACCGTCACAGTGGCGAAGCCGCCACTGAAGTCGATGGTCGCCGCCGCCACCTGGGTTCCGTCGGCCGTCCTGATCAGTGCGGTGAGCGTGTCGGTCGGCCCGGCCGCCGCGGGTGCGTCGAGGTGCCCGGTGCCGCCGTGCATGGCACCACCGGCATGACCGCCGTCGGTCGGACCCGGAGCGGGCGAACCGGTCCAGACCGGCGGCGGTGTTCCGGGCGTGGTGGCCACCGGCTCGTTCGGGGAGCATGCGGTGAGCATCGCGAGGGGCGCGACGAACAGGGCGGCGCAGACGGACTTCACCATGGAGCCCACCCTATCCCCGGCCGCCTATCCGGTCACGAGGACGATCACGCCCGGCGGCTGTTCGGCGATGGCCGGGACGCGCGGTTCGACCGGGGCTTCGAGCACCTTGGCCACCGCCTCCGCGCCGGCCTGCTCACCCTCGGCCGGACCGAAGTACACCGTGGTGGCGCCCACGTCGGCGGTCAGCGGGATGCCGGCCTCGGTGACGTTGAAGCCCGCCTCGCGCAACCGATCGCCCACCCGGGTGGCGGCGGCCACGTCGTCGGCGACGGTGTACACCCGCACATCGGGCTTGGGCACCGCCTTGGTGGTGGTCACCGACAGTGACGAGGAGTCATCAGCGCCGTCGCCGCCCGAGCTCATTGCCTGAAAACCCACCAGCAGAAAGATCAGGCCGAGGAACAGCAGCACCATCACCATGGCGCGCAACGGCAGACCGGTGGAATCGGGAAGGCGCTCGTTCATCGGGCCAACTGTATCGGGCCGGATCGGTTGCCCGGGCGGGCGAACTGTCCTCAGGGGAATTCGAAGCCCAGCCGGCGCGCGGCGCGCGCCTTCTGCCGGCTGGCCCGCAGCCGGCGCAGGCGCTTGACGAGCATCGGGTCGGCGGCCAGGGCTTCCGGGCGGTCGACGAGTGCGTTGAGAACCTGGTAGTACCGGGTGGCCGACATGTCGAAGAGCTCCTTGATGGCCTCTTCCTTGGCCCCGGCGTACTTCCACCACTGCCGTTCGAAAGCGAGAATGTCGTACTCGCGACGGGTCAGCCCCGCCGGCAGATCGGCGTCGTTAACCGCCCGCTCGGCCCGTGCCATGGCGCCGTCCATTCGACCCCTTCTGCAGAAACACGTCACTGAGGACGTCTTCAGGTAATGACAAGTCTGTGGTTTCCTGCGTCATTGAATCACGTCACCGGCCTGATCGGCGGCATCGGACCCCGCGCGTCGGGTCGGTCCGTCACCTGCGATAGCTTCCCGATCCATGGCGGTGCGACCCATCGTGATCCTCGGCGATCCCGTTCTGCACACCCCGACCACGCCCGTTCCCGTCGGGTCCGACGGCTCCCTTCCGGCCGATCTGGGGCCGCTGATCACCGATCTGTACGACACCATGGACGCGGCGAACGGCGTGGGACTGGCCGCCAATCAGATCGGCGTGGGGAGACGGGTCTTCGTCTACGACTGCGCTGATGAGCGAGGTCAGGCCGCGCACCGGCGCGGGGTGGTGGTCAACCCGGTGCTGGAGACCTCCGAGGTTCCCGAGACCATGCCCGACCCCGAGACCGATGACGAGGGCTGCCTGTCGGTCCCGGGCGAGTCGTTTCCCTGCGGGCGGGCGCAGTGGGCGCGGGTCACCGGACTCGACGCCGACGGCAACCCGGTCGAACTCGAGGGCACCGGTCTGTTCGCCCGGATGTTGCAACACGAGACCGGTCACCTCGACGGGTTCCTCTACGTCGATACGCTGCTCGGCCGTCACGCGCGTGCGGCCAAGCGGGCGGTCAAGGCCAACGGCTGGGGCGTGCCCGGTCTGTCGTGGACGCCCGGCGAGGTCGCCGATCCGTTCGGGAACTGACGAGGGACTCCCCATGCGGCTGGCCACCTGGAACGTCAACTCGATCCGCGCGCGCGCGGACAGGGTCGTCGACTGGATGGTGCGCGCTGACGTCGACGTGCTCGCCATGCAGGAGACCAAGTGCGCCGACGAGCAGTTCCCGGTGATGACGTTTCTCGGGGCCGGCTACGAGGTGGTCCACCACGGCCATGACCAGTGGAACGGCGTGGCGATCGCCTCCCGGGTCGGCATCGACGACATGTGCAACGGATTCGAGGGGCAACCGGACTTCGGAGGCAAGCACGAGGCCCGGGCCATCGGCGCGACCTGTGACGGCGTTCGGGTGTGGAGCCTGTATGTGCCCAACGGACGCGCACTCACCGATCCGCACTTCGACTACAAGCTGGGATGGCTTGGCGCACTTGGCGATACCGCACAGTCCTGGCTGCGCGAGGATCCGGCGGCAAAAATCGCGCTCGTCGGTGACTGGAACGTCGCCCCGACCGACGACGACGTGTGGGATGTGGATTTCTTTCGCGGCAGCACGCACGTCACCGACCCCGAACGCGCGGCGTTCGCCGCGATCGAAGCGTCCTTCACCGATGTGGTGCGGCCGTTCACGCCCGGACCTGGCGTGTACACCTACTGGGACTACACGCAGTTGCGCTTCCCCAAGAAGCAGGGCATGCGGATCGACTTCATCCTGGCCTCACCCGAACTCGCCGGCCGGGTGACGCACGCCGACATCGTGCGCGACGAACGCAAGACGGGTAAGGAGCGCATCGGCTCCCCCAGCGACCACGCGCCGGTGTTCATCGACGTCAGCTGATCCTGACGAGCATCTTGCCGATGTTGGCCCCGGTGAAAAGACCGTTGAGCGCATCGACGCACGACTCGAGTCCCTCGTAGACGGTCTCGCGGTGCACCAGTTGACCCTCGGCTCCCCATCGGCGCAGATCGGTGAACGCCTCCTCGAAGCGATCCCACATGGCGAGTGCGTTGAAACCCTGCATCGAGGCGGTCTTGGAGAGCAGGTTGACGTAGTTGGACGGACCGGGATGCTCGCCGGTGAGGTAACTGGAGATCACCCCGCACAGCACCACCCTGGCATTGGGCGCCAGCCTGCCCAGCACGGCATCGAGGACAGCGCCGCCGACGTTGTCGAAGTACACGTTCACACCCGAGGGACAGTGCTGTTTGAGGGCGGCGCGCAGATCGTCGTTCTTGTAGTCGATGCAGGCGTCGAAGCCGAAGTCCTCCACCACCGCGGCGCACTTCTGCGGACCGCCGGCGATGCCGACCACGCGGGCGCCGAGGATGCGGGCGATCTGACCGGCGATCGATCCGGTGGCTCCGGCGGCGGCGGAGACGACGACGGTCTCCCCGGGCGCGGGCCGGCCGATCTCCTTCATGCCGAAGTACGCGGTCGCACCGCCGGATCCGTAGACGCTCATGATGGCGCGCTGGTCGCTCTCACCGGGAATCGGCGTGCTGAACAGGTCGTCGCGGATGATCGCGTATTCCTGAAACCCGGTCAGCGTGGTGACGATGTCGCCGGCCTGATAGGCCGGGCAGCGTGACTCGACCACCTCGCCGATTCCTGCGGCGCGGACGACCTCGCCGATGCCCACCGGCGGGAGGTAGCCCGGCTGGTCGTTGAGCCAGGTGCGCGCCGCGGCGTCGAGTCCGACGTAGGTGGTGCGCAGCAGTGCCTCGCCGTCGGCAAGCCGGGGGGCCGGTGCGGTGATGAGTTCGGTGTCGCCGGGACCGATGAGGCCCGTCGGACGGCGGCGCAGAACGATCTGGCGGTTGGCACGTTCCGTCGGCACGGGAAGTCAAACTACCCGCCGATCGACCTACCCGGTGGAGTAGCGGCCCGGGTTGAACAGCGAGGCGATCGCGCCGATCACCATCATCGCCGCGGCCGCGCCGAAGACCACCATCAGCCCGGCGTGGAACGGACCGGTGATCAGCTCGGGGAAGAACGTCTTGCCGGTGAGCACGTCGGCGTTCACCCCGGGGCGCGCCAGCACTCCCGAGGGCGCGAGCAACTCGCCCATCGGGTTGTAGCCGAGGAACGCCGCGAACAGGCTGCCCACCGGCGGCATGGTGGCGACCTGCTCGGCGACCGGCGCCGGGACACCCTGCTGTTGCAGACCGGCGTTCAGGGCCGACGGCATGGTGTTGGCCAGCCCGATGATCATGAGCGAGAAGAAGATCCCGATCGACAGTGACGACCCGGCGTTGAAGAAGGTGGCGCGCACCCCGGAGGCGGCTCCGCGCTGGGCGGGCGGGACGCTGGACATGATCGCCGCGGTGTTGGGTGCGGTGAAGATGCCGCCGCCGACGCCGTTGAGGAAGACCAGCAGCGCGAAGACCCAGTAGTTGAAGTTCACCGGGATCAGCACCAGCGCGACGAACGACGCCGCCATCAGCACCATTCCTCCGACGGTGAACGGGCGCGCACCGACCCTGTCGGCGAGCGATCCGGCGATCGGTCCCGCGAGCAGGAAACCGACGGTCATGGGCAGCATGTAGACGCCGGCCCACAGCGGGGTGGATTCGAAGCTAAACCCGTGCAGCGGCAACCAGATTCCCTGCAGCCAGATGATCAGCATGAACTGCAGACCGCCGCGGCCCACCGAGGCCATCAGCCCGGCGAGGTTGCCCATACCGAACGCGGCCGACCGGAACAGCCGCACGTCGACCATCGGTGCGGTGACCCGCAGTTCGACCGCGACGAACACCGCCAGCAGCGCACAGCCGACGCCGATCGCTCCGAGCACCATCGGATTGGTCCACCCGGTGCTGTGGTCGCCGTAGGGCTGGATTCCGTAGGTGATGCCGATCAGCGCGATGGTCAGGCCCACCCCGAAGGTGACGGTGCCGGCCCAGTCCATCCGTCCGGGCGTGCGCACGCCGAGTTCCTTCAGCGAGCGCACACTCCAGAGGGTGCCGATGATGCCGACCGGCACGCCGACCCAGAAGATCGCCTGCCAGTGCACCTCCGAGAGCACACCGCCGATGAGAAGGCCCAGAAACGAACCGGCGACGGCGGCCACCATGTTGACGCCCAGCGCCATGCCGCGCTGATTGGCCGGGAACGCGTCGGTGAGGATCGCCGACGAGGACGCCATCAGCATGGCGCCGCCGACACCTTGAACCACCCGCCAGGCGATCAGCCAGATCGCGCCGCCGTCGAGGGTGAAGGGGTCGAAGGACAGCGCGACGGCGGCGACGGTGAACACGATGAAGCCGATGTTGTACATCCGCACCCGGCCGTACATGTCACCGAGACGGCCGAAGGGGACGACGAGGACGGCGGTCACCACCAGGTAGCCCATCAGCATCCACAGCAGGTAACCGACGTTGGCCGGCTGCAGTGGGTCGAGCCCGATGCCGCGGAAGATGGCCGGCAGCGAGATCAGCACGATGGACGCGTTGATGGTGGCCAGCAACGTGCCCAGCGTCGTGTTGGACAGCACCACCCACTTGTAGTGCGGGTGGTCGCTGTCGGTTCGCGGCGGCGTGGCGCGCTCGATCAGGTCCGTCATCTCAGGAAAAGCATATACAAGCTATGTATTCCGACGCCAGTGGCGCTGCTTGCTAGCGTGCGGCGATGAAGTTCCTGCCTCTGACGCCCCCGGGGCGGACGCCGGTGCGGGTGCTGACGATCGCCGGCTCGGACTCCGGAGGCGGGGCCGGACTGCAGGCCGATCTGCGGACCTTCGCCCTGCTCGGCGTGCATTCCCTGGTCGCTGTCACCGCGGTCACGGTGCAGAACTCACTGGGGGTCAACGGTTTTCACGAGATCCCGCCCGACGTGGTCGCCGGGCAAGTGGCAGCGGTGGCCGGCGACATCGGATTGCAGGCCGCCAAGACCGGGATGCTGGCCTCCTCGGCGATCATCGAGACCGTCGCCGGCAGCTGGCGCGATCTGGGTCTGGCCGGCACCACGCCGTTCGTCGTCGACCCGGTGTGCGCCGCCATGAACGGCGAGCCGCTGCTGCACCCCGGTGCACTGGACACCCTGCGTACCGCGCTGTTCCCGCTCGCCGATCTGGTGACGCCCAACCTCGATGAGGTGCGGTTGCTGGTCGGCATCGACGTCGTCGACGCGCAAACGCAGCGCGACGCCGCCCGCGCGCTGCACGACCTGGGCCCGCGGTGGGTGCTGGTCAAGGGCGGACATCTGCGCGGGTCACGGATGAGCCCGGATCTGCTCTACGACGGCACCGAGTTCCGTGAGTACAACACCCCGCGCATTCCCACCGGACACGATCACGGCGCCGGAGACACCCTCGGTGCGGCGATCGCCTGCGCGCTGGCGCACTCCTACGACATGCCCGACGCGGTGGCGTTCGGCAAGGCGTGGGTGACTGAGTGCCTGCGCGCGGCCTATCCGCTGGGCGGCGGCCACGGCCCGGTGTCGGCGCTGTTCCGTCTGCAGCCGTGATCTCAGCCGGTGTCGCGCACGAGCCGGCAGACACCCCGGCCGGTGTCGTCGTGCTCACCCACGGCGCCGGCGGCAGCAGAGAGTCGCCGCTGCTGGTCGCGCTCTGCGAGCAGTGGGCGCGCCGCGGCTGGCTGGCGATCCGCTACGACCTTCCCTTCCGGCAGCGCCGGCCGAGTGGGCCGCCGTCGGGATCGGCCGAGGCGGATATGGCCGGGTTGCGAGAGGTGATCGCGGCGGCCGCGGCGATGAGCAGCGGGCCGTTGATCGCCGGCGGGCACTCCTACGGCGGGCGGCTCACGTCGATGGTGGCGGCGGCCGAGCATCGCAGTATCGCCCGAAGAATCACCGCCCTGACGCTGTTCTCCTACCCCCTGCATCCACCCGGCAGGCCCGAGCGGCTGCGCACCGAGCACTTCCCGGCGATCACGGTTCCGACGGTGTTCACCCACGGCGGCCGCGATCCGTTCGGCGGCATCGACGAGCTTCGGGACGCAGCGGCGCTCATCCCGGCGACCACCGAGATCGTCGAGATCGACGGCGCCCGCCACGATCTGGTGTCCACGGTCCTCGATGTTCCGGCCCTGGCCGTAGCCGCCGCGCTGCGCCGATGCGCCGGGGACGGATTCGGGTAGCGTCGATGTCATGACCGAGCAGTGCTACGACGCCGTCATCGTCGGGGCCGGGTTCGGGGGTATCGGCGCCGCGATCGCGCTCAAACGCCAGGGGTTCGAGAACTTCGTTCTCCTCGACCGCCAGGACGATCTCGGCGGCACCTGGTACGTCAACCACTACCCCGGATTGGCGTGCGACGTCCCGACGACGACCTACTCCTACTTCTTCGAGCCGAACCCCGACTGGTCGCGGCTGTTCTCCTCCGGATCGGAGATCAAGCAGTACGCCGACAACGTCGCTGACAAATACGACGTCCGCCGGCACATCCGCTTCAACACGCGCGTCGAGGGCGCCCGCTGGGACGACGAGGCCCGGTTGTGGCGGGTGGGGCTGGCAGACGGGACGACGCTGTCCACCCGTTTCCTGATCACCGCGACCGGCTTCCTGTCCCAGCCGCACACACCGGAGATACCCGGCATCCACAGCTTCGAGGGCAACGTCATCCACACCACCGACTGGGACGACGACTTCGACCCGACCGGCAGGCGCATCGGTGTGATCGGCACCGGCGCCACCGCGGTGCAGCTGATCCCGGAACTGGCGAAGAAGGCCGGTGATCTGACCGTCTATCAACGGACCGCGATCTTCGTGGTGCCCAAGGTCGACTTCGGCTATCCCGCCTTCGCCAGGCGTCTGTTCGCCCGCGTCCCGCTGGCGCAGCGCGCCGTTCGCGCGATCACCGACGGGATCTACGAGTTCTTCAACTACGTCGTTCTGCATCACCGGCAGACGCTGTTCCGCCGGTTGAACATCGGAGCAGGCGACATCTCGAAGTTCTACCGGTTCCTGGTGATCCGCGATCCGGAACTGCGCCGCAAGCTGACGCCCGAATACGACTTCGGATGCAAGCGTCCGACATTCTCCAACAGCTACTACCGCACGTTCACCAGATCCAATGTGCATCTGCAGAACAGCGGTATCGACCACATCGAGCCGCATGCGATCGTCGCGTGCGACGGCACCCGCGCTGACACCGACACCCTGGTGCTGGCCACCGGCTTCGATCTCTGGGAGGCCAACATCCCGGCCATCGAGATCATCGGCCGGGGCGGCAGGAACCTCGGGAAATGGTGGCGGGAGAACAGGTTCCAGGCCTACCAGGGCGTGTCGGTTCCGCAGTTTCCGAACTACCTCAGCCTGGCCAGCCCGTACGCCTTCATCGGTCTGAACTTCTTCAACACGATGGAGTACCAGATGCGGATCATGGACCGGCTGCTCGGTGAGGTGAAGCGCCGCGGGGTTGACACCTTCGAGGTGACCGAGGAGGCCAACACCCGGTTCCTCGACCAGATGACCGAACAGGTCGGCGACACCGTGTTCGCGCTCGGTGACTGCGCCGATGCACGGTCCTACTACTTCAACCCGCACGGCGAGGCGACCCTGCTGCGGCCGATGACGGCCAAGGCCGCGATCCGTCAGGCCGGCGAGTTCCCACTGAGCGACTACACCTTCAGCTGAGAGGAACGACGATGAAGTTTCCCACGGGTGGAATCGGGGCAGCCCTCGCCGCTGTCGGGCTGGCGCACTTCGCCAGGCCGGAGGCGTTCGAGTCGATCACCTCGGCTGCGTTCAGCGACAACATCCGCCGGCACACCCTGGTCAACGGCGGCATCGAGACCGCACTCGGTGTGGGCCTGGTGGTTCCGAAGACCCGCAAGCTGGCGCTGGCCGGCGCCGTCGGCTACGTCGCCTACCTCGTGGGCAACGTGATCCGCGCCCGGCGCTGAGCGCGCGGCTAGCACGCCGGCTGGGCACCGGCGACGCGGTCATCATCGGACTCGGGTCGATGATCGGCGCCGGGGTGTTCGTCGTGTTCGCCCCGGCCGCGGCCGCCGCCGGGACGGGCCTGTTGATCGGGCTGCTCGTGGCGGCCGTGGTCGCGTACTGCAACGCCGACTCCTCGGCCCGGCTGGCGGCGCTGTATCCGGAGTCCGGGGGCAGCTACGTCTACGGCCGCCGTCGGCTCGGACCGTTCTGGGGATACCTCGCGGGCTGGAGTTTCGTCGTCGGCAAGACGGCCTCGTGCGCGGCGATGGCACTCACCGTCGGGCTTTATCTGTGGCCGGATCACGCGCACGCGGTCGCCGTCGCCGCGGTGGCGGCGCTCACCGCGCTGAACTACCGCGGCGTCCGCAAATCGGTGTGGCTGACGCGGGTGATCGTCGCGATCACGGTCGCGGCTCTGGCCGGCGTTGTCGGTGTGGTTGCGCGTAGCGGCGAGACGGGTCCGCTGACCTGGGGCCCAACGACATGGGGCCCAACGACATGGG
>JBAXCK010000048.1:0-21399 GCA_037141465.1 Mycobacteriaceae bacterium | reverse complement strand
TGCCGCCGGGTCCGCCCGGCGCTCCGCCGGCACCGCCCTGTCCCGGGGTGCTGGTGCCCGCGTCGCCACCGGCGCCGCCGTCGGGATTCGTCGCGGTGCCGGATGGCCCCGCAGCGCCGTCGCCGGGCAGTCCGGCCGCGCCGCCGGTGCCGCCGGTGCCACCGCTGCCCGCCGGTCCGGTGGCCCCGGCAGCCGCGGTACCGCCGGCCCCGCCCTGACCACCCTGGCCGCCGTTGCCACCGGTGCCACCGTTACCGCCTGCCTGCCCGCCGGTCGCACCGGCAACTCCGTTTCCACCGCTGCCGCCGAGGCCGCCGCTACCACCCTGGCCCCCGGCGCCGCCGTTGCCGGCAAGTGCTCCGCCCGCGCCGCCATTGCCACCCCGACCGCCGCGGCCGGCGTCGGTGCCACTGGTCCCCGATTCCCCGGCCGCGACCCCGTTGGTGCCTGCGAAACCCGATCCGCCGGTGCCGCCCGCACCCCCGTTGCCGCCATCGGCGGTCGGCCCGCCGTCACCGCCGTCACCGCCGTCGCCGCCGACTCCGCCGCCCGTCCCGCCAATACCTCCCGCGCCGCCGTTGCCGCCGGTGGCTTCCTTGCCCCGGCCGCCCTTGCCTCCGGTGCCTCCCTTGCCGCCTGGGATGACCACGTCGCCGGCACTGCTCGCGGCGGCAAGGCTCGCGGCTGCGCCGCGGCCGACCGCCGAGGCCGAACCACCGGCCTGGCTGATGACGAGGCCGGATCCGCCGGCGCCGCCCGCGCCGCCGTTACCGCCCGGGGTACCGACCGGGGCCAGCGGGTCGGAGGCGGCGTCGTAACCGTCCCCGCCCTGCCCGCCGTTGCCGGCCAGACCGATGCCACCTCCGGATCTACCATTGCGTCCTGCGACCGCACTCGGCCCGCCCGCCGCGCCACCTTTGCCGCCGCCGCCCGATCCGGCCCCGGCGGCACCACCGTTACCGCCACGGCCACCGTCGGGAGTTCCCGCGGTTCCGTCGCCGCCTGTGCCACCGTTGCCGGCCGCCCCGGCGGCACCGCCCGCGCCGCCGTCACCTCCGTTGCCGGCGACGTTCGATTGTTTGAAGAAGAACAGGAACCGCGCGGTGCCGGCCCGCCCTCCCGCACCCCCGTCGCCGCCGGTGCTGCCGCCCCCTCCGGGAGTGCCGTCGCCTCCGACGCCGCCCGGTGTCGTGGCCGCGGCGCCGTCGGTACCGGCCACACCGGTGCCGCCGCGGCCACCCGCGCCACCGGTGCCACCGCGCCCGCCGAGGCCGACGACCCAGGAGCCTCCGCCACCATTGCCGCCGACTCCGCCGCTTCCGCCGCCGATACCGTCGGCACCGGGCGCGCCGTCGCCGCCGGCTCCGCCGGCACCACCGGCGCCCACGATCGACAACAGGCCGGCGTTGCCGCCATTGCCGCCGTTACCGCCGGCACCGTGCCTGTTGATGGTCGGGGGTAACCCGTATAGGGTGGCTAAAAATGTTGCGAGCGACGATCTTTGATCGGTTTCAATGACGCCGGCGCCACCCGCGCCGCCGTTGCCGCCGCTACCGCTCAGCAGGCCTCCGCGGCCGCCGTCGCCGCCGTTACCGCCGCCCGCCCCACCCGTGCCTCCGTCACCGCCGCGGCCGTACAGCGATAACTGTCCCGCGCTACCGCCGGCTCCTCCGTCGGCCGCGTCGCCCCCGACACCTCCGGCCCCTCCGTTACCGAGGAGCAGCCCGCCCCAGCCTCCGTCGCCGCCGCGCTGACCGGGAACACCGTTGCCGCCGTCGCCGCCGTGGCCGATCAGTCCGGCGTTGCCGCCGTCGCCGCCGTTGTAACCGTTGCCGCCGGATCCGATCAGTCCTCCGCGGCCGCCGGTGCACACCCGCCCGACCGTGCAGGAGGACGCAGTCCAGCTGTACCCGTTTCCGATGAAGACACCGGCGTTGGGTTTGTCCGCCGTCCCGTCGCCGACGAAGACTCGGATGAAATCGACGATCTCGTCGGACGTGGCGGACGAGGCCGGCGGAGAGACCACCTTGACTGTCCGCGATGGCGTGGTGGCGGCGGGTGCGACAGCGGCCGGGCGGCTGCCGATCTCCAGGCCCAGCCAGGACGCGATGCGGGAGTCCATCGGCAACGGCGATCCGGTACCGGCGAGCGGTTTACTAGTGGATGGCGACGTTGCCACACTGGCTGCCGGCAATGATTTACCGGCGCCCGGAACGGCCGTTGCCGCGCGCCGGACCGAGGTGCTTCCCCGGCCATCCTTCGCGTCACGTCGAGGCGCGCTTCTGGCCGCCGCTGCGGCGTCCGGCGATGCTGCACGGGACGAGGACTGGGTTTTCGTCTGGTGGGACGGCCTAGCGGAGCCGGAGGAACCGGCCGAACCGGTGGTATCGGCCGCTGAGGTGGGCATCGCAAGAGCAGCGGCGCCGATCCCGAAAGCGATCGCCAGGGCCCCGACCCTGCCCACGTGCAGGATTCCGTCGGCGCCGGTCAGGCTTGCGGCACGACCGCTTCGCGGTTCGGCGTCCGGGCCAGCGCAGGCAAACCCGATACCTGCCGTCCAACGTCGTGACATTCCGCCGAGATCTCCGCCATTCCGCCGCAACAGACCAGTTGCCGAAGTTTGCTGTCACGGCCACCATAGGGCACGGAGGCAGCGGAAACGGGTAAAACACCGGTTTATCCGGTCAGATTTTCACCGGGGCACCCTCATGGGCTGCCCCGCGGCGGGAGGGGTCAGGCCGTCTCGGTGATCGGGCGGTCCACCCAGCTCATCAGCTTGCGCAACTTGGCACCGGTGATCTCGATGGGGTGCTCGGCGTTCTTCTTGCGCAGCGCCTCGAGTTCTTTGTTGCCGCCCTCCATGTTGGCGACCAGACGCTTGACGAAGGTGCCGTCCTGGATCTCGGCGAGGATCTGCTTCATCCGCTTCTTGGTGTCGGCGTCGATCACCCGCGGGCCGGACAGGTAGCCGCCGTACTCGGCGGTGTCGGACACCGAGTAGTTCATCCGGGCGATGCCGCCCTCATACATCAGGTCGACGATGAGCTTCAGCTCGTGCAACACCTCGAAGTAGGCGAGTTCCGGCGCGTAGCCCGCCTCGACCATCACCTCGAAGCCGGTCTTCACCAGCTCCTCGGTTCCGCCGCACAGCACCGCCTGCTCACCGAACAGGTCGGTCTCGGTCTCGTCTTTGAAGGTGGTCTTGATGACGCCGGCCCGGGTGCCGCCGATGCCCTTGGCATACGACAGCGCCAGCGCCAGGCCGTTACCGGTCGGGTCCTGCTCGATGGCGACCAGGCAGGGCACGCCCTTGCCGTCGACGAACTGCCGGCGCACCAGGTGCCCGGGGCCTTTGGGGGCGACCATGCCGATGGTGACGTCGGCCGGCGGCTTGATCAGACCGAAGTGGATGTTCAGACCGTGGCCGAAGAACAGCGCATCACCGGCCTTGAGATTCGGTGCGATGTCCTTGGTGAAGATCTCGGACTGCGCGGTGTCGGGTGCGAGCAGCATGATCACGTCGGCCCACTTGGCGACCTCGGCGGGGGTGTCGACCTCGAGGCCCTGCTCTTCGACCTTGGCCCGCGACTTCGACCCCTCCTTGAGTCCGACCTTCACCGCCACGCCGGAGTCGCGCAGGCTCAGCGAGTGCGCGTGGCCCTGGCTGCCGTAGCCGATCACACCGACCTTGCGGCCCTGGATGATCGACAGGTCGGCGTCGTCGTCGTAGAACATCTCGATTGCCACGTGTGTTTCCTTCTGCTCTGTTCGTGCGTTCTATTTCGAGTTCGTGATGGCGCGGGGACCGCGCGACAGTGCTACCACACCGGACTGGACGGTCTCGCGGATGCCGTAGGGCTCGAGCACGCTCAGCAGCGCCTCGAGTTTCTCCGCGGTGCCGGTGGCCTCGATCGTCAGCGACTCGGTGGAGACGTCGATGATCTTGGCGCGGAACAGGTTCACCGCTTCGATGACCTGACCGCGGGTGCCGGCATCGGCGCGCACTTTGATCAGTGCCAGCTGGCGGGCGACCATGTGGTCGTCGTCCTGCTCGACGATCTTGATCACGTTGATGAGCTTGTTGAGCTGCTTGGTGATCTGCTCCAGCGGGGTCTCCTCGGCGGTGACGACGATCGTCATCCGCGACATGTCCTTGACGTCGGTCGGACCCACCGCCAGCGACTGGATGTTGAAGCCGCGGCGGGAGAACAGCGCCGCGACACGGGCCAGCACGCCGGGCTTGTCCTCGACGAGTACCGAGAGGGTGTGGGTGACTGTCGCAGGCATCAGGCCCGCCCCTCGGAGTTGTCCTCGTCGAACAGCGGCCGGATGTTGCGCGCCGCCATGATCTCGTCATTGCCGGTGCCGGCGGCCACCATCGGCCACACCTGCGCGTCGGCGCCGACGATGAAGTCGATCACCACCGGTCGGTCGTTGATCGCACGCGCCTGATTGATCACGTCGACGACGTCTTCTTCACGCTCGCAGCGCAGGCCGACGCAGCCCATCGCCTCGGCCAGCTTGACGAAGTCGGGGATGCGCTGGCTGTGGGTGGACAGGTCGGTGTTGGAGTAGCGCTCGCCGTAGAACAGCGTCTGCCACTGCCGCACCATGCCGAGGTTGCCGTTGTTGATCAGTGCGACCTTGATCGGCACACCCTCCACCGCGCAGGTCGCAAGCTCCTGGTTGGTCATCTGGAAGCAGCCGTCGCCGTCGATCGCCCACACCTCGGCGTCCGGGCAGGCCATCTTGGCGCCCATGGCCGCCGGGATGGCGTAGCCCATGGTGCCCAGGCCGCCGGAGTTCAGCCAGGTGCGCGGCTTCTCGTAGGAGATGAACTGCGCGGCCCACATCTGGTGCTGGCCCACCCCGGCGACGTAGACGGCGTCGGGTCCGGCGATCTTGCCGAGTTGCTCGATGACGTACTCCGGGCTCAGGCTGCCGTCGCTCTGCGGCCCGTAGCTCAGCGGGAAGGTTTTCCGGATGTCGTTGAGGTAGTCCCACCACGGCGCGAGGTCGGGATCGTCGACGCCCTCGTTGCCGATCCGGTCGTCTCCGCCGGGCCGGCGGCGCAACGTATCGACCAGCTCTCGCAGGACGGCCTTGATGTCACCGACGATGGGGACGTCGGCATTACGGTTCTTGCCGATCTCGGCGGGGTCGATGTCGGCGTGGATCACCTTG
Organism: Mycobacteriaceae bacterium; assembly: GCA_037141465.1. GTDB lineage: Bacteria > Actinomycetota > Actinomycetes > Mycobacteriales > Mycobacteriaceae > Mycobacterium. Next base: position 16,215 of record JBAXCK010000048.1, on the reverse strand, counting down.
GCGTCGGGGGCGAAGGTGGACAGCTTGCCGGTGACGCGGTCGTCGAAGCGGGCGCCGAGGGTGATCAGCAGATCGCTCTTCTGCAGCGCGGCGACCGCGGCCACCGTGCCGTGCATACCGGGCATCCGCAGATTCTGCGGATGGCTGTCCGGGAAGGCGCCGCGGGCCATCAGGGTGGTCACCACCGGGATGCCGGTCAGCTCGGCCAGTTCGGCGAGTTCCTCGCACGCCTCACCGCGGATCACCCCGCCGCCGACATACAGCACCGGCTTGCGCGCGGCGCTGATCAGCTTGGCGGCCTCCTTGATCTGGCGGGCGTGCGGCTTGGTGTTGGGCTTGTAGCCGGGCAGATCCAGTTGCGGCGGCCAGGCGAAGGTGCACGGCGCCTGCAGGACGTCCTTGGGGATGTCGACGAGCACCGCACCCGGGCGTCCGGTGGCAGCGATGTGGAACGCCTCGGCCATGAAGCGGGCGATGTCGTCGCCGTCACGGACCAGGATGTTGTGTTTGGTGATCGGCATCGTGATGCCGGTGATGTCGGATTCCTGGAAGGCGTCGGTGCCGATCAGGCTGCGACCCACCTGTCCGGTGATCGCGACGACGGGGATGGAGTCCATCTGCGCGTCGGCCAGCGGGGTGACGAGGTTGGTCGCGCCGGGACCGGAGGTGGCCATCATCACGCCGACCCGTCCGGTGGCGTGCGCGTAACCGCTCGCGGCGTGGCCGGCGCCCTGCTCGTGGCGGACCAGGACGTGGCGCAGCTTCTGGGAGTCGAACAGCGGGTCGTAAACGGGCAGCACCGCACCGCCGGGGATGCCGAAGATGATGTCGACGCCGAGTTCCTCCAGCGAGCGGACGACGGCTTCGGCGCCGGTCATCTCGACGGGCGCGACGCGGCCGGTCCCCGGCTGATGGGAGCCGTGGTGGCCGTTTGGGGTGGCGCCGTCGCCGGAACTGGCGTCCGGCTTTCGCGTGGTCGGTGCGCTCACTTCGTGTTCCTCGTCCTCGGTGGTCGGGCTTCGGTTATTCGGTCTGGGGCAAGAAAAAACCCCCGTCAGCGTCGGCGGCTGTACGAGGGTTGCGCGCTGGTGCGTGCGGCTAGGCCCGACTCAGGGCATGCGCGGCACCAACGCGCTGTCCTACTACGAGCTTTCCGCCGGTCATCACAGGCGCAAGATTAGCCCCGGTACTGGTCAAGCGTCAAATGCGGGATGATGCCCGCTATGAGCGCGTGCGTTATCCGGATCTCCCCGATGGCCCACTTCGCGTCGGGTTTCCTGGCCCTGGCGCTGCTGGTCCTGGTGCCGGTGTGGGGCAACTGGGCCCTTGCCCTGCTGGTGATCCCGGTGCTGCTGTCGGCCGGGATCGAGCGGCTGCGCACGACCGCCGGCGCCGACGGCGTGACCGCCCGCGGTTTGATCTCCAGCACGACGCTGCCGTGGGCCGAGGTGGAAGGGCTGCGGTTCACCCGCAGCGCCTGGGCGCGGGCCTGCCGGCCCGGGGGCCGGGAGCTGGTGTTGCCCGCCGTCACCTTCGCCACGCTGCCCAGGCTGACCGAGGCCAGTGGCGGACGGGTGCCCAACCCATACGAGTGAGGGGCGGGCCGGGTCAGCGGGCGAACGGGTTGGTGCCGTGCAGGAACATCCAGGCGGCCACGCCGCCGCCGATGCCCAGGACCAGGGCCAGCAGTGAGCCGATGAACGGCCGTCGCGCCCATCCGCGTCCGCCGTCGAAGCCATAGCGGCCCGGGCCGGCCAGGATGATCGCCGCCGCCAGCGCGGTCAGGGTCAGCAGGTACTCCGCACCGTCGGATCCGAAGACGAACACTCCGCCGGCCTTGCGCTGTGATTCGAACATCACCAGCAGGCTGTTGACCAGGAATCCCAGGGCGACCGCACCGGCCAGCGGCGTGAACAGTCCCAGCACCAGGAACACGCCGGCGCCGATCAGCGCGCCGGCGGTGATGTAGGTGAGCACGCCGGCGTGCTGATAGCCCGCCTCGGCGATGGTGTCCTTCAGACCCTCCAGTCCGGATCCTCCCCACCAGCCGAAGGCCCTCTGCAGGCCGTGGGCGATGAGGACGACGCCGAGGGTGAGCCGGATCAGCAGCAGACCGAGGTCCTGGGTGCCGCGGCGTCCGGCGGCCTTCACCTCGGCGTCGGACGCGGCGATCTCCACGGGCCTCTTCTCGAAGGAGGGCGGGGGCGGCATCGGGATGGGTTCGGGTTGCACGTAGGGCAGCGGCTCGGGACCGCTGACGAGGCCGTACCCGGTCGAGGGCCCCGGCGCCGGCGGGGCGCCCATCGGCGGAATGCGGGTCGTCTCGAAGTCGCCGCCGTAGCCGGCCCCGCCCAGGTCCTCCTCGGGGTCGACCAGGCGTGCCGTGGCAGGCCGCGCCGCCGAGTCCTCAGGTCGCTGCCAGCCCGGATCACTCGTCACGAGGCTCAGGGTAAGTCCACCGGGGGCCGAAACCCGGGATTTGGGGACCGGGCGAACTCGAAGCATCCGCCGGTTGTCCGTAACCTGGCCACCATGGGACCGGGTGTGCGGACGCGGGCGGCTGTCGTCGCCGTGTGCGCCCTCACCACCGCCGCCCTGGGCGCCTCGGGGTGCGCCCACTTCGACAACGCCGTCTCCCAGCCGTTCACCACCGCCCCGGAGATGGGGGCCGGCCCGTCATCCACCCCGCCGCCCCCTCCGCCGCTGCCGCCCAAGCCGTTCCCGAAGGCCTGCCCGGCTCCCGGTGTCATGCAGGGCTGCCTGGAGAGCACCAGCGGACTGATCATGGGACCGACCGGTAAGACGGCGCTGATCGCCGAACGCACCACGGGTGCCATCAAAGAGGTGTCGGTCAGCGCCGAGCCCACCGTCAAGACCGTGATCGGAGTCGACGGCAGCGGCGACGGCGGTCTGATGGACATCGCGATGTCGCCGACGTACTCCCAGGACCGGCTGATGTACGCCTACATCAGCACGCCGACCGACAACCGGGTGGTCCGCATCGCCGACGGCGACGTCCCCAAGGACCTGCTGACCGGGATACCCAAGGGTGCGATCGGCAACACCGGTTCGCTGATCTTCACCAGTCCGACCACGCTGGTCGTGCAGACCGGCGATGCCGGAAACCCCGGTCTCGCCGCGGATCCGAAGTCGTTGGCGGGCAAGGTGATCCGCATCGAGCAGCCGACGACGGTGGAACAGGCACCGCCGACCACCGCACTGAGCGGCATGGGTTCCGGCGGCGGCATGTGCGTCGATCCCGCCGACAAGACGCTCTACATCACCGACCGCACCCCCGCCGGCGACCGGCTGCAGCGGCTCGGCTCCGACGGCAAGGCGACCACCGTGTGGACCTGGCCCGACAAGCCCGGCGTCGCCGGCTGCGCCGCACTGGAGGGCACCGTGCTGGTGAACCTGGTCAACACCAAACAGACGGTGGCGGTGCGGCTGGCCAAGGCGACCGGCGCGGTCAGCGGCGACCCGGAGGTGGTGCGCCAGGACAAGCACGGTCACGCCTGGGCGCTGGCGGTCTCCCCGGACGGCAACATCTGGGGTGCGACGGTGAACCGCACCGCCGGCGACGCCGAGAAACTCGACGACGTGGTGTTCCCGCTGTTCCCGCAGGGCGGCGGCTTCCCGCGGTCCAACGCCGACATCACCTGACGTTCAACAGCAGCGACTCCCGCCGCCGCGCGAGCACACTGGGCAGCCACGGGCCGACGTCGGCGGCGTCGAACCAGGCGGTGCGCTCCAGCAGCAACCGCAGCACGGTGACTGCCTCGAGTCGGGCCAGCGGTGCACCCAGGCAGAAATGCAGGCCCCTGCCGAAGGTCAAGTGCCCCTTGCCGATCGCTCGGTCCAGTCGGAACTCATCAGGAGACTCGAAGTGGGCGGGGTCCCGGTTGGCCGCGCCCCACAGCAGCAGCAGCCGCGAGTCCTTCGGCAGCGGCGTGCCGGCCAGCGCGGTGTCGGCGAGCACGTGGCGGTGATGGGCGCGAAACGGCGGCTCGAGTCGCAGTGTCTCCTCGACGAACGCGCCGAGAAGACCCGGGTCGTCACGCAGCCGCTGTTGCAGCGCACCGTCGGCGGCGAGGATGTCCACCGCCGTGCCCAGCAGTGACGCGGTGGACTCACCGCCGGCGCTGAACAACGAGATCAGGATCATCTGCGCGGTGAACCGTTGCAGTTCCCCGTCGGCGCATGCGGTCGCCAGCACCCCGATGAGGTCGTCGCCGGGTTCGTTCCCGGCGGCGATGAGGCGCTCGACGATGTAGGCGTTGAGTTCACCGAGGGACGCCATCGAGGCCTGCACCTGCTCCTCGGTCAGCAGACCGTCGAGCAGTTGCGTGCTGGCGTACCCCCACCGCGCCAACTGATCCGAATCGTCGTCGGGAACGCCGATCAGGCGCGCGACGATCATCATCGGCAGCCGGTTGGCGACGGTGTCCATCCACTCGACGTCCATCCACTCGACCGTCGAGCCACCCGGCCAGAGCCTGTCGAATGTCTCGACGATCAACGGCTCGAGGCCGCGCACCCGTTTCGCGGTGAACTGGGAAACCATGAGCTTGCGGTGCAGGGCGTGCGGCGGGTCGTCGGCGGTGGCCAGGATGTGGGTCGGCCCGCCGAGTCCGTCCATCTGCAGGGGCACCACACCTGTGTCGGGACGGTAGGTGATGGGCGCGGTGAGGTTGGAGGAGAACTCCGCCGGGCGGTTCGCGGCGTCGGTGACGGCCTCCCAACTGCTCACCAGGTAGTAGCCGGAGTCCCCGACCCGGTGGACACCGCCGTCCTGGCGCAGGCGCGAGTACAGCGGATACGGATCCTGCACGGCGGCATCGGAGAAGAACTCCGCCGGATCGACGGTCTTGGTCCCCATCATCGCGGCCCCATCAGTGCGGTCCCAGCACGAGTCCCGGATCGAACGTCGCCCGCGCGGCGACCGACGCGGCGGCCGCCGAGACCACCAGAGCCGCGGCGTCCTCGTAGCCCTTGGGGAAGACGATCTCAGCACTGTCGGGTCCGTCGCGGTGGGCCATCAGCCAGTCGTAGAGCAACCAGTCCAGCGCGCAGGTCACCGCCATCGGATCGGCGTCGGGCAGTCGCGCCGCGCTGACCACCGAGCGCAGCGCCTCGTGGTGCTCCTTGCGGGCACCCTCCTTGTTGGCGCCCGAACTGTCGAAGAACACCATGGACAGGGTCAGCGGAAACCGTTGGCCGGCTTCGGTTCTCAGCACCCAGCGGCCACCCTTCCACGGCTTGTCCGGGTCGACCTGCTGGTATTCACCGTATCCGCCCACCACGCCGAGGGATGGTTCGTCGAGTTCGCCGTCGAACGGGGCCGGCCCCAGCAGGCCCAGCGGCCTTCGTGCGCGAATGGAGAACAGCACCGCGGTTCCGATGATCTTCCCGGCCCGCAGATCGGCGGACATGCCGCTCTTCTCCAGCGCGGCGGCGTACTCGAAACACAACCGGTCACAGCTGCGATGCAACTCCACCAGATCGTCGCGCTCCCCGGCATTGGCTGGCCCGCGGCCACCGCCGAGGATCTCCCCGAACCGTTCGGCCGCGATGATCAGCGAGTCATCGAGGGCTTCGAGGTGGGTCGCGATGAGCCGGTCGGGTTCGTCCTCGTCGGGTTCGGCCACCAGTGCCTGCAGCGAGGCGGGCCGCCCGGCGGGGGTGGCCCAGTAGAAACCGATCTGGCCGTCGGCCTGGACGATCCGGGGTCTCACCGGCGTCTCCGCCAGATCATCACCCGGTTGTTGCCGGAGTCCGCCACCGCGAGCCGGTCGCCCCGCAGCGAGAGTCCGTAGGGCCAGCACAGGGTGTCGCGCTGCACCGAGGTCCACCGGTTCTCGCCGTTGGATCCGAAGTCGGGCTGCGCCAGAACGTAGTCGGCACCGCGCCAGACGGTGCCGCCCTCGGCTCCGTCGGCACCGCGCCAGACGGTGCCGCCATCGACTCCGTCGGCACCGCGGCAGACCGGACCGTCGGGTATCCCGTCCCAGAGCAGGATGCGATTGTTCGCGGTGTCGGCCACCGCCAGCCTCGGGCCGTCCAGACAGACCGAGTACGGGAAGCGGAACCTGTCGTTGGTGTGCGGGCCGTAGGGCCATTCCTCCGAGCCGGTGAAATCGGGTTGGCCGATCACCAGATCGGCGTCGCGGTCGCAGTCGGGGTGCGGTGACCAGCCCAGCACGCGGTGATCACCGGCGTCGGCGATCAGCAGCAGATCCTCGGTGCCGGTGATGTCATGCGGCCAGCGGAAGCTGCGCGGGCCGGCGTCACCGCCGCGGTTCTCGGAGTGCGAGGACGCATCGGGCTGGCCGAGCACCACATCGGCCGGCTGGTCCGGTTCGGGAATGCCGTTGTGCCAGCCGAGAACCCGGCGGTTTCCGGTGTCGGCGACCCAGAACGACGATCCGACGATCGCGATGCCGAACGGCCAGTAGAAGCCGCTCGCCGAGCACTCCCCGCCGCGATTGCGCTCCACCGATACCGCGTCGGGTTGACCGATCACCACATCCGGTGCGGTATCGCTGTCGTGCGGAACGCTGTTCCAGACCAGGATGCGGTGGTGCCAGGCGTCGGCGACGACGAGTCGCCCGTCGTGGATCAGCACACCGGTGGGCAGGTGCATGCCCCGATCGGGTCCGCGGCCGCCGGCCGCCGGGCCCTCGGTCTCGCCGTCGGGCTGGCCCAGCACCACATCGGCGTCCTGCTCGTCGCCCTCGGGGATGCCGTGCCAGATCAGTACGCGGTGGTTGCCGGAGTCGGTGACCACCAGATGGTCGTCGTCCCCGTCGCCACCCAGGAACACCCCGCGCGGTGAGTACAGCCACGCCATCGACGGTTTGGCGGCCGGCAGTGCCAGCCCGCCCGGCGCGGGTGCGCCCAGCCACACCTCCGGTGCCCACCCGTCGGTGAGATCGACATCGGGCACGACGTCCGGCCGGGTGCCGACCCCGCTGATGTTGTGGCGGACGGTGTAGCGGCTCACGTCACGTCACCACGGGTGGCGTCATCACCGGAGCACGCGCACCCAGACGTCGCCGTCGTCGATGCGCAGCGGAAGTTGTTCGAGTTGCGCGCCGGGGGCGCTGAGGCACTCCCCCGATGTTGCGTCGTAACAGAACCCGTGCCATGGGCAGGTGAGGGTCCCGTTGCTGACGTCGAGCACTGCTTCTGTCAGGGGCAGCGCCTCGTGCGCGCACTCGTTGCGGTACGCCGCGAGGCGCTGATCGAGGTTGACGATCAACACGCTGACGTCGTGCAGCGTCGCGGTCGACAGATCGTCGGCGGCGACGTCGGCCGCCGGACCGAGTCGCACCCAGCCGTCCTCCTCGGGACTGCGGCCGACCCGCAGCGACTCGAGCGGGATCAGCGTCGGGCTGGGCTGATCCTTGACGACCTCCACCGCGGTGACGGCCGGAACCCCCGCCACCAACGCCTCCTCGACCAGATTGCGCAACGTCACCGAGGACATCGAACATCCGTTGCAGGCGCCTTCCAGTCGGACGAAGGCGGTGCCGTCCTCGACCCGCACCAGCGAGACGTCGCCACCGTGGCTGTGCAGTTGCGGGCGCACCGTCTCCAGCACCTGGTTGGCGTGCGTCACCGGATCCGGCCGGACTATGCCGTGCAGGGACAGCAGCAGATGGACCACCGGGTCGTCGACGAGTTCGAACAGCGCCGCGCGGGTGGCGTCGTCGGCGCGCAACCGGCGCACGATGGTGGTCAGGCCGGCCTTGTGGATCGCCTCGACGGCCGACTGCACCTCCTCGGCCACCTTGCGCGCCGCCGGATCCAGATCATCGAGGGCGGCCACGGCGTCGTCCACCCGCTTGGCGAGGTCGTCGAAATCGCTGTCGCTCATCGCCCTCAACCGTCCCCGTCGGTGCGGTCCAGTGCCTGCTGGCGGGCGACCTCGTCGAGCACGCCGCGCACCGCGAGCACCGAGTCGTGATCGCCGAGTTCCTCGAACAGGAACCTCGCGTCGTACAGCTTGGCCTTGGCCTGATCGAAGTCACCCAGATGCGCCAGCACATTGCCCTGGTTGGCCAGCACCCGCGCCCGGCCCAGCGGATCGGTGTCGCGGTCGCGGGCCGCCAACACGGCCTCGTAGAGGTTGACCGCCTCGACGAGGTTGTCGGTCTGATGGCTCGACGGCGTGTAGACCAGCGAGTTGGCCAGGTTCACCTGCACGCTGGCCCACTGCTCGGGATGTTCCTCGGGGGTGTAGACCTTCAGTGCCGAACGCAGTGACTGGGCCGCCACACCCAGGCGCAGCTGACTGGACGCCTCCGTCATCGGCATCGTCAGATACGCGGTCGCCAGATTGGCGTGCGCAGACGCCCACAGCAGCGGCGCCTCCTCACGCCACACCAGCTGCAGCGCCGAATGATAATGCGGTACAGCCTTATTGAGCAGATCCGGGCGGTCGACGGCCTGTTCGTGAAACACCCCGGCCAGAGCCAGGTGGAGTTCGGCGCGGGCCAGGCGCAGATCCTCGGCGTCCTCGAGGGCCGCCAGCGCGTTCTCGTAGCGGCTCACCGCCTCGGGTCCGTCGAGGACTGACGCGGCCGCACCGAGCAGCACGCCACGCAGCGGCTCGGACACTCCGGCGGCCTGCCCTGCCGCGCGGTCCAGCAGGGCCGCCGCCGGCTGCGGATCGCCGTCCTGCAGTGCCCGGCTGGCCTGCGCGCTGAGCACGGTCGCGGCCAGCTCACCGGTGGCATCGCCGAGTTCCGGTGCGGTGTCGCTGCGACCGAGGGCGAACTGCACCACGTCGACCAGCACACCGAAATCGCCCAGCGCCGCGCGCAGTTCGCCGGTGTCCACTCCGTCGGGATCCATCACGAACCGGTTGTAGCGGGTGATCGGGTCGTCCCCGTCGAGTGCGGCCAGTGCGCCGTCGCGGTCACCGGCCAGCGCGAGCTCGTGGGCGCGCAGCGCGGCCGGCCACTGCGGCAGCCGGCCGGCCAGCAGCGCCAGCCGCGCCTCCTCGGTGTCCGCAGATGCGGGGATCAGCAGGTAACCCAGGGGCAGCGGGAACGCGCCCAGCGGCTGGGGCCGGACGGCCAGCACCGCCGGATCCATCAGGTCGGTCACAACACTCCTCGGTTGGTCCTATCGCGATCGGTCACAGCCCGGCGGGAGGTACCCCGCCGATGTCACGGTCTGCGGTCCGCCGGATCAGATCGGCGGCGAGCTCGGCGCGCGCCCTGGTGGCGTGGCTGTTGATCCTCTTGCGGACCACGCCGTCGGCGAACACCACGACGATGTCGATCGCCCACCGGCCGTTCTCCTCGACGACGACGGTCTGCACGTCGAGAGCCTGGTCGGTGGAGGTCGGGCGCTCATCGGTCATGAGCCTCACTCCTCCAGCCCGATCCGCAGAGCCTTCTGCGCATCGTCCCAGAATGCCGTACGGATGCCGACGGGGAAACCGTCGGAGAGGACTTCGCGCACCAGCACCGCGCGGTCGCCCGCCGGGTTGCGCTGTTTGAGCAGGAGTCCGCCGCTGCTGGGTCCGCGCAGCGGGAACAGCCACAGTTCGCCGTCGCGGAAGACGGCCGCCACGGCGTCGGACGGGAACCGGCCGGCGGCCAGCACCGCGTCCAGCCTCAGGTAGCCGTCGTCGGTGAACTCCACGCTGACCTGATCGGCGCTCTGCGGCCGCAGCGGTGCCAGGTAGCCGGTCTCGATGATCTCGATCACCCGTTCCATCGCCGAGGCCACCGGTTCGGACAACTCCGCGCCCATCTCCATGGCCGCCGCCTCGATCAGGAACACCGTGATGTCGGTCGGGCAGGCCTCGCCCAGCGCCCACCGGGCGAACGGGATCGCGTGGTCCCACCGGAACGAGTGGGTGTGCAGTCCGTTCAGCGGCGGCAGATCGTTGAGTTCCTCCCCCGGCACGCGGTACACCGTTCCCGCGGCCACACCGGTGTTCGACGCGTCGACGATGACGACTTTCTGGGCGCCGCGCATCTGGAAGGCGACGTCCATCCCGGCGGTGCCGCCGTCGACCAGCCTGGCGCCCTCGGGCACACCGCGGTCCCAGAGGTGACGGACCAGGACCGGCCCTACGCCGTCGTCACCGCGCAGCAGATTCCCGCAACCGACGATGAGGACGGCGCAACCCGGCGGCTCCAGATCCAGTTCAGGTGTGACCCCTGGTGTGCTCTCCGGGGTCACACCATTCCGTTGATGACGAACTTCGACAGCTCCCTACCGGTCTTGCCGTCATAGGCGTGCACCGTGCAGACCAGGCAGGAGTCGAAGCTGCGGGCGACGTGCCCGAGTTCAACCGGATCCTCCGGATCGACGATCGGAGAGCCGACGATCGCCTGCTCCATCGGACCGAGAACGTCATGGGAGTCACGCGGGCCGATGTTCCACGCGGTCGGGGTGATCACCTGGTAGTTCTTGATCTTGTTGTTCTCCAGCACGATCCAGTCCGACAGCGAGCCGCGGGCCGCCTCGGTGGAGCCGAAGCCCTTACCCTCCGCGTACTCGGTCGGCTTGCTGTAGAAGCTCTCGCTCAGATCGAGCTGATCCAGCCAGGACCGCACCCACTTGTAGTACTTGGGCGCCTCGTGCAGGCGGGCCAGCTGGCGGACCATGACACTCGGGCCGATCTTGTTGTAGATGTCCAGGAACAGCGGATCGTTGTCCTGATGCGGTGCGGCGTTCGGGCCGGCCGCCGCCATCCGGCGAGCCAGCGGCCCCGCCTCCAGCGGCAGGTCGCCCTTGCCGTCGATCAGGTACCGCGGCGACTTCGCCCAGCTGTACTTACCCTGCTCCTTGCCCTTGGCCGGATCGACCGGGATGGTCTCGCCCTCGAACGGGTGCAGCGGACGGCTGCCCTCGTAGAACGAGTGCGTGACGTCCTCGCGCACGTTGGCCTGATCGAACTCGTAGTACTGGCCGCCGGCGAATACACCGCTGCGGCCGATGAGTGCGGCGTTGCGGCCTTCGATCGTCGGATTGCGGTACAGGGTCGGGTCGAAGTAGGTGCCGGTGGCGAGGTAGTTGCCCACACCCTTGCCGTACTTGTCCAGGCCGATGTCCATGGAGTAGCGGATGAAGAAGCCGAGGTCGCTGTTGCGCTGCGACTCGTTCTCATCGACCCAGGCCAGGACATCCTCCCAGGTCTTGTTCTCCAGCCAGCGGTCCACGCTGCAGCCCAGCAGGTCGGACTCCAGCCAGTTGTCCTTCCAGTTCTCCAGGATCGCGATCGAGCGCGTCACGTCGGACAGCGTCGCCGCGCCCATGACGCCGCCGGGCACCATGAAGCTGGAGTGCGGCCACTGCCCGCCGAAGATGGCGTACACCTCGACCGGCTTCTGGGAGAGCACCACACCCTTCTGGTAGCTGGTGCCGACGTAGGGCGCGTGGCGGCGGACCGCTTCGTCGTACATCGAGGACTTCGCGTAGTTCTTGTTGGTCAGGTCGATGGCGAACAGCGCGTAGTAATAGCGCGGGATCGACTGCAGCGTCTCGCAGCCCTGCGCGATGTTGCGCACCAGCGTCGCGTTGGACGGCATGGTCGTCTTCCAGGCGGTGTCGAGCGCATAGGCGGACTTGTAGAGGTGGCTGCCGCCGCAGATGCCGCAGATACGCGGACAGACGATCAGGCCGGCGTGCGGGTCCTTGCCGCGCAGGATGATCTCGAAACCGCGGAACATCGCGGCCTCGGTCCACGCCGAGGTGACGACGCCGTCGGTGATGGTCACCCGCACGTCGAGGTCGCCCTCGACGCGTCCGAGTGGGCTGACGTGCAGATCCATTGATGTCATTGCCTAAATCCTCCGGGGGTGTGGGGTGTCAGGTCGGCCGGGTGGGCTCAGACCACGAACATGTCTTCCTTGGACCACTGCGGGGCTGCTATCCGCGCGGCCGCGGCAGCGGCCATGTAGGACAGCTTGTGGGTGCCGGTGCCGGTCTCCTTGGGGATCACCCCGGCCACCTTCTGCGTCTTGAACACCGTCCCGGGCGCGAGGTCGAAGTGCGGGAACTCCGGCTCGGTGCAGCCGTAGCAGGGCTGGCCCGCGCGGGTCTTGGAGGACTGGCGGTTCCACAGGATGCGGTTGCACGGCGAGTGCGTCATCGGTCCGCGGCAGCCGAACTCGTAGAACAGGCAGCCGGTGCGGGTGCCCTCGCCGAAGGACATCGTGGACTGCTTGTACTCGTAGAACTGCACGCGGGTGCAGCCGGTCTGGGTGAAGGTCTTGAAGAAGGTCTCGGGCCGCTGCAGATCATCGAGGGAGATGTCGCCGGTGCGGCCGGTGGCCAGGGCGACCAGGATCTGGGTGATCCAGTCCGGGTGCGCGGGGCAGCCGGGGATGTTGATGACGGGCAGTCCGGCCTTGCTCTTGAAGTCCGGTCCCAGGAAGCCGCCGCGGTTGCGCTTGTGGAACTGCAACCCGGTCGACGCCGACGGGTTGGGCTCCATCGCCGGGATGCCGCCCCAGCACGCGCAGTCGCCGATCGCGACGACGATGCCGGCCTGCGACGCCAATTCGGTGACCCAGTCCTTCATCGGGCGGTCGGCGAACATGTCCATCCGTCCGGTTCCGTTGGGCGCCTCGATGACCGAACCCTCGAAGACGAACACATCCATCGGGCGCGCGCCGGAGGCGCAGTCGCGGAAGATCTTCTGAGCCTGGTTGCCCAGTTCCAGACCGAGCGAGGGATGCCAGATGACCTCCAGCCCGAAATCGACGATCAGATCGACGACGTTGGGCTCATCGGCATTGAGGAACGACATGGTGTTGCCACTACACGCGCCACCTTGAAACCACAGCACAGACGCCATACCAGGGACTCCCTTCACCGCAACCGAGTGATATCGAAATTAGCGTCTCGGAGCTGACCCTGGCATCTGATTCGCGTCCATAATTCTTACCGATCGACAGCCCTCAGCGCAGCGAAACACGCGGGGAATCCGGCCCCGTGTCGGCGGCCCCGTCCAGCGGGACGGAGACGGTCACGGTGGTGCCGCGGCCGGGTTCGGACCGCACCGCCAGCTCCCCGCCGACGAGTTCGGCGCGCTCGGCCATCGACAGCATCCCGTAGCCGCTCGACGGCAAAGCCGGCGAGGTCTCGAACCCGACACCGGTGTCGGAGATCTCCAGTACAGCGACGTCCTCGAGCACGGCGAAGCGCACCACGGCTACCAGCGCGCGGGAATGTTTGACGACGTTCTGCACCGACTCCTGCGCGATCCGGTACAGCGCCACCTCGACGTGCTCGGGCAAACGGCGGTCCTCGAGGTGCAGCTCCAGGTCGACCTCCGCGGTGGAGGACGCCAGGCTGGCCAGTGCGCCACCGAGACCCAGATCGTCGAGCACCGGCGGGCGCAACCCGCTGATCGCCGATCGGGCCTCCCCCAGCGTCAGGTCCACCAGGTCGCGGGCCTTCTCCAACTGCTCGGCCGCCGAGTTCTGGTCGCCGTCGTCGACGGCGCGGGCCGCCGCATCCAGCCGATAGGTCAGGCCCACCAGACGCTGGGAGATGCCGTCGTGGATATCCCCGGCGACCCGGCGCCGCTCGCTTTCCTGCGCGGCGATCACCTGCTCGGCGAAGTTCTCCCGGGCCCGTTCGCGGGCGGTGAGCCGGCGGTGCAGCCGGGCCTGGTGCAGGGCGCCGGCGATGAGGCGCCCGATGACCAGCAGCAGCTCGATGTCGCGTGCGGTGAAGTCGCGCCTGGCGATGGTGTGCACGTTGAGCACCCCGACCAGACCACCCGGCTCGGCTTCCATGGGCACCGACGCCATCGAGGTGAACTCCTTGCCACGCAGCGCCGCGATCGGCACGTAGCGCGGGTCGGCTTCCTTGTCGGCGACGATCACCACCGGTTCACGGTGGCTGGCAACCCATCCGGAGACACCCGAGCCCAGCGGCAGCTGGACCCGGCCCACCTGTTCGTCGAAGGGCGGGGTGGCGCCGGCCAGGGTCAGCGAACTGTCGGTGTCGTCGAGCACGTGGACGAAGCAGACGTCGGAGGCGGTCGCCGCGGTGATCATCCGGGCGACCGCGGCGGCCATCGGCTCCACGCCCGGGCCGCTGGAGGTGGCCGCGATGATGTCGAGCAGCAGGGCGACCTCGCGGTCGGCATCGACCAGTCCGTGTACCGCGTTCGGGAGCATCACCGGAAGATGCCCTCCCGCAGTGCGGTTGCCGCCGCGCTGGTGCGGTCACCGACACCGAGCTTGCGGTAGATCGCACTCAGATGGGTCTTGACGGTCTCTTCCCCGATGACCAGCTTCGCGGCGATGCCGCGGTTGGACGCACCCGTGACGACCAGCGAGAGGATCTCGCTCTCGCGCTGCGTGAGTCCGTGCCGGGCGCCGGGCCAGAACTGGTCGCTCTGCAGTCGCGCCGCGGTCTCGGCGGCACGGGCGGCCAGCCCGGCGTCGATGGCCGTCCCGCCGGCCGCCACGCTGTGCAACTGGCGGACCAGTTCGTCGCTGCCGACGCCCTTGAGCAGGTAACCCGACGCTCCGACCCGCATCGCCTGGAACAGGTACTGCTCGTCGTCGTAGACCGACAGCAGGATCACCTTCACCTCCGGGTGACGCTCGCGGATCTCGCGGCACAGGTCCAGCCCGCTGACACCGGCCATCCGCACATCGCACAGGACGATGTCGGGGTTGAGTCCGTCGATCACCGACATCGCCTTCTCGGCCCCGACCGCCTCACCCACCACCTCGACGCGGTCGGCGAACGGCGCGAGCATCGCTTTGAGGCCTTCGATGACCATCTCGTGGTCATCGACGAGGACGACGCGCACGGCCTGGGAACCCACGAGTCAACCGTAGCGGCGCGCAGGGGTGGATCTCACCTGATGCGCTCCCCCGGACGGGGGATGCAGTCACCGCCGGGCGCGGCGATAGTCGGCCCGTGACGTCGTTCTGGTGGGACCGGTGCGGTGGCGATTCCCGTCCGGCCCGCGTCGAGGCGGTGATCTTCTCCCTCGACGGGGTACTCGACGATCCGAGGCACGACGGCGATATGTTCGCCGAGTCCGTCTGGGCGCTGCACTGCGCCGGGATCCGGGTCGCCATAGTGACCGCGCGCGGCGGACTGCGGATCCACCGCTCGGTGCGCGATCTGCTCGGTGACGGCGCGGTCGAGGTCATGGTCACCGCCGACGAGGTCAGCGTCGCCAAACCCGATCCGGCGGTCTACCGGATGGCGCTGTCCGATCTGGGCCTGCGCCCGCCCAGCGTGGTGGCCGTGGAGGATTCAGCAGCCGGCTTGCGGGCGGCACTGGCCGCGGGACTGTCGACGGTGGTGGTCACCACCGAGCGCACCCGCGACGACGACTTCCACGGTGCGCTGGCCGTCCTGCCCGGCTACGACGATCAGTTGACCGCCCGGCTGACCGCCTGACTCAGCCGGTCTGGCCGCACGCAGCCAAGACGAGTTCGCGCACCCGCGCGGCGTCGGCCTGACCCTTGGTCGCCTTCATCACCGCGCCGACGATCGCGCCCGCGGCCGCGATCTTGCCGCCGCGGATCTTCTCGGCGATGTCCAGATTCGCCGCGAGCGCCTCGTCGACCGCCGACTGAATCAGTGAATCGTCGCGCACCAGGGCCAGCCCGCGATCGGCGATCACCGCCTCGGGTTCTCCCTCGCCGGCCAGCACACCCTCGACGACCTGGCGGGCCATCTTGTTGGACAGCGTGCCGGCGTCGACCAGTGCGATCACCTTCGCCACCTGTTCGGGTGTGATGGCCAGCGCATCGAGTTCGGCACCCTGCTCGTTGGCTTTCTGCACCAGGAAGTTGCCCCACCACGCGCGTGCGGACTCGCTGGGGGCGCCGTGTCGCACCGTCGCGGCCACCAGTTCCACCGCTCCGGCGTTGACCAGGTCGCGCATCACCTCGTCGGAGACGCCCCACTCCTGCTGAATCCGCTTGCGCGACAACCACGGAACCTCCGGAATGGTCCCGCGCAGCCGTTCGATCAGCTCCTCGGTGGGCGCCACCGGCTCGAGATCGGGTTCGGGGAAGTAGCGGTAGTCCTCGGCGGTCTCCTTGTCGCGGCCGGGCGAGGTGTAGCCGTCCTCGTGGAAATGCCGGGTCTCCTGGTGGATGGTTCCGCCGGCCGCCAGGATCGCCGCCTGGCGTCGCATCTCGTAACGAACCGCCACCTCGACGCTCTTGAGCGAGTTGACGTTCTTGGTCTCGGTGCGGGTGC